>JBATKU010000145.1:0-3211 GCA_049669725.1 Desulfobacterales bacterium
CGCTGGCACGCCGAATTAATGACCGGGAGGCTGCCAATCCGGATCAGGTCAAGGTGGTGTTTGCGCAAAACGGCACTGCATTATATTTTTCGCGGGCACCCATTCCTTACCATCGAGACGCACAAAAGGATACATTTTACGGCCATATCGGTATATACGCCTTTCGCATGCAGGCACTGGAAAAATTCGTGGCCCTGGATCAAAGCCGACTCGAAGTCACCGAAAAGCTCGAGCAATTGAGGTTGCTGGAAAACAATATTCCCATTCACGTCGTTTTAACCGAACATCAAAGTATCGGCGTGGATCGACCAAAAGATATTCAAGTTGTCGAACAGATTATATTGGAGAAAGGAAGAAAGTAGAGGGAATAAGTTTTAAATTCGAAATCTGAATTTCGAAACTCGAAATCCGGCTCAGGCGGAAATGACAAAAATTCTAATGATCAAAACTAATGAATAAGACAGGACTAAATTTCGGTTGAATAGTTTTGAACATTAAATCATTCGAATTTATTATTTGTTTCGGATTTCGTATTTCGTGCTTCGGATTTCCAGGTAAAAGGATTAGGAAAAGATTCTATGAAATCTACAATGAAGAAAAAACTGTTAAACCTCGCACATATATTCTTTAAGGGAACCTGGTTCGCCTGGGACCGCCTGCACGATTTGTTGAAAGCCGAGGTATATTTCGGCCGCAGCCCGGCCGGCGTGCCCCCCGGCTCCGTTGTTTTCTTCCCGATTCAACCAAATATTCTGAGTTGCGGCATCGCCGCCATTGTTTCTTATAAAAACAGCAGGCCGACGGAATCCCCACCAGGTGCCGCCCGGCTGGCGGAGTTGGTCAAGCCCATCGAGCGCCAGGGCTGTCAGACCTGCCACAAAAATGATTTAACCGGCCTTGATGAGAACTATCTGGGCGGAAAAGACCTCATCGAATCTCTGTCGCAAAAGATTCAAACTATCAAATGCGAGGATCATTTTTTTGCCATCTACACGAACTTAAAAGAACGCGAGCTTTTGGGTACTGTTGGTGAACGGCTGTCCGGTGTTGTCGAGACCGAGGCAAAAATGTTAGCGGATCAAATGGGCCGCCTACCGGCCCAAAAAGTGGAATTGATGGCCGCCAGGATAGAAAAACTCAGGGATATCGCCTGGTGCATTCGCCGTGAAATATTAGATAACCTCAAAAAAATCGACGCATTGCTCAACGGGTCTGATAAACAGCCGCAGCCGTCGGTGATAAACACTTTTAAAAAAATCAACACCGTCTTAAACAGTATTGATCGGCTGGAGGTTAGAGGGCGCGATTCGGCCGGTATTTCGTTGATGTTTGTCTTAAGCCCGGCTGAATTTGGAAGGTTTGAGCAAACTTTAAAGCAAAAAAATCTCAACAGCCAGCTGCAGGAACGCTGCAGCCATGACACATTGGCAAATCGCGGTATCAGTATCCACCGGATACAAAAAGATACAGATGAAGATCAGGTTGCGGTTGCCGTGACCTATAAAGTGGCAAATGAGGTCGGCCGTCTGGGAGACAATATTGCATTTTTACGCCGCCAGATTTCCAATGATCCGATACTGCAGCACCTGGCCGCCTGTTCGGCCGAATTTGACACGGTTTCAGCCCATACCCGCTGGGCGTCGGTAGGTGCCATCACTGAAGCCAACTGCCATCCGGTGGACAACCAGACCGTCGGAAACCTTGCGGAAAGCAACGGGATCATCCATACCTGCCTGAATGGGGATATTGATAATTATCAGCAGCTCAAACGGAAATTTGAGGATAACGGGGATCAAATCCCCAAAGATATCACCACCGACACAAAAATTATTCCCCTGGTCATTCAGAAATATTACCAGCAGGGACATGTAATGGAGGAAGCCTTTCGACTGGCAGTCAATGACTTTGAAGGCTCCCATGCCATTTCGATGCACACGGATCTGGATCCCGGCAAGATATTTCTGGCCCAAAAAGGCAGCGGACAGGCCCTTTTTGTTGGAATCGCTGAAAATTATTACATCCCCACGTCCGAAGTCTACGGTTTTGTTGAAGAAACCGATCGATTTATAAAACTGGACGGCGAGACGGTAGTGGAAGGTAACAACGGACCTACCCAGGGGCAGATTTTTATTTTAAATCAGCAGTCTGTGGGTGGATTGGAAGGTATCCGGGCCGAATTTTATGACGGGACCGCCCTGGTATTAAGCGAAAAAGACATCAAGCACACCGAAATTAATTCAAGGGATATCGACCGTCAGAATTATCCCCACTATTTTCTAAAGGAAATCTCTGAATCGCCGGATTCAATGGACAAAACTCTTCAGAATCGCTGGAAAGTCCATGAAAAGAACAACAGCCAATACATCATTGCCCTAGATGACAAGGTGATTCCAGCGTCATTGAAAAAAGCACTGATCGAGGATCGGATCAAACGCATTTTCTTCATCGGTCAGGGCACCGCAGGAGTGGCGGCACTGGCCTGTGCCAATATTCTCAACCACTATGTGGCTAATCCATCCTATCAGATCGGTGCCTTAAAGGCTTCTGAATTAAGCGGTTTCCAGTTAAATGAGCATGACACGGCCGACAGCATGAAAGACGTGCTGGTGATTGCAATCAGCCAATCCGGCACCACCACCGATACGAATCGCACCGTTGACATGGTCAAAGAAAGGGGGGCGCATACGCTGGCCATTGTAAACCGGCGGGATTCGGACATCACCTTCAAGGTTAACGGGGTTATCTACACCAGCAGCGGCAGGGATATTGAGATGTCGGTGGCCTCCACCAAGGCCTTTTACTCACAAATTGTTGCCGGGGCCATCCTCGGGCTTTACATTGCCGCCCTGCAAAAGCGAAGAAACGAGGAATTTGTCTCCAACGAAATTAAACAGCTGCTTGCGCTTCCTGAACACATGCGCACCATACTGGCCGGAAGTGATGCCATTCGGGAGTCGGCTTCAAAACTGGCAGTCACCAAAACCTATTGGGCGGTGGTAGGCAGCGGTCCCAACAAAGCATCTGCGGATGAAATACGGATCAAACTCAGCGAACTTTGCTATAAAACGATCTCATCGGATTTCGTGGAAGACAAAAAACACATTGATCTGTCATCGGAACCGCTGATTATTGTCTGCGCTGCCGGCACCCGCAATACGGTGATCGGCGATATCATCAAAGATACCGCCATATTCAAGGCCCACAAAGCCAC
>JBATKU010000146.1:0-15108 GCA_049669725.1 Desulfobacterales bacterium
CACAAGTTGATACCAGATTGGTGGGAGCGGCTTTTAGCCGCGATAACTGAATTTAGGCAAGGGATGAAAGCCAATGGTATTATTCTCTAAGGCACCTCAACTTGGCAAGATCTTCGGCATACCCGTATAAATGCAGCCCCTTGCTTTCCACAATCATTTCGCCGTCTTTGATACCCAGTTCAGCGGCCATGTATTCCTTTAGATTTTGAATGGCCGCCAGGTTGGCCGGAAAACCATTCCAGAGATCCCAGGACCGGAAATAGACAAAAAAACGGAGGGTATCATCCTGTATGCGAGTGTCGATGGAGCGCAAACAGGGTGGATCCAGCAGGGTTAAGTCAGATGGGTGAGCCACCTGCAACACCAGTTGGTTGTTGCGCTGGCCAAATTCTTTATAAGTATTGATGATCCATTCAATCTGATTCAGGTAAAGTTGACCGTCTTTCTCAAAAACAGCCTTGCCGTCCACCTCGCGTTTGTCGATAATTTCAACATTACCCTCCTCCCACCAAGCTAATTTGTCACCGGTCAAGGGTACCTTTACCAGGCGTTCTCCATAGGTGTAAGATTCACCTATTTCTTTGCGTGCAGACATCAAATATTCAATATAGGCCCGGTCATATCCCGGACCGCCATAAATATAATCATGCTCAACCGGATTGGGGATGCCACAGGCCGGGGGGATATCCGGTATCAACGGCTGGGTGCCGGGATACTTCACGTGCCCCATAAAATAATCGTATTCCAGCCGGGTTTGGCCGGCATAAGACCCGCGATTGATCACAAACCGATTTCCATGATCCAGAATATCGTTTACCGCCATAAACCAGAGGTCCGGCAAATCCCGAGCTTGTATCTGGTGTATATGCATGGTTTTCTCTCGGTTGATTAGCTATAGGGCAGAGGTTAGTTCAAGGGTTGGTCTACAGGCCAATTTGGGTTATCTCGCATCTCTCAAATCTTGCCCCGTAACACGTAACACGTTTATATGTCGAGTGTATTGACCTCTAGTGCATTATTTTGAATAAAATCCCTGCGCGGCTCAACTTCTTCACCCATTAAGATCGTAAAAATTTCATCGGTGTCCACCATATCTTCAACCATCACCTGGAGCAGGGTTCGTTTATCGGGATTCATGGTGGTTTCCCATAACTGATCGGGATTCATCTCTCCCAGACCTTTGTAGCGCTGGATATTGAGGCCTTTTTTGGCTTGCTTTAAAAGCAATTCCACCAGTTCGTACTTGTCGATGGCCGTATCGGTCAGCTGCTCTTTTTCAGTCGAAAAAATATTAAAGGGCGGTAAATCATGCTTTTTAATATTGTTTCCGGTCAGCAGGGCTTTTTGATAATCAGAGGAATAAATCAAACCCCGTCCGATTTTCACCGGTACAAAAGACTTGCCGCCGATTAATTCTTTCTCCAATTCATCATCTTGACCCTGTATCAATAACTCAAAAACTTCTCTTTCTTCATTCCAACTCAACTCATTGACCTGATAAGCCGATTGAATCAGGAGGTCTCTGAGGGCGGTCATCCGGCTTTCATCCTGTAAAAATTCCTTATCCCCGACGCCCTGGTTTATAAACAGTTCCACCAGTTCGGACGGGATGCCGCGTTTATCCAGTTTTGAGAGCCGTGAATAATATTCGGTCAGATCGCAAACAAAAAGATAGAGTTTATGGCCGGATAGCTTTTGACTGTTGTTGCCACTGGTAATATATTTTTGATCGCAGAGTTTTTTTAATATCCAGTCGTTGAAATCTATTTCATCTTTCAAATATTTCCCACTTTTACCCTTGCCTACTTTAAACAACGGCGGTTGGGCAATATACAAATAGCCGCGGTCCACAATTTCAGGCATCTGTCGATAAAAGAAAGTCAAAAGAAGGGTGCGTATATGGGAGCCGTCCACATCGGCATCGGTCATAATAATGACTTTGTGGTATTTTATTTTTTCTATATTATATTCTTCTTTGCCCACACCGGTTCCCAGCACCGTGATAATGTTTTTTATTTCTTCGCTGCGCAATATTTTATCAAAGCGCGCTTTTTCAACATTTAATATTTTACCCTTTAGTGGTAAAATTGCTTGAAATTTACGATCCCTTCCCTGTTTGGCAGAACCGCCGGCCGAGTCACCCTCGACGATAAACAACTCCCTTAATGCCGGATCGGATTCCTGACATTCGGCCAGTTTTCCCGGAAGGGTGGCATCGAGCAGGGCACCCTTGCTTCTGGCAATATCACGCGCTCGTTTGGCCGCATCCCGTGCACGGGCGGCGTCAATCCCCTTGGCAATGATCTTTTTAGCAACCGCTGGATTTTCTTCAAAAAAACTACTTAATTTTTCATTGATCAGAGATTCTACCAAACCTTTGACTTCGCTGTTGCCAAGTTTTGTTTTCGTCTGCCCCTCGAATTGGGGCTGGGGTATCCGCACGCTGATAATGGCGGTAAGCCCTTCCCTGACGTCATCTCCGGTAATTTTGCCCTGCATATTTTTGGGCAGGTTCCCGTTGGTGGCGTATTGATTTATAGAGCGCGTCAGCCCGGCTTTGAAGCCGATTAAATGAAAACCACCCTCTAATGTATTAATATTATTAGCGAAAGAAAATAATTTTTCAATATAGGTATCATTATACTGGATCGCAACTTCTATATGGACATCATTTTTAATTCCCTCCATAAAAATGGGTTTATGAAGGCAGGTGTGTCTGCGATTGATGTATTCAACAAATTGCTTGATACCGCCTTCAAAAATAAAGTCTTCCTTGGCATCCGAGCGTTCATCTTCAATGGTTATCTGAACACCTTTGTTTAAATAGGCAAGTTCCCGCAGCCGGCGAACAAGGATATCGTAGCTGAATTCTGTGGTGGTAAAAATCTGGTCATCCGGTATAAAATGCACTTTGGTACCGTTTTTGCGGGTATTTCCGATCACCGAAAGTTCACTGGCTTTAACCCCTCTTTCATAGGTCTGATAATGGATTTTGCCTTCGGAATAAATTTCAACTTCCAGAAGACTTGAAAGTGCATTGACTACGGAAACCCCCACACCGTGAAGACCACCGGAAACTTTATAGGAATTGGAATCAAATTTTCCGCCGGCATGGAGTTTGGTCATCACAACTTCCAATGCCGGTATTTTTTCTTTCTTGTGAATACCGACCGGAATACCTCGCCCGTTATCCACCACACTGACACTGTTATCCGTATGGATGGTCACCTGGATCAGGTTGCAAAATCCGGCCATGGCTTCATCAATACTGTTGTCCACCACTTCGTAGACCAGATGATGGAGCCCGGCTACATCTACATTGCCTATATACATGGATGGTCTAAGACGCACCGCTTCCAGACCTTCCAGTACTTTAATATTGTCTTCGTTATAATTGTTGTTGTTTATTTCTTCGTTCATATTCTCATCGGCATAATTACGCTTAAATAAGATTTATCGTTTTCACCCTCTAATTTACAGGGCTTTTGGTCATCGACTAAGTTCAGTACAATTTTATCTTCGTCGAGCACGCCCAGGGTATCTATAAAAAATTTGGGATTGTACATCACTTCCACCGGATCCCCCTTATAACCAATTTCCATATCCTCTTTGGACTCCCCGATGTCGGGATTGGTGGAATTTATGACCAGTTTGTCTTTGGAAAAATGAAAAATTACCCCTTTATATTCATCTGAGGATAAAATGGACATGCGTTTAAGCATCATTAGAAACAATTGACGATCCAATAAAATGTCATGTCCTTCGTTTTTAGCAATGATATCATTGTATTTCGGATAATCCCCCTCCAGCAGCCGGATAATCAGGGTTTCCTTTTCTTTTTTAACAATAAAATTATTATCTTTTACTCCTATTTTAACAAGTCCCTCAGAATCAAGAAATTTAGCAACTTCCATCAGTCCTTTTTTGGGGATCAGTACATTGTCGCCGAGCGGTAAATCAAAATCCTTATCGAATATAAAATCTGCTTTAGACAAGCGACTGCCATCAGTGGAAACCATCCTGAATAACTTTTGATTATCTTCCTGGATGCGTTCGGCATAAATTCCGATGATATGAGCCCGGTTATCATCGGAAGCACCGCTTATAATAACCGTTTTTTCAATCATTTTATGAAACGCCGTTGAATCTATCTCAAAAAAATCAATTCCTTCTATTTTCGGAATTTCCGGAAAATCATCTGGATTCAGACCGACAATATGATATTCGACAGTCTTGTTTCCGATTTCGATCCAATGATTTTCAACTTCGGCGACGTAGATATCCTCACTGGGAAAATCTCTTACAATTTCGTATAATTTTCTGGCATTAATGGCAATTATTCCCTGTGTGTCAACATTGGCAGGATAAAAGCCTTCGAAACCGGTTTCAAGATCAGTTGCAATAATGGATATGCCGGATTCAGCGGTCTGAAGCAAAACATTGGTTGTGATGGCAAGACTGGTTTTACGTCCGGCCAACCCCTGAATTTTGGATAAAACAGGCAAAATGTCATTCTTATTAATGGTAGCCTTCATCTTTAATTTCCTTATTAATTATTAAAAAATATAAGAAGAAGTTAATAATGCTCTGTTGATAAGTCTAATAACTTTATAAATTATTAAAATTATTTAAGATTAAGCAAAAAAAAATAATTAAAACATCTCCATAACTATCTTAATAACCGGCATTATTTAGTCAGCCAAAAAATAATTGTTCAAAAACATGAGGATATCAACAAAATATGAATATCTTTTCGACAAAAGCAATGTTTATAACTAAATATATATAAGTTTAGCCTTAGAATAAACCGACTGCCCGACTGGCGCTATAATTACTGTGTATCCGGAATTTAATTAGGATGAATGTATCCACTTTCTAATGGTGGCTATATATTTGATTTGCCAATCATTTGATATTCTCAATTTAACAAAGTGGGCAAAAAGTTTTTTTAAAAATTGAAGCAGTTTGTCATAAAGAAACAGCTTTTCAAGTAAATATCCTTCGAGGTCTTCATCCGATTCAGGCAAATCTGTTTGGGGTATAGTTAAACTGCTGATATTTAAACTCTCACCCTTGAGAGTAAACTGCCATACCAATTCAGCGGATCTGTAAACCATATTTAATTCAGTGACCAAGGCGCCATTTTTTAATGCCAGAACTCCTTCTTCCAACCCGGCACCTTCCCCTTTGATCGTAATACGCTCGGCCGATTCTTTGCGGCGGTTTTCAAATACAATCCGGTTTCCGACTTCCAGGGCAACAAAATTCTGATCAAAATTTTTTAATAGATTTTGATTTTTTTCAATAACATACCATAGCCAGGTCAAAAACTCTTCCCCGAGAAATTTATAACGGTTGTAGGCAACGGCGACATCGAGCATAATAAAAACTGAGACTTTAAAAAAAATTAGTCGGATTTAATTTTTCTGGTCCTTGTCCCAAGAACTACTTAACAAACTGGGTTGGAGAAATTTTATACAACTCATCGCGTTGAGAATCCGTTAGATTTGAAGATAGATCAGCTGCAGTATAAGGAAAAATTCTTATAAGCGACAGGCGAAATGACTTGGAAAACAGGGTTTCCAGTTCTTCATTGGCTGCCTTGAGATTGGAAAAAAAACACAAGCTTGACTCTTCAAAGTTCCAGACCACATCGTAAATATTAGGAGTTGCCGGAATTCGTAAACACAATGCGTTTTGGACATGATCTTTAACCAGTTTTTTTTCGGTTTTGGATAAATAATTACGCCCGCTTTCCGACATTCTCCTGGCGGCTTCAAGTGTGTAATGTTTTTTTAAGACCTTGGCTGCAATATTCTTTTTATCTATTCGCAGGGAAAAAACAAAATAGTTACCATAAACAAACGAGGAACCGCTAAAGTCAGGCTGGAAAGGTTTGTCAAAAGACGTCCATCCCACCGCTTTGTCTGAAACCTGCTGATCTATATCCGAAACAATATGCTTTGTTAACCCGTCGGCGACCGTATCTATTATCTGAGAATTTAATCTACCCTGGACATTGTATTGGGTGATCGAAACTGTGCTGGAAGAAAGACTCATATATTTATTTTTAAATGATTTAATAAAAAATTTTCAATATTAAATAGTCAATTGCCCGATAAAGCGGGATTTACGCTTCGCTTTAAACGGCTTGTCCGTCTATCCCAGATAGATCGGTAACCTGAGGGGCTTATATACCACATATAGTATTGAAAACCTTTTGAAATAAATATATAGCGTGTTTGGATCCTTGTTACAAGCAAAATCTCTTGTAAAATTAATTTCTTAAAATTACCATCCGGTGATTGATCAGTGTTATACCGCTTGCCATAATGATGTTCCGAAATATGGAATTGAGGAATAAGTGGTTGTATAAAAAACCGTTTGAATAAAGCACCGTTTTTTGACAATCACGGTAGGGGAGGCATATGAAATTCATTGCCGATTTTCATGTTCATTCAAAATTTTCCAGGGCCACCGCCAAAAATTTGGATCTTGAAAATTTATACATCGCTGCCCAGATTAAAGGGGTTACAGTGGTCGGCACCGGTGACTTTACTTACCCGGGATGGTTCTCCGAAATATCTGAAAAACTGCAACCGGCCGAACCCGGCCTTTTTAAACTCAAAGACGAATATGCCATAATCTGCGATAAAAAGGTCCCCTTGTCATGCCGGGCCGAGGTTCGATTTATATTATCAACTGAAATCAGCAATATTTATAAAAAGAACGCTAAAACCCGAAAAAATCACAACCTGATAATGGTTCCGGACCTGGCGGTTACCGAAAAGTTCAACGCCAAATTGGATAAGATAGGCAATATTAAATCCGACGGGAGACCGATTCTGGGTCTGGATGCCCGGGATCTTTTTGAAATTTTATTGGAAACCTCGGATGAGGCTTTTTTAATTCCGGCCCACATCTGGACTCCCTGGTTTTCGGTACTGGGTTCCAAATCCGGTTTCGACTCCCTTGAGGAGTGTTTCGAAGATCTAACTCCCAATATATTTGCCGTTGAAACCGGACTATCATCCGATCCCCCCATGAACTGGCGGGTTTCGGGGCTGGATGGTTTAACCCTGGTGTCCAATTCGGATGCCCATTCTCCCCTAAATTTGGGCCGCGAAGCCAACCTGCTGAACACCGACCTGTCTTTTAAGGCCATAAAATCAGCGTTAAAAAGCGGAGATCCAGATCAGTTTCTGGGTACGTTTGAGTTTTTTCCGGAAGAGGGCAAATATCACTTTGACGGACACCGCACCTGTAATGTCCGTCTTCACCCGCAAGAAACCATGGAAAATAAAGGCAAATGTCCGGTTTGCGGCAAGGACCTGACCATCGGCGTATTGTACCGGGTGGAGGAACTGGCTGATCGCGGGCAGGATCAAACAGCACCCAACCGTCACCCTTATTACAGCATGGTTCAACTGGTTGATATTTTATCTGAAATTTTTAAGGTCGGCGCCAAGTCCAAAAAGGTTTTAAAAAACTATCAAACCGCCATCAATGAGTTGGGGTCCGAATCTAACATCCTGCACACCCTTGAACCGGAAGTCATCGACGGCGCCGGGATACCCCTGTTGGGAGAAGCGATCCGCAGGACCAGAAACAAGGAAATTGAAGTGCTGCCCGGCTATGACGGTGAATACGGACAGGTTTTAATCTTTAGAGCCAATGAACGCGAGCGGTTAATGGGTCAAAAAGCACTCTTTTCGATACCGGCCCCGCCGCCCATCCAACCCGAATCGGTGAAAAAGCGGGTGGCTGCCGGCCGGAACCAATTTCCCCTTGAGCTGACCAAAAAAAGAAAGTCACCGGCCGGGGATTCAACCAACAACCCGGCCGCGGTGACTGCAATCGATAAACTAAATAGCGAGCAGCGCAGAGCCGTAAATCATCCCGGGGGACCCCTGTTAATTATTGCCGGACCCGGCACCGGTAAAACCCGCACCCTGACCCATCGCATTGCCCACTTAATAATGGAAAAAGGGGTATCGCCCCAAAATATTCTGGCAGTCACTTTTACCAATAAAGCTGCTGCTGAAATGCGTGCCAGATTAAACCACCTGATGGGGAATCCGCCGTCCCTGCCCTTGGTGGCAACCTTTCATTCATTTTGCTTTAGTATACTTAACGATCAAAAGATCAAACCTAGCGGCATTGTTGACGAGGATCATCGCAGGGCATTGATTTCCGAGGCTATAAAACGCTATTCGTCCGGCGACACTCAGGTTGATTTTAAACCCCGGGAAATATTACACCGCATTATTGCCGCCAAACAACAGGTCCTCAGTCCGGATGAATTTGCTGAACTGCATTTTGGGGATTCCGAAAGCGAAGTTATTTCAGGTATCTATCGAATTTACCAGCAGTTATTAGCGATCCAGGGATTCTGCGATTTTGAAGATCTGATTTTTAACATTGTCCGCTTGTTGGAGTCCAAATCCAACCAGAGCCGCCGTTATCAGAAAAATTACCAGCACATTTATGTAGATGAATACCAGGATT
Source organism: Desulfobacterales bacterium (assembly GCA_049669725.1). Lineage (GTDB taxonomy): Bacteria > Desulfobacterota > Desulfobacteria > Desulfobacterales > JAFDCJ01 > JAFDCJ01. The sequence continues at coordinate 8,509 of JBATKU010000146.1, forward strand.
TAAACCAGGCCCAGTATCGTATCATCCGGGCTCTGGCACCGGACGAAGCCGCCATCAAGGATCTGTGTGTGATTGGAGATCCGGATCAATCCATTTATGGATTCAGGGGTTCTGACACGGCTTATTTTAAGCACTTCGTCGGTGATTACCCTGGCGCTAAGGTGATCCGGTTAACCCGTAACTATCGCTCGACCCAGACCATTTTAAAGGCCTCCTTCAATGTGATTCAGGATCATCGTCTTGACAGCGACGATGGGGGTCGGACGTACTCGCAAATTGATGGCATCAAAGCCGTCAGCATTCTTGAGCTGACCACCGAAAAAGCGGAAGCTGAATCCATCGCCCGGATTATCACCCAGCAGATTGGCGGCACCGGTTTTCATTCGATTGATACCGGAATAGTGACAGATGCCAACCTGGTCAAAGCCCGCAGTTATTCCGACTTTGCTGTTTTATATCGAACCCATGCCCAGCATCAGGCGCTGGCCGATGTTTTCGATAAACAAGGGATACCCTTTCAGGTTGCCAGTCGTGAAAAAGCCTTAAACCAGGCGGGTTTGCCTGAACTGATATCATTTTTAAAAGTAATTGAAGGAGACGGCGGATTTTTTGATATTGAGAAAATCGTCCAGTTGGCCTTACCCGGCTTCGGGTTAAGCGCCCTGGGTCAATTTAAAGACTGGTGTCTTCAAAACCGGTTTGCTCTTCAGGAAGGGTTGAAAAAAGCGGTTCGGTTTCCCGTCCCCGGGTTGAAAGCTTCCAGGCAGCAGGTGTTAAATGATTTTTCCAATCAAATCAGTCAATACAAAATGGACATGTCGGCGATGCTGGTTGCTGACAGATTGCGCTTTCTTGAAAAAAACACCGGATTGTCCCGGATATTGAACAAAGATGCGGCCATCCGTGAGGCTTTTGACGGACTCATCGAGTTTGCCCGCCATTTTAAATCCGATCCAACTGAATTTTTTGCGGCGGTCGCCCTGCACACCGATACAGATGTATATGCACACAGGGTTGAAAAAGTATCACTGATGACCATGCACGCGGCCAAGGGACTGGAGTTTCCGGTGGTATTTATTGCCGGCTGTGAGCAGGGCTTCATTCCGTTTAAGCCCCATGGCGGAAGTAAGTTGGTGGATATGGCGGAAGAAAGAAGGCTGTTTTATGTGGCCATGACCCGGGCCATGGTAAGGCTTTATTTAACCCGGGCTAAAAAGCGCCGGATCTACGGCCAAACCGAACTGCGGGTTCTTTCCCCATTTGTTGCGGATATCGAAAACCAGTTAAAAAAGGATGAAACACCACTGCCCAAAAAGAAAAAAACAGTAACTGACCATAAACAGCTTAAGCTTTTCTGAAAATATCATTTTCTTGAATAAAAGACACTCGTCCTTTAAAAATTTCACCCCGGCACCAGGAAAGGGTGTGATTGATAGAGACAACCACCGAATATTGTTTAATATAAAAATTTTTTCTTGTTTTGGATACCAAAATGATGTATAAAATAAGTAACACCCTGAGAAGTAAGTAGACAATCCCTTAATGGTATAATGGATCGAAACTTGTTGAAATTAATCAGAATTTTCTCTTTAGCACTGGTTGTTCTTCTGGTGGTGGTTTTACCCGTGCGGGCTGATATCTATCGCTACATCGACGAAAACGGGGTCATGCATTTTACCAATGCACCTACATCTTCTATTTATAAATTCAGTATCTATCTCAAAGAAAAACCCAAGGTAATCCAACGGTATTCCTCCTCTGAAAAATATGATGGCTTAATCTCGGATGCCTCTGAGCGATACGGAGTGTCATTTCCGCTGTTGAAGGCCATTATCAAGGCCGAATCGGACTTCGACCCACACGCAGTGTCCAAAAAGGGGGCGGCGGGGTTGATGCAGATCATGCCGGAGAATTTCAAGCCATTGGGAATCAGGGATCCTTTTGATCCCTGGCAAAACATCAATGCCGGGGCGCGCTATTTTAAGCAGATGTATGACCGCTTTAAAGGTAAACTGACCCTGTCCCTTGCAGCCTATAATGCCGGCCCCACGGTTGTGGATCATTACAAAACGATACCACCCTATGAAGAAACTGAAGAATACGTCCGGCGAGTTATGAAATATTATTATAATTATAAGAACTTATAAAATATTTCATTCGATGCGCTGCAACACCTGCGCGGTCCGGGCGGGTAGATAAAGACTGAGAAAATAGCGTTTATGATTGGCGACAACTTCAAAACCGGTCAAATGTTCCTGGTCCGGCTTAAGGCGCCGATGACCACCGTACGGGGATGCATCACTGTCGAGAATCATTTTATACCTGCCGGCCAGGGCCTCAAAACGGTAGTCGGAATAGGATTGAAGTGGATGGAAGTTAAACGTAAACAAAAGCCCGGCGCGTTCGAATATTAGTATCTTGTTATCGGCATGCTCATATATAAGGTTGGGGCCGGACGCATCCAAAAGTTGAAACTTTCCTGCCAGGTCGATCATATCGCGATCAAAGCAGGCATTATATTGATATTTTAATGTGGGATCATCTGCCAGATGCCACTGACGCCGGGCAAAATGATAGGACCAATTATTGCCCTCCCGTGGAAAATCAATCCACTCCGGGTGGCCGAATTCATTGCCCATAAAATTGAGATAGCCGGCCCCGGCGGTGGCTAGGGTGATCAGGCGGATCATCTTGTGCAGCGCCATTCCTCGATCTACCCGGATATTTTGATCATCCACCTGCATATGATCATACATATCCGCATCAATTAACCGGAAGATGATGGATTTATCACCCACCAGGGCTTGATCATGGGACTCGGCATAGCTGATGGTTTTTTCCTCTGCCCGTCGGTTGGTCAGCTCATGCCAGAGGCGACTGATAGGCCAATCTTCATCTGGCACTTCTTTGATCAGCCTGATCCAGTAGTCCGGAACCCCCATGGCAAAGCGGTAATCAAATCCGTAGCCGCCCCGATCCAACGGTGCGGCCAGACCTGGCATTCCACTAACATCTTCGGCAATGGTCCGCACTTCAGGCCGCACGGCATGAATCAGTTCGCCGGCCAGCGCTAGGTAGGCCAGGGCCTCTTCATCCACGCTGTCATCAAAATAATCATCGTAAGATGAAAAGGCTGTATTCATTCCGTGATGGAAGTAGAGCATGCTGGTAATACCGTCAAAGCGAAACCCGTCAAAATGGTATTCATCCAGCCAGAAGCGGCAGTTGGAAAGCAGAAAATGCAGCACCTGGTGCTTGCCGTAGTCAAAACAGCGGGAGTCCCAGAGCTCATGACGCCCGCGGGGCCCGTCGTGGAAGTATTGATACAGGGTACCGTCGAAGCGGCTGAGGCCTTCGGTTTCATTGGTTACGGCATGGGAGTGAATAATGTCCATGAAAACCGCCAGGCCGGCACCGTGGGCTTCGTCGATCAGGGCCTTGAGATCATCGGGCGTTCCGAATCGGGATGAGGCTGCAAAAAAATTAGATACCTGATAACCGAAGGAGCCATAATAGGGATGTTCCTGGACCGCCATCAGCTGGATGGTGTTGTAGCCGGTTTTTACAATCCGGGGCAAAACTCCGGCGGTGAATTCCTGAAAGGAGCCGATCTTGGCTTCTTCCTGGGCCATGCCGATGTGGGCTTCGTAAATCAGGGGCGCTTCAACCGGGGGATGAAAGTCGCTATTGCGCCATTGGTAGGGTGTATCGGGAAACCAGACCTGGGCATTGAATATCAACGTCGTCGGGTCCTGCACAACCCGTCGGGTATAAGCGGGAATTCGGTCCCCCTGGCCACCGGGCCAGTGAATGCGAAGTCGGTATAAATCCAGGTGCTTTAATCTGTCCGTATCCAGGCGGATTTCCCAGACCTCTTTGCCGTCAAGCCGGGTAAGAGCGAATTCTTCCTTTTCCTGCCAGCCGGTCATATCGCCGATCAGAAAAATCCGGGCGGCGTTGGGCGCCCATTCGCGGAAAATCCATTCATTGTTCTTAAAATGCAGGCCGAAGTATTCATGGCCCGAGGCAAAGTCGGGCAGGGTCATTTTACCGCCGGTGAGGCGTGTTTTTGTTGCGGCAATTTTGGACAGGCGGCGGCGAATGATTTTGGCATAAGGATTTAAATACGGATCGCTTTCCAGCAGGCGCTTCAGTCTTTGTTCAACTTGCTCATTATTTAAAGAAGCTTGTTTTTGGAGAGGCATATTGGGTGACGGATACAGGTTCTAGTTAATATCAATTTCTGGGATGCATTCCGGCTCAGTGGTTGTGTTGATCAGCGGCCGCTCGAGCATCTTTTCGTATAATTTGATGTACTGCCGTGCCGTATTGACATAGGTGAAGCTGGCGGCACTTTCGATCATAATGCGTTTGATTTGCTTCTTTTTTATATCCCGGGGCTGATTATAAAATGTCATGGCCTGCTGGATGGCCCAGAAGAGGCCATTGGAATCAAAATTTTTAAATAAAAAGCCGTTGCCCGTATTTTCCGCCATATTAAGATGCGTCACGGTGTCGTGGATGCCGCCTGTATCATGGGCCACCGGAAGCGTTCCATAGATGGGGGCGATCATTTGCGGCAGGCCGCAGGGCTCAAAACTTGAGGGCATCAAGATAAAATCCGCCGCCCCATAAGCCAGGTGTTCCAGGGAGTTGCTAAAATCATGAATGGCCACACGTTTGTGAAAGTTGTGATGATTGACGATGTCCCTGAAAACCATCTGGTGATCACCATTGGCTACAAAAACAATTTGCAGATTTTGATCCCAGTAGCTGGAGAGGATCTTATAAAAAATATCAGCCAGTAGCTGGCATCCCTTTTGAACCGGATCCAGCCGTGACGGCCAGAAAAAGATCGGCGCCTGATAATCCTGGATCAATCCCAGTTTTTTTTGCAAAAATCGCTTGTTTTCTCTTTTTCCCTTGAGGTGATTATCCGGACCGAATTTTACCACCAAATCTTCGTCCAGGGTCGGATTAAATGATGGATCCGGGGCATTGAGGATACCCGCAGCGCATTCGGCCTGGACTTTATTGGCCAGTTCCCGGTGTATCTGGGGTTCAACGAACGGGTGTTTGCCTTCGACAATTTCATTCAAAAACGTGGGGCTGACCACATTTACAAAATGGGCCCCGAATATTCCACTGGTCAGCAGATCCACAGGGTTTGATTCGCGCGCCTGCTCGTAACTGGTGGCCATATTTTCGAAATAAAGGTTCTGCCAGAAATAGGCCGCATCAATGCCGCGGTCTTCGATATGCGCCAGGTTGGTTTTAACCGTGTGGATGTTATGGATGGTGAAAAGACAGGGAATCCCGTGTTCTCTGGCCACGGCCGGAATCAGGCCGGTCATCCAATCGTTGCAGTGGATTAGATCCGGCTGGACTCGGGGGATAATATTATTGATGACTTCGCGCTGAAAGGCCAGGGAAAGCTTGATGTTTTCTCCCCCGTAAAAAGAATATACCCGGTTGATATAGTAAAAGGCCCGATCTTCGGCCAGATGGACGCGGTCATTGGGCATCTTATCCTGGATGCGGTTAATTTCCTTTTTTAAAACCGGGGCCAGTTTGTCGCTGAAAACGGAACGGTAATCCGGAATGGCCACATGAACGTCGGCTCCCTGTTCAAACAGGGAACTGATAAGAGAGGCGGATACATCAGCCAGGCCGCCTGCTTTAGCCGTATAAAAGGAAGCCAGACCACCCATGCGGTCGGGCAGATAGGTGACTTCCGGGGTAACGATCAGGACACGGGGGTTGCACGGTTTTTCATTCATGTGTTTTATTCTCTTTCGCAGGACTTACAACAATTTTATTTTCATACCCTGACTGACGGTTAAGTTATTGGTTATCCGATATTTGTTATTGGATTCAGACAAACAGATGTTCTGCCTAATAACTAATAACCATTAACTCCTTCGTCTATGCCCACACAAGCAGTCGTGGTGTTGATTTAATACGGTCATCACCATTGGGTGCTACCCTGACGGTGTATCCAAAGCGTCCGGAAATTTCGCAGATCAAGTCACAGCCGTAAAGATAGTTTCCATTTCCGCGATCCTCCAAGACCGACATCGGCTCCACGTGGCTGGCGGATACTTCTTCCAGCGATTTTAAATTACCGTAATAAAGTTCTACGTCGACTTCATCGGGTTGCAGATCACCGAGATGCACATCCGATGTCACCTGGAAGGTATCGCCGACGCGACAGGGTTCCTGGGTCTGGCGCACAGGGGAATTGATCTTGATTTGGTTCCAGAGGCTTCGCAGCCGCTTTATTTGTGCGGCCAGTTTTTTGGCTTCATCAGCTTCCTCAGCAATTAGAGAATCCCAGCGCCTGGCGGAGGGAATATAATAGCGGCTTTCATACTCGGATACCATGCGCAGGCTGCAAAACGATTCCATGGCCATTTTCATGGAGGCTTTCATTTTTTTTATCCAGCAGGTGGGCGGGTTACCGTTCTTACGGTCATAAAAACAGGGAATGACTTCATTTTCCAGTACATTGTAGAGCGCCTGGCTCTCGATGGCATCCTGATAACCCAGATCTTCGTATTCCTTGCCGTTTCCAATTTGCCAGCCGCGTTCTTCCGTATA
>JBATKU010000147.1:0-17098 GCA_049669725.1 Desulfobacterales bacterium
CCGTACAGATGCCTTCCGGATAGACGGTTTTCAGTTTTGCAAGCTTTTCCATGGAGCTATTCCGGCGCGGGGTTTCATCATCGTCGAAGCGGATGTCGCCCTTTTTTTGTTTGATTGTCAACGGTACGATCTCTTCTTTGAATTTTCCCGAATCCATCGCCTGTATCGCTTTCCGATGAGATTCCAATGCCCATTGGTCGGCCGCTTCCCGGGTGATTCCCTCGTTTTTTGCGGCTGTTTCCGCCCATGTCATCATGGAACTGAGCTCCCCAAAACGATCCACCGGCTGGTGCCTCGGGCGCCCGCGCTGTATTCTGTCGTAAAACGGCAGTCCCCAGAGCGACAGGCTGCCATGGTGTTTCGGAGAAAATCCCCATTTGGGGTCGACGGATCCGCCGATGCCCCATTTGATGCATTCACCGGGAATGTAGAACTCGGCACGACTCATGCTCTCGGCCCCCCCGGCCACAACAATCTGCGCAAAACCGGTTTGAATCTCCATTGCGGCCGTCCAGATTGACTGAAGTCCGGAACAGCATCGCCGGTCCAGCGTCAAGCCGGGTACTTCCACCGGCCAGCCCGCTTCGAGAAGTGCCAGCCGTGCCAGGTTGGGAGATTCCCCGTTCGCAAACGATTGGCCGAGAATAACGTCATCGACGGCTTCTGGTTTGATAGGGGTTCTTTTTATAACTTCATCGATGACCCTTGCCGCAAGTTTTTCTACGGGGATATCCCGCAACATGCCGCAATAGGCCCCGGTCGGCGTCCTGACCGCACTGACAATGACTACATTTTCCATGTTATGCCTCCTTTTGCTGATACATTCTACCGTGTCCAATTCTCAGTCTATAGCTTTCCGACTGCCTGTATGCTTTTTTATGGTTAAAGAAAAGTTGTTTTTTTGAACATTGCAATAGGTAAAATCTTCTCTGGCGGTTAACTCCTGAATCAACGCCATCACAGGTTTGTCGCCTCTCGGGTAACGGGTTTCGATCGGCCCCGCTTGCAGGGTTTTCTCAACGTGTTCTTCCGGGAAAAGGACCCTGAGTAAAAGTTCATCATCAGAAATTTTCGAACGGCCCGATTCTTTCCTGAGGTCTTGGATGGACGGCTGGGGCTGCTCATAAGTCAAATACCGCTGCCCTTCAGGTGTCTCACACAGTTTATCCAAAACATTCTGGTTAACGGGTGCGGGCGGTTTCCCATAATGGCCCAGTACATAGCGGGCACCCTCCGCTGTTGTGGTTCGATATCGTTCGCCGGAGAGAACATTCAGTACCGCCTGGGTTCCGACAATCTGAGAAAAGGGTGTAATCATGACCGGGTATCCCCATTCTTCCCGAATCACACTGATTTCGTCCAGTACCTCTTCCAAACGGTCCCCCATGCCCCTTTGAGAAAGCATGAACGTCAAATTGGTGATCATTCCCCCGGGAACCTGATGGATGTATTGAAACGCATCATATTCCGCAGGAACTCCCAACGGCAGCCCTTCGCGCTCGGCAACATACCGGAAATGATCAGAAATGGCGGTGACGGCCGCATCATCGATATCCGTTTCATAGCCCAACCTTTTCAGATTCATGCTCATGTTTTCAATGGACGGATGGGAAGGTCCATTTGCCAGCGGTGACATACAGGTGTAAATGGTATCAACGCCGCATTCGACGGATTCGATACAACACAGCGGCGCCAGGCCCGTCGTACAATGCGAATGCATTTCAAGCGGACGACCACCAATATGTTTTTTAACCGTCGGTACCAGCGTTTTGGTCCGTTCGGGCGTCAGCAATCCGATGGAGTCCTTGATCATGACGGTATGCGGATCCAGCTTCTGGATCATCTCTTGTGTTTTTTTTGCGTAAAATTCATCCGTATGCACCGGACTCAACGAATAGACAAGCGGGACCGAAACTTCGATGCCCGCCTTCTTGGCTGTTGAAACAGATTTGGCAAGATTATTCCAGTCGTGCAACGCATCGAAAATCATGAGTCGTTTGATTCCGTTGGCTGCACAGCGTTCAATCCACAGTGAAATAACTGAGTCCGCAACAATGTTGAAGCTTGTCAGCGATTTGCTTCGAATCAATGCCCCCAGGGGTGTACTCGGCAGAGCCGCGCTTAATATTCGGATTCTTTCCCACGGATCTTCATGCAAATACCTCAAGCAGGCATCGAAATGGACGGTTCCCATCAGCTCTACCGATTGGAAGCCTGTTTTGTCCAACAGATGTGCAACCGGAACCATGTGTGCGGTTCGCATGCGGGTAGCCCATAAGCTTTGATGACCATCCCTCAGTGTCGTGTCGATAAACTTAATCGTCTTCATGAAAATGTGGCTCCTTGACCAGTCGGCTTTCTATCCACCGCGTGTTAATTTCCCCTGTTTGATAGTCAGGGTGATCGAAAATTTGTCTGTGAAATGGAATATTCGTATGGATACCGGAGATTTGGAATCTTCTCAGTGCTGCTGACATTTCCGCTATCGCTTCGGAACGGCTGCTTCCCGTGACGATGATTTTGCCCAGAAGCGAGTCATAAAAAGGAGGCACTACATATCCTGGAAAACAGTGGCTGTCCAACCGGATGTTATCGCCTTCCGGTGCTATCCATTGTACGATTTTTCCGGGGCTTGGCCAAAAATTGCTTTCCGGGGATTCCGCATTGATACGGCATTCAATGGCGTGACCTACTAAATTCACATCTTTTTGCTCGAAACTTAGGGGATTTCCGGCCGCGACCCCAAACTGTTCCTTCACAAGATCGATACCCGTAATCTGCTCTGTCACCGGATGTTCCACCTGTATTCTCGTGTTCATTTCAAGAAAATAAAATTGTTCTTGATCCCTGTCGAAAATAAACTCGACGGTCCCCGCATTCTGGTACTCAATTTGAGCCGCAATTTTAACCGCTGCCCTGCAGACCTTTTCTCTCAGTCCTGGATCCAAAGCCTCAGAAGGCGCCTCTTCAACCAATTTCTGGTAACGCCTCTGCAGAGAACAATCCCGTTCAAACAGGTGAACCACATTCCCATGGCCATCCCCGAAGAGCTGAATTTCCACATGTCGCGCGTTTTCGATATAATGCTCGAGGTACAGCCTTTCATCACCAAATGCCGATCGAGCTTCGGCAGAAGCCTCATTGAATGCAACCCTCAAATCCGCTGGCTTCTTTACAATCTTCATGCCCTTTCCACCGCCGCCGGCTGCCGCCTTGAGAAGAACCGGGTACCCGGTCTGGTCTGCGAATTCCGTGGCCTGGCGATAATCTCCGATCAGCTGGGACCCCGGAATAATGCTGATTCCGGTATCCACGGCAACCTGCCGCGCAAAGATTTTGTCGCCCATTTGTTTAATGTGCTCAGCCCTGGGTCCAATAAATATCAGCCCGTATTTCGCGCAGGCTTTGGATAGTTCCGGCTGTTCCGCTAGAAATCCATAACCGGGATGAATTGCATCGGCTCCCACCCCGATGGCGGCCGCGATGATTGTGTCAACTTTCAGGTAGCTTTCCGAGGACAGAGGCGGTCCGATACAGACTGATCTGTCGGCCATTTGAGCAGGCAGGCTCAACCGATCCGCTTCTGAAACCGTCAGGACTGTTTCGATATCCATCTCCCGGCATGCCCGTATCACCCGAAGGGCTATTTCCCCTCTGTTGGCAATCAATACGCGAGATATTCGGGTCATGAAATCTTCCTCTTCGCAGGAGCCTCTTTAACTGTCACCGCTTCAACGAGAAAAAGCGGCTGGTTAAATTCAACCATCTGGCTATCCTCAACGAGAACTTTGACGATGCGGCCCTGGACGCCCGCTGTGATGGTGCTGAAAAGCTTCATGACTTCGATGACACACACGGTGTCTTCTTTATCCACGATCTGCCCGACTTCCACGAAAGGTGCAGCCCCCGGTTTGGGCGCTTTGTAAAAAGTCCCGAGCATCGGCGCCTTAATCGCCAGGGCCCCGTCCGTCCGATCCTCAAGCAGGTCCGGGGCTGCCCCTTCATCTGCGTTTTCCAATTCATTCGATGGGGCTGAAACATCTCGTGCGACGGGCATTGATGTCGTTTCAACTGCTGGCATTGAAGGCATCGATTCAGCTGCTACGCCTTTTCGAATCGTTAATTTCAGGTCACCCATTTCAAGATGGAGTTCATCTGTGTCCGTCTTTTCCACCAGCTCCATAATACGGATGACATCCTTCTGAGTAATTGAATCCATAACACATCCTCCAGAAAAAAATTGGAACCTCTTTTAGCACCCACGAAAACATCTATATGGCAGTTGCTATGAACCATTCGTCAAACGCCGGAAATGGTTTTCATATGATTACGGGTCACGTCCATTCCCATGGACCGGTTCCATATTACACCGATCCAAAAATGAGTTTTGGAACAATCAGGCTGATCCATGGGACGTATGTTATCAAGATAAGCGCGACACCGATGACGATCATAATGGGGATGGCGGCCTTCATAACATCATAAAGCGGAAGCCCGGTCAAAGAACTGCCCACATACAAGTTGAACCCGACCGGCGGTGTGATCAGCCCTATTTCCAGATTCATGGTGACGATAATACCCAGATGAATCAGATTGATGCCGAGAGCGGATCCCAAAGAGACGATCAGCGGAGAAAAAATCAACATGATGGATGCAGGATCCATAAAATCTCCGGCAAAAAATAGAATAACGTTGATCAAGAGTAAAAACATCCACGGCGCGATGCCGGCATTAAACATCATCTGCGTGAGCATGTCGGGTATACGATGGAAGGAAAGCAGAAATGCAAAGGAATATGCAAATGCCAGGATAATTAGAATCATGGAAGACATTTCGGCCGATTCCAGCAATATCCTCGGCATATCCTTGATTTTCAGTTCTCTATAGACAAAAAAACCCATGACAAGCCCCAGAAAGGTGGCGAGGACTGCCGCCTCGGTGGGTGTGACCACACCGCCGTATATGCCGCCCAATATCAACGCAGGAACGCTGAGAGCGGAACCGTTTTTGACGATAACATTTATCCGTTCTCCCAAATTCAGGCTGGGTGATTTGGGATAATTTCTCTTCTTGGCCATAATATGAACGTAGAGCATGAGCATACAAGTCAAAACAACGCCGGGCAGCATGCCGGCGGCAAATAGCTTTCCGATGGATACATCCGCCAGTACCCCGAAAATAATCATCAGGATACTGGGCGGGATGAGAATACCCAAGGATCCGGCACAGCAGAGAAGTGCTGTTGCAAATTTCTTGTCATACCCCGCCTCGATCATACCCGGCAGCACGATGGTACCGATGGAAACCACGGTTGCAACGCTTGATCCTGAAATCGCGGCAAATATGGCACAGGCCAAAACCGCGGCCATACCAAGCCCGCCCGTAACCCCGGCTGTGATGGTCTCCGAGAATTTGAGGAGTCGCCCTGCGACACCTGCGCTGGCCATGATATTGCTGGCCAAAATGAAAAACGGCACGGCCAGCAGCGCGTAGCTGTCCAGAGCAGCGTAGATATTCTGGCCGATGAAACTGAGATCCATGTCCGTAAAAAACATCAGGCACACGGTGGTAGCTATGCCGAGGGCAATGGAAATCGGAACCCCCAGAAACATGAGAGCGAATAGAATCGTCATCAGGGCAACGACTAAACTTATCTGTGATGCCATTAATTACTCCTATGTACACCTAAACCACTAGATAATTCAGTTTTAAATGTGCTTTTTCACTTCAAAGGAAATGGATTCCCCTTTTTTGTATTTCACATAAAACTCCCGCAGTGATTCCAGATAATGAATCCCCATAAGGAGGAATGAAACCGGCATGTAGACAATCATCATCCAAATGGGGATTTCTGTTATGGTGGAAACCTGCCCCATATCCCTGAACGTCATGACGAACTTATAGGTCAGATACGTCATGAAAAAATAAAGGGCCGCACCGATGATACCGGTAAAAACTCTGCAAAGAACCTGCGCAGTTTGAGGGAACAGCTTCACTATCACGTCGACGCCGATATGGACACCGCTTCTCACGCCAGTGCTGGCGGCCGCCAATGTCAGACTGATGAAACCAAAGACGACGATCTCGGGTACCCAGGCATAACCGGAGTTGAAAAAATATCTCAGAACAACCTGGACGAAACTGAGCAAAAAGATGAATCCAAAAATCAAAATGATGAACCATTTTTCAAATTGGAAAAGAATCTGGTTGATTTTCATATGCAAACCCAACAAATTATGGTGAAGGGATCCCCCATCGCTTTAGGCGTCTGGAAAATAAAAATCCTGCTTTCTTGTCGCGCGCCTCTCTGGCTCGACCTGCTAATATCGCTTCAGTGGGTATACCAAACCTAAAGCCGCCCATCGGGAGGATCCGCTTCGTTTTTTGTGCTATACAAAACGACATTTATCACATTGCACATACATACACAGCGTCCTGCATGGTAGATGTTGCGTGGCAGCTTGATAACCAACGATTCCACATGCGGATGCGCAATTTATTACGACGCTGTGTATAATCAGCAACCGTTATTCATTCCGGGTGCTGTCCAGCGCCTTGAAGAATTTCTTATCGATATTACCTCCAAAGGCATCCCATACCGGATTCACCTGCTTTTTCAGTGCCATCCGCTCTTTATCATTCAACCACTTGAACTGCAGGCTGGGTCTTTCGGACATCATGATCCAGGGCATCTTATATTCCACTTCTTCCTGGATCTTGTGTTCGGCCTTCGTCACTTCCGCAAAGGTATCGTCGAAAATCTTCTGCAGATCCGCGGGAAGTCCGTCGTAGAATTTAGGATTGACCAGAATCGCGGCAAACAGAAGACTGTGTCTGGAGATGGTAATGTAATCGCCGGTTTCATGCCATTTCACTGCCTGGATAACGGCCAGAGGGCATTCAGCGCCGTCAACGGTCTTGAGCTGAAGGGCATTGTAAGTCTCCATATATGGGATCGCCTGGGCGCTGGCTCCCAGAGCCTCCATTTGTGCCGCGACGATTTTCGAAGGTCTGATGCGAAGTTTGACACCGTCAAAATCTTTTGGTTCGACAAGGAATCCTTTACTGCAAACGAAATTTTGGAAGCCGTAGGGCCAGAACCCTGCCAGTTTATACCCATGTTTGAGGTAAAGTGGCTCGAAGAGTTTCTTCCCCTCGCCATCCAGAAACCGGTACACATGTTCCATGTCGCCAAAGGCAAACGGGAATTCCATTAGAAATGTTTCCGGAATTTCTCCCCCTAAACGCCCCCCGCTGACTTCACACATCTGAATTACGTTCGATCGAAGAGCCGAATACTGCGTCGGGTCGTCTTTATACAGGGAGGCTGCCCAGTAAATGTCGACCTTGATTCTTCCTCCGGAATTTTCCTCCAGCTTTTGGCCCAACATGCCGATGGCCTGGCTCAAGGGATGCATGCTCGGCGGTGATTTGGGGCCTGGGTAGTTGAACTTGATATGGTAGGTGTCCGCTGCAAGCCCAGGTGCCGCCAGAGACAAAAAGCAAGTAACTGCCGCAAGTACAAAGAAAAAACTGACAATGATCGTAAACTGCTTTTTCATGATTTCCTCCTTCATCGTTAGTTGTTTTTTTCTCTTGAGCTCTCCAAACAGGTGCCCAGACCCCGCCTGGACACATCGTCTACCACCTCCTTTCGGATTATCCTGAAACTCCAAAAGATTCGATTGAATCTCCCCGCACCACCGCTTGACGGAATCTACGCTTGGCTCCGACAAGCGGCGGGGAATCTTCGACCGTAAGGAATTCCATAGATTTATAATTCGTTCTCTAACCCCGCGCTCCCGATAAACCGTGATCTTTGACAAGCCACGGGGTTAGCGCTCGTTGCTGCCGTTCAAAGTCATCAGGTTTTATTTAACGCCGAGTTTCTTATATATTCCAGGGAGCCTGCGTTTAGCCTCATCCCTGACGTCAAAGAAAAGATGGCCACCGTGGCTGTCCATCGCCACCGTCAGCGGTCCGAAATCTTTCACCCGAAACTGATACAGCGCCTCCGGATGGAGGTGCTCCCAGTAAACAGCCTCGATGTCTTCGATTTGCTGTGTCTCCAGAGCGGCAGCCCCCCCTACGATGGCAAGATAAACAGCACCGTATTTTTCCATGGCTGCCAGGCTGCCTTCATACAGACCACCTTTTCCAATAATGGCGCGGACGCCGTATTTGCCGATGAGATCAGGTGAAAAACGATCCATTCGCGTGCTGGTGGTCGTACCGATACAAATTTTCTCCCATTTTTCACCGACCTTCCTGAGGCTTGGCGCCGTATGAATGCACGGCATCCCTTCCAGGCTTACCGGCGGTTTGTGTTCCTGATCAAACATGTAGATCTGCGTCAGGTCCCGAATGCCGAACAGCGTACCGTTAAAATAAAGGATATCGCCGATTCTGAGCTGCCGGATGGCCGCTTCTGAAAAGGGGGTTTCCAGATGATATTCTGTCATATCCTTGCTCCCTCCTGATAATTAGTATCCGTACGCAACCCGCCCGTCCGGATAAATCCTGGCTTTTGACCTTCTCGCAGGCCAGCATTGGGTATTGACAGCAATCGGATTCTGGGTGATGTGGGTATAGGCGGTTTCAATATGAACGGCCAGGGTCGAAATATCTCCTCCCAGGCCCATGGGCCCTCTTCCCATTGCATTGATGGCCTCTTCCAGCGCCACTTCCATCTTGGCTACCTCAGGGTCCGGGTGCCGCCGGCCTACCGGGCGAACGATGGCTTCTTTGGCAAGGCGCATTACCAAGTCTGCGGTTCCACCAATCCCCACACCGATGATACCTGGAGGACAGGGATTGGCTCCCGACTCGAACACTGTGTCAACGACAAATTTCTTCAAGGCTTCTATGCCATGGGCCGGATAAAACATTTTCATGCTGCTCATGTTTTCGGACCCCGATCCCTTGGGGACCATGAGTATGTCGAGGTAGTCTTCATCTTTGGTATAATCGAAATAGATCACTGGCAGCCCTTCGCCCACAGAGGTCTGAGGATTAACGCGGGTTAGCGGGTGTGTAGAACTGCCTCGAAAGGGAAATTCCAGTGTCGCCCGCTTCGCCCCCTTTTTTAATCGCGTTTTTATTTCATAGCCATTCCACGGAAACCTGGAACCAATTTTAACCATGTAAATTGGCAGCCCCGTATCCTGACAGATAAGCGTTTTGTTCTTATCCGCGATTTCAATGGTCTTGAATATCGCTTTGAAAACCTCCTTTGCCGTCGGTTGTGTTTCCCTTTCAGATGCTTTTTTCAGTGCCTCGCGAACATCCGGGGGAAGATCACAGAGGGCACGGATGTAGAGCTCTTTGGCGGCCTCCTCCACGGTTTTGTAGTCAAATTGCTCCATGGACTGAACTCCTTTGATAAATTCGGTCTTATGCACTCTCATAAAGTTTCGTCAACACATATTCCTCATGGCCGAGAACCTCCTGGGCGGTGAGACGCCCTTCGCAGGTCCGCACCAGCATGTCGATGAGGTTGTCACCGGACTGATCGAGCGTCATTTCTCCTTTGAGAATCGCTGAGCAGTCATAGTCGATGTGTTCGGACATGTCACCGGCGGTGCGCGGGTTGGCCGTGAGTTTGATCACCGGCTCAATGGGGTTGCCAATGATGTTGCCCTGGCCCGTTGGAAATAAATGGACCACAAATCCGGCGGCCGCCCATAACGTTACAGCCTCTGCGGCGGCGCTGGACGAGTCCATGTACCAGAGCCCGGGGCCGGTGGGTTCTACGGCCTTGTCGAGTGCCCCGACATAGTTGATTGTCTTTCCAATTTTTTGAAGGTTGCCAAAGGCCTTCTCCTCGATGGTTGTCAGGCCGCCGGCAATGTTGCCTTTGGTAGGCTGGCTACCGGAAAGATCGTCGGTTTTATAGCGATCGATCATGTCGGCATATTTATTAAAAATGGTCATGAACTGTTCGGCCGCCTCGTGGGTTGCCGCGCGCTCTTTACAGACCATCTCCGCGCCGGTAATCTCGCTGGTCTCACCGAAGCTGCAGGTAGCGCCCATGTTCACCAACTTCTCAAAGGCATTGCCAACTGTCGGATTAGAAGCCAGGCCGGAAGTGGTATCAGATTCACCGCATTTGGTGGACACCCAGATTTCACTGAGATCACACTCTTCGCGCTTGAGCTCGCTGGCCCAGTGCATGTACTCCTTGGCCTTCCAGCTGGCCATTTCAACGGTTTTGATTTCTCCATGGCGTTCGATGCTGAATCCGGTTACGGGCTTGCCGGTTTTGGCGATACCTTCGACCACCCGGTTGGTCCACTCGGGCTCGATGCCGATAACGACCACAGCGGCCACGTTGGGATTGGCACCGGTGCCAATCAGGGTGCGGAAAAACAGTTCCAGGTCTTCGCCGAACTGAAGGCGCCCATAGGCATGGGGGATTGCCTTGCAGCCTTTGGTGTTGAAAGCCACTTTCTCACAGGATGAATTGCTCAGATCGTCCAGCGGCAGTATCACCACGTGATTTCGAATGCCAACCCGACCATTTTCACGTCGATATGCCAATACTTTGCGGTTGCTCATAATTACCACCTCCTCGTCTTTAGATTGTGAATATGCACATGATCACCCGCCTGGATATCCGCAACGACCCGTCCGATGTCGTGGCCGTACTTAATGACGCCCTCATCGACGGCATGCGCCTTCAACGCGACCTTATGCCCCAAAGGCACATCGTGATTGGTCTTGATTTGAATTTTCTCCTGAGTGTCCATGTACAAACCCTCTGCTGTTTCCTCGGCTTTGATGTCGACCGTGGCGACACCGACCGAATCGTCTTTTTCATGCACCAAAAATTGAATCATTGATAAGCCTCCTTTTAAATTTAGTGGTTGACTCCCGGCCCTTCATCCTCTTTGATTATCATGACCGCTCTCTAATCTGTATCTCCCGTGAGGGCGTCTTCCCTGGTCACTATTTTCATTTCATGGGACCTGAAATCAAGGCACAGGATAAAATCAGACAATGCCGCTAACTCTTTTGCGCCCAGATCGTACTTTGGCATAAGGGTCCAGCTGTATTGTGACTGGGGATCCTTTATGTACTTCATGAGCCAATCTCGGCTCCGGCCCTTTGCGCCGATATTGGCCAAATCCGGCCCCTGGTTCCTGCCACCCTTGCCGTTGATGTTATGGCAGTACGCGCATTCCCTATCCACAAACAGTCTCAACCCCGCCGTCTCCGAGGCATTCAGCTGACGGTCCGGGACAGGGATGATCTTCCCGTACTCGGCGGCACCGGCAAACCCCATGACGGTGAGATAAACCACACCGATGATGCATGCCGCTCCGGCGGCCGTTGCCAGCGGCCGATCTGCCAACCCCCGCAGATCGCTTCTGCTCAGCCATGGCATCAAAAACAGAATAAGGATGCCCGCGATGGGTATGGCCAGGCTCCCAACGACTTCGCTGCTTCCGGGAAAAAAGGTGAGCAATTGGAAGAGCCCCATATAATACCATTCCGGTCTCGGCAGGTAGGCGTCATCGATGGTTCCCACCTTGTCTTCCAGAGGAACATGCCCCCAAACCGCCAGTAATAGAACAACAGAAAAAACAATAACAAAGGCGATGGCGCTTTTGAACAGGTGTTCCGGGAAAAACCGATAAATGCTGTCACGGATTTTTTGAGGCGGCTTTGTCCCGGAAGTGACCGATTCAGGGTGCTCTGCTATGCCGTGAATCCTGACCAGATAGATGTGAAAAACCATGCAGAGCATTAACAGACCGGGAAGTATCAGCATGTGAATCGATAAAAAGCGGGTCAGGGTCAGTCCCGAAACCGTGTCCCCACCCAACATGATCCGTGTGATGAAATCGCCGATCAGCGGAATATCCCTGGGGATATTAGTGCTGACGACCGTAGCCCAATAGGCCTTCTGATCCCATGGGAGTAAATATCCGGTGAATCCAAGCCCGAGGGTAATCAGAAACAGTGCCACACCGACCACCCATGTCAGTTCCCTGGGCGCCTTGAAGCTGCCGGAAAAAAAATTGGTCACCATATGGAGAAAGACCAATATCACCATGGCCCCGGCACCCCAATGGTGAATGCCGCGCAGTACCCGGCCCATGGCAACATCGTTCATGATATAATTGATGGACTCATAGGCAAGATCGGGGGCGGGATTGTAATACATGGCCAAAAATATTCCGGTGGCCGCTAAGACGACAAAAATAAGTGCACAAAGGCTTCCAAGCACCGCCGGCCAGCCAAGATCCAATGGCAGTTTCTTATACATAAACGGCTTTAGATATCGTTCCCAGCCGATACGGTCAGCTATAAAATGATTCAATCGATGCATTTCAGACCACCTCCACAAACAGATGCCCGCCTTCGACTTTGAACGCGTATCGATCCAGCGGACGAGGGGGTGGACCGGCACTCACATTTCCCTCTTTGTCGAACATCCCGCCATGGCAGGCGCAAACATACAGCTTTTTGTTTTCATCCCAATGGACCGTGCAGCCCAGATGGGTACAGGTGGTGTTGAAGACAACGATGTTGTTGACATCCGGTTGTCGGGCAATCATCACCGGTTTGCTTACCCGGCTTTTGTGGAAACCGTTTTGGACATCATAATGCATGACGACTGTCGCCACTTTCCCCACCGGCAAGGCCTCCATGCTTTTTAGGCGGACCCACCGCTTGGGCGTCTCTTTAATGGACGGACCGATGGCTGCCGTTACCAGCACACCGCCGAGAGCCAGAGTGCAGACCGTGCCTAACCCGAGGGTGGCCTGTTTCAGAAACCGCCTGCGGTCTGGATTTGCCGTAAGCTCAGGGGAATCGGAATTGCTGCAAGCTGAATCCATTTTTCCGGCTGGGACAGCCTCCCCCGTCTTTTCAGGCAGCCCTTGACGGTTGCGTCTTACAGATTCTTTTAAGGCCAGCCTCTGAATGTGCTTGATGGCCCGGGTCGGGCTAATCTCCTTGGGGCAGACTTCAGTACAATTGAATTCAGTACGACAATGGTAACAGGACTCTATCACCTGGTTCATTCTCAAGTCATAAAGGCCGTCCCTGCTGTCGGCCAGAAGCGTAAACGCCCGGTTTAAAGCGGCTGGGCCGGCATAGCTGTCATGATAGTTCACCATGGTGCAGCTGGACACGCAGCAACCGCACTGGATGCATTCCGTAGCCAGCCCGATAATCCTGCGCTCCTTTGAATCCGGTCTGATGATGGCCGGTTCCGTCAGATCCTCCGTCGGATCAAAATAGGGCATCGACGCTTCGTATTTTTTAAAGAAGGGGTCCATATCCACCACCAGATCCTTGACCACAGGAAAGTGGTTAAGGGGACGGAGCGTTATTTCCTTATCTTTTGGCAAATCGGCCACGTTGGTTTTGCAGGCCAGCCCATCCCGACCGTTGATCACCATGCCGCACGATCCGCACATGTTAACCCGGCATGCATATCGAAACGATAGGGATGGGTCCTGTTCTTTCTGAATTCGAATGAGAACGTCGAGAATGGTGGTCTTGGTTTCATCGGCAATCTCCGTTTCGAATCGGTCGAAATGTCCTTCACCGCTAACGCAAGGGTCGTACCGAAAAATTTTAATGGTTCTCTTGTGAAGGGGGTGGTGCTTGGAAATGTTCATCCCGTTTCCCTTTATGAATAAATGCTTGTCCATATGAGGATAAAAACGATAAGCCCCAATCCCAGGAGGCCCGCAATCAGGAGGTTGCGGTATTTGACATTGACCAGGTTGAAATCGAGCAGAATGACCCGAATTCCGAGCGCTGCATGAAAAATGACCGTCATGAGAAGCAAGAACTGGATGACGGGTTTGTAAGTCAAAGCGATATGTAGGCCAAGGAGGAAAATGATCGCGATGGCCGAAATCCGCTGCCATATCCACGCCCACATACCTACGTGCGCATTTCGTCTTCGGTGCGGATCGAATTCACCCCATGTCAGTGGTTCTCTGATCTGTATTTTGGCGTTCGGTTCCATGAAACCTCCGGTATATCCATGCCCAATGACGGCTTTTCTCGGCGTTTTCAGCCTTACCGACCCCTCATTTTTCGTAGCGCTGGCATTTTTCGAGTGGTATGTATTTAAAATCGACGGGCTTTTTCTCAAGCTTGCGCTTTCCATCGGAACCAAGACTCTGGTAGATATTGAAAAGCCCAAAGGCATCATCCTGTTCGGAATAATCGCTTCGGAAATGGGCGCCGCGGGTTTCCTCCCGCCATTTGGCGGATTCGGCTACCATCCGGGAAACCTCAATCATGTTCAAGAGGTCGATATAGACGTGCCATGGCATATTATAGGCGCCGTGCCCCTCGATTTTGATCTTCTTTGTCTGCACCGCGATCTCTTCGATCTCTTTGACAGCATTCGATAGATCCGGTTCTTTTCTGGCAACACCCACCGTGTTCCAGTTGAGTTCCCTCAACCGGTCTCTCATTTCGAAGAGATTAGCCCCCTTTGCTCTCTGGAACGGACGCATGTAGCAATTTGTCAGACCGGCTGCCATATCCGGAACCGATTCCGGAGCAGGTTCCTGATGTTTTTTCAGGAAGTCGCTCATAGCCTTCCCGGCCTGACGCCCATATACACACGAATCGCATATGCCGTTGCCCCCCAGCCGATTGGCTCCATGCACCCCGCCGGAATCCTCTCCAGCGACAAAGAGGCGCCTTTTCGATGACCTTGCGTTTTTGTCGATGGCGGCTCCGCCCATGATATAATGGGCTGACGGTGAAACCGGGACCGGCTCTCTTGCCAAATCATATTTAAATTGCCGGCAGCGACTGCACATGCCGGGGAAGTTATCCTCTACAAATTTCGCTCCCAAATGAGAAGCGTCGATATGAATGCCGCCTTCTTTGCAGGCCCTGCCTGCCTGCATTTCCAGATAGGAGGATCGGCTCATAATGTCTCGGGTGGTGCGTTCCATCCGTTCTGGATCGTATCTTTCCATGAACCGTTCTCCTAGACCATTGATCATATAAGCGCCAGCTCCCCGGAGACCTTCCTCGAGAAGAGAGCCGGCAACGACACTGCCTGGGATAATCAAACCCGTCGGGTGAAACTGTACCATTTCCATATCTCGCATGAGAACACCTGCCCGGTAAAGCATCCCTAATCCGTCTACGGATTTCTCAGGCCCGGGGGCAAAAAATCTGTAATGGGTCGGTCCGCCACCCGTAGCCACTAAGGTAGCTCGAGCGTTCACTTCAAGAAATTCAGCTTGCTTGATATCGAGGATCAGAGCACCGACAACCTCTTCTCCGGAAGAATCAAGCAATAGATCTACCGCCCGGTGCTCTTCCAATACTGAAATATCCCGTTTGGCAACTTGTTCGGTAAGCCGACTGATAATTTCAATACCTGTGAGATCACCCTTGTGAACTGTGCGGTCAAAAGACTGACCGGCAAATGCTTTTTGATGAATGGTTCCATTGGTATTTCGATCAAAGAAACAACCGTAAAGGGTTTCCATTTCCTTGATTGTATCTGTGGCCTTTTCAACCAAAGTAATCGCCAGCTCTTGATCGTTGATATATTGTCCACCTTTTAATGTGTCCATTAAATGCTTTTCATGGGAATCCGCCGGATTTAGAACGACATTAAATCCACCCTGGACCATTCGGCTGCAGCCACCCTTGCCTTTAAGTGCTTTTGTAACGATTAGAATGTCCAGATCCGGATTAGCATCGAAAGCATTTAGAACCGCCATTTCTGCGGCGCCTCCCATTCCAAGGACCAATATATCAGTTTTTATTTTTCTAATCACCGCAATCGCTCCAAATCGATACGAACTGCTTTTTTTCTTGCAATTTTTAGTATAATGTATAATTTATACATTATGCCGTGTCAAGATAATTTTCCCTATTGTTAAATGAAAGCAAAGATACTGAAAACATTATAAAAATAAATAAAGAAGTGTTGCGGATTTTATGCTTATCTAGTATACATTATACAAAAAATTAAACCTGGAGCATTTATGGCATTAAAGGTAAACAAACAAAGCTTAAGAGATCAGATTTATGAAATAATCAGGGATATGATATTGCGCCGCGAAATTAGGCCCGGGGAAAAAATTCTTGAAAAGGAATTCGCAAAAAAAATTGGAGTAAGCCGTACGCCACTCCGAGAAGCTTTGTGTCGCCTTGAAAATGAAAAAATTGTCAAAATTATTCCACAGCGCGGCGCATTCGTCCAAAAACAGTCAAAAAATAAAGTTATTGAAGTACTTTTAATTCGCGAAGTATTGGAAGGATTGGTTGCCAGGCAGGCCACTCAGAATATTGATAAAAAAACGTTGACAAAACTTCGCAAATGTCTAGACAAAATACAGGATACACCCGACGAGGAGAACTTTTTAATTAAATTTACTCATGCTGACGAGGAGTTTCACGCGCTTCTGTTAGAAGTTTGCCGTAACAGTATGCTGCATAGCATGATGGAACTGGTGAACACTCATCTAAAAATTATTCGACTGCGAACGGTAGTAATACCAGGCCGGGCCAAGAAAACTGTTGCCGAGCATAATGAGATATTAAAAGCAATAGAAAGTAAGGACGAACAAGCTGCAGAAAATTTAATGCGTAAACATATTCATAGTGTAAGAAATTATGCCATTAAAAACATTGAAAATATGGTATGATACAAATTTAGATAAAACCCTTTCTTCGCAAATTCCAAGCCAAATCTCAGATTACAATTCATTTACTGACCCCCATAGTGAACGCCAATTGACACCAGACCAACCTTTTTGTATTTAGTGAATTGCATTGCCCAACTTAATTTAAATAAAATCGTAATAAAGAAGGATATTTAAAATGACAGATTATCAGCAACTCGGCACCCAGAAACTCCATGAAATCAGGCAGCAATTAAAGGAGCGCTATCGCGAATTTCAGTCCAAGAATATTACCCTGGACATGACCCGTGGCAAGCCGTGTTCGGAGCAACTCGATCTTGCTATGGGACTTTTCGACTGCGTCGACAACGGCCATTATTGTGCGCAAGACGGCTCGGATTGCCGAAATTATGGCGGACTCGATGGACTTGGTGAAGCCAAAACGCTTTTTGCGGAGTTGATGGGCGTTG
>JBATKU010000148.1:0-5566 GCA_049669725.1 Desulfobacterales bacterium
ATTCTGGACCATGTTCAAAGCAAGGAACCGTGAGTTTTTTAGAGACCGCGCTGCTTTCGGTTGGAATTTTATGTTCCCGTTTCTGATCGTTGCGGGTTTCGGGGTCATATTCGGCGCCAAAACCCATACGGAATACAAAATCGGCCTGTTTCCCCATAAAGCGGTTACGGTGATCCCGGCGGAATCCGACATTCCAGACGGGTTTCGCAAGATGCGTTACATTGAATTTATCGGGATACCCACCAAAGCAGAAGGATTGGCCAAGCTTAAACATCACAAAATTGACTTTATGTTAAAACTGGGGGATCCACCTTACGAATACTATGTCAGTGACACCTCCCCCAAAGGCTACGTCATCGAACAGATGTTCAAGTCCAGCTTAATTCCACCGGATTTTAAAACCGATGCCCAAAAACAGGAGATTAAGGGTACCGCCATTCGCTACCTGGATTGGTTGTTTCCGGGCATTCTGGCAATGAACATGATGTTCAGCGCCCTCTGGGGTGTCGGGTATGTGGTGGTGCGATATCGCAAAAACGGGGTCTTAAAGCGGTTAAAGGTCACACCACTTAATGCATTCGAATATTTATCCGCCCAGGCTCTTTCGCGGATCTTTCTGCTGATGTTCACCCTGGTGGTGGTGTGGCTGGGGTGTGATTTTATCTTCTCATTTACGGTGCTGGGGTCGTACGTGGATCTTATTTTGATCTTCTTTTTAGGCAGCACGAGTCTGACGGCCTTGGGCCTGGTTCTGGCCTCCAGGGGAACCAGTGAAGAATTTACCACAGGCATCTTAAATTTCATTTCCTGGCCCATGATGTTTTTATCTGAAGTCTGGTTTTCCCTGGAAGGTGCGCCGCAATGGGTCAAGGAAGCATCGCGGATATTTCCCCTCTCCCAAATTCTCACGGCCGCTCGTAAAATCATGCACGACGGTGCCGGATTGATGGATGTCAGCGCTGAAATAGCCATACTGACGCTGATGACGCTGGCATTTTTAGGCCTTGGGGCTGTGATGTTCTCGTGGAATAAGTAAAAGCCCCCGGCAGAAAATTGGAAATGACGCACCGGCATAGCCAGGTGCCAAATAAATTGCACCTTCCATTCGCTAATCCTAATTTTTTCGAGGACCTTCAAAGATTCAGTTTAGGCACGCTATGTGCGCAGTTTGAATATGTTGCCAGATTTTTCTTCTCTTTCCTTTAATTTCCCTTTCAAATAAATATTTCCATATAATTCCTCTAATTCCTTTCGTTTTTAATGCCAACCTTCAATCATTTTAGATCGGTGGCAGCCATGGAAGAGATTGTTTGCTGCAGCTGCGCAGATGTGTTTGAACGCAGTGTCCGGCACAAGAATCAACGATACTGCCCAAAGCCCGTCTGCCAGCGAGCGCGCAAGGCGGCCTGGAAGCGCTTTAAAATGCGCAGCGACCCGGATTATAAATTTAATCAAACGCTGAGTAACAAAATCTGGGCCAAAGCCAATCCGGGTTACTGGAGAGACTACCGCAGGCGGCATCCAGAAAAGGCCGAGCGCAATCGCATTTTACAATCGATGCGCAACCGAAGACGCAGCAAAAAGCCAGCTGATCAATCCGGGTTAGACCCAGAGCTGATTGCAAAGGTGGACGCGTTAATTGCCAATAATTTCAAGGTAGTTGGCCAATATTGGCTGGTACCCGTGATTGCAAAGGTGGACGCGTCAAAAGTCAATATCTTTGACATTCCGATGCGTTAGCGATGATTGCAAAGATCGACTCGTTAGGTGCCGGGTTCCATGTATGGTATCGGGAGGTTAAAACAAAAAAAGGAGTCCGGTGATGATCACTAAAAAGATTCTAAACCCCGATCGCATCCGGCACATCAATGGGGGCTTCAGTTTTATCCCGCACCGGCTTTTAGCCGATGGGTTTTTAAAGAGTTTAAGCCCGTCGGAGCTGCTGTTGTATATCTTCCTGGTTTTAGCTGCCGACCGCTATGGGCTCTCATTTTACAGCTATGATCGCATCTGCTCGTTTTTACACCTGAGCGTCGAACAATATATCGAAGCCCGCAATGGGCTGATTAAAAAAGATCTGATCGCCTTTGACGGCACGCTTTTCCAGGTGCTGGAACTGCCGGCAACCCCAATAAAGCCTGAAACAGGTTCAGATGGACGACCCGCGCACTCAGCAATCCATCCAGTGGCTTCAATGGTATAATCGCCAGTACGGAGCGCCCCAAAAAGACCCATCGGTGGTTCCCCGGCTGACCCGTGCGATCGCCGATTACCTTGAGTGGATGACTTCGGTGAACTACACCGCTGCCAGCCGGCAGCTGCACCGGCGGCAGCTGGAGCTGTTTTTGAGTTTTGTAAAAAACCGCCGTTTTGACTGGCAGCAGCTTTTTACCGAAAACACCCGTGCGCATTTTAAGAAACTCAGCGGAGTTCACACCACCGCAGCGTTAAATGGGCTGGGCCGGTATCTGGCTGAACACAGTAAAATCAAGATGCCGCTTCCCAGCCACCCCCCGCCCCGAAAGCTGGCCGGCATCTTTGAGGACTATGTGCACTTCTGCCGGCAAAGCCGCCATACATCCGCCCGCCAGGCAAACAGTATCAGAAGGGTGCTGTCTGCCCTGTGCGAGTATCTGCAGAGAAGACAGATCACCATAAACCGGCTTCGCATCGAAGTGCTGGATGCCTTTATGGCCGAGTTTTGCCGGCCCTTTTTGCCGACGACTTGCCGCAATTACCGTTCTGTTGTGCGCGGCTTTTTGCGCTACCTGTATCAGCAAGGCATCATAAAAAAAGATCTGGCGCCGCTTTTAATCGGCGCCGTCCAATTTGCCAAGGCCAAGCCGCCCAAATTTTTACGGCCCCATGAAGTTAAGCAGTTATTCGAGAGCCTGCCGGTTGCTTGCGCCAAAGACCTTCGCACCTATGCCATGGTTCACCTGGCTTACAGCCTGGGACTGCGACCCGTTGAAATCAGCAGCCTGCAGCTGGATGATATCTCATTTAGCAGGGCGCAGCTAACCTTGAAACGGCGCAAAAACGACAACCCCCTTGAGCTGCCCATCCCCGAGCAAACCCTCAAAGCCATTGTCGCCTATATGGTGGGCGGCCGGCCCAAAAGCAAAGACCGTCATCTTTTTTTAAGCCTGCATGCTCCCCATGGGCCGATCGTCCCCGGCCTGGTAGGCCGCTATATTCAAAAAGCAATGCACAAGGCCGGAGTCAAGGCATCGGCTTATTGGCTGCGCCATTCCTATGCCCAGCACCTGCTCAGTGCCGGGGCCTCCATCTATGAGATCAAAGAGATGCTGGGACATCGTCACATCGAGTCCAGCCGCAAATATCTTCACATCCACACCGACTTGATGCGCGAGGTGATCTTAGATGAGCCGCTTTGAAAGCTTCTTGGCACAACAGTTTGAAGATTACATGACCTACCGGCAACAGCTGGGCTATGATACCGGCAACCTACGCTGGGCACTAAAAACCGTTGACCGCTATCTGCTCACTCAAAACGCCGGGCCAAAGGATCTGACACCGCCATTATTCCTTAGTCTGCAAGCCGATCTGCACACACAAAATAAGTCTATCAATCGCCTGCTGTGCTGCACCAGAAAGTTGTTTGAATACCTGGTGCGCATACAATACTGCCGGGATAATCCTTTAACAGATATCCCCTGGCTGCCCGAAGAGAACTATATCCCGTTTATCTTCTCTCCAACTCAAATCGAGCAGTTGCTTGACGCCGTCAGTGGCTGCCTGCGCAAAACCTCAAAATATTTTCTCCAAGATCTGGGCAGCTACCTGGCGATTTTACTTTTGGCACACTGCGGGATGCGTATTTACGAACCGCTGCGGCTTAAGCTGCATCACTTCCGTGCTGACGACAAAACCCTTTATATTGAAAAGACCAAGTTTAAAAAAGATCGTCTGATTGCCATACCCAAGGCCGTGGCCGCCGAGATTACCAACTACTTGGCCGTACGCCGCATGCTGTGGGGCACTGATGCCAATGCCTATCTGCTGGCGATGAGCAAAGAAAAACCCTTCTACGACCAGTTCATCCGACGGCGTTTTCACCAAGCGGTCGGCGAGATCGGCCTCAACAGCCCCCGACAAAGTATCGGCAACACCAATATTGGGGCTCCCGTGCCTCATTGCCTCAGACACAGCTTTGCGGTTAACACCCTAAAGCGCATCAAGGCGCAGGGCAAATCCGCCCAACATGCTTTGCCGGTGCTCGCCGCCTACCTGGGTCACAGCGAGTATAAGCACACGGAAAAATATCTCAAGCTGCTTGATGCCGAGCATCGACACCGCTTGGTCAACTTTATCTCGACACAAAGGCATGGCTCATGAAACTGTCGACTTGCCTCAATCAGTTCTTTGTAAAATACCTTCCGCATATCAAAGGCAGCAGGCAGACAACCATCCATGCCTATCGCGATACCTACCGGTTGTTGTTGCCCTTTGCCGCCGACTACTACCACATCAAGATTGCCTCTTTGCGCATCGAACACCTCACCGTCGAGCTGATCATCGCCTTCCTCAACCACCTGGAAGATGATCGTAAAAACACTGCCCGCACCCGCAACCTGCGCCTGGTGGCTATCAAATCACTGGCCAAGATGATGCGCTTCATGTACCCCCAATACCGAAAGCTGGCTGAACAAATCCTTGCCATCCCTCAAAAACGCATGCAAAAAAAGCTCATCGGCTATTTATATCCCGAGGAAATTATGGAGGTCTTCCAGGTGGTGGATTTGAAAAAAAATGAGGGCTTCCGCGATTATTGCCTGCTGCATCTGCTCTTTGACTCCGGGGCCCGGGCCACCGAAGTCGCCACCCTTAATATCGACTACTTCGACGCCCACAATCAAACCCTGGCCATCCTGGGCAAGGGCAACCGCTTCCGCCAGATCGAACTTTGGCCCAAAACCTGTGAGCTGATCACGCTGTACATCCAAAAATATCGAACCAATGTTAGACCGCTGTATCGCCATCGGCTTTTTATCAACCAGCGCGGACAGGCATTCACACGATCCGGGATCCACCGGCTGTGTAAAAAATATCTGCAGTTGGTGCTGCCGCAAAAGCGTCTGCAGCATATCCACCCCGCCCACAGCTTCCGCCACTCACGGGCGGTCAATATGCTTTGTTGCGGCAACTCCATTACCGACATCAAAAACCGCCTGGGACATGAAAATATCAACTCCACCATGGTTTATCTGCATATGGATCTGACTCATAAACGAGCGGTACAGAAAAAATTTATCCAATACGCCCAATCAACGCTTAAACACGATCCGAAGCTGGATGAACTTATCGATTGGGATCACAAAGAAGATATCCTGGCATGGTTGGACAGCCTCTAATCACGGGCTAGGCCATGGAAGGGAAGAAAAGGAGGTGTCGATGAACACAAATAATTATGTCGCCACTTTTTTTACAAATATGTAAGTTGTTCGCTAACGCATTGAATTTTAATCAAATCCGAATTTACCGCGATACGGTCAATATCTTCAATACTATCGATTGGTTAAGTCTACTCGCAACATAGGGCACG
>JBATKU010000149.1:0-5603 GCA_049669725.1 Desulfobacterales bacterium
CCCCTGGAAAAAGAAGGGGCCGATATCATGTACTCGGTGATCGGCCCCGAACCAAAATTTCAGGCCCAGCTTCTTTATCAAGCGGCGGTGATCATGGACGTGGCCGGCGTAAATTGGACCATGCCGGCAACCCCCGGCTGGGACAACAGCGACATGGCCATGTATACCGGCGATAATGAAATCATGGGCCGCGTAAAACGGGCCCACTTTGAAACGGCGGCCAGACTGAGGGTTAAGCGAATCGTCATGGGCGAATGCGGCCATGCTTTCCGCTCGGTTTATGACATGGGCAACCGCTGGCTGGGGTGGCGGATGCCCCCCATACCCATCGTCCATGCCATTGATTTTTACGATGAGCTGCTGCGGGAAAATAAGATCAAGATTTCTAAAAAATATGAGGCGCCGGTCACCCTTCATGACCCGTGTAATGTCATTCGAGGAGGGGGGCTGGCGGAAAAGTCCCGCAATGTGATCAATGCCATCTGCGAAGAGCTTATCGAGATGCATCCCAACCGTGAGCATAATTATTGCTGCGGGGCCGGCGGTGGTGTAATCAACTGTGGCCCACCCTTCAAGAACACCCGCATGGATGGCAACCGCATTAAGGCCGAGCAATTATTCGCGGCCAAGTCCCGGGGCGCTAAAATCCTGATTGCGCCCTGCCATAACTGCCACAGTGGCCTGGAGGATATTAACCATCGATACGGGCTTGGATTTGAGATTAAGTTTATTAGCGATATACTATATGAGGTCATGGAAAAATAGTAACCGTTCAAGGGTGCTGGGTTCAGCGTTCAGGGTCATCTTTTTTGGTTGATCCAGCTATTAGGTGAGCGCATACTTTTAAAGATTCAAAGGAGAAAAAGGGATGAGAAAACGATCATTAGCTGCTCTATTGATAGCCTTATTTTCTTTTCTTTTGATTATTCCGGCATTTGCCCAGGAAGATATGGTGGTCGTTGGGGGGGATAGTTTTAAGAACCAGCGGCGACCGCCGTCTGTTTTTCGACATGATTCACACAATGAAACCGCTGAGATTGAGGAATGCAATGAATGTCATCACGTTTATGAAAACGGCCAAAGAGTAGCAGACGAATCCTCTGAAGATCAAAGATGCTCCGACTGCCATACTGAAAAAAACTCCGGCAACCAGCCGGGATTGCGAAAGGCCTTCCATTTGAACTGCAAAGGATGCCATCAGACCAAAAAGCAGGGTCCGGTCATGTGCGGAGAATGCCATGTGAAAAAACGGTTATAAGTTAATTGTTATTGGTTAATCGCAAAATAGGAATATAATCTATCTTGAACTAATACTTTTCATCAGATTCTGATAACAAATAACGATTAACACCTAATTGAGCGCTTTGCGTTCAATTAGGCCGAAAGAGAGGTCTGCCATGCCAAAAAAGATTCTCATCATTGACGATGACCCGGTAATCGTGAAATATCTTATGGCTGTGTTCAGCGATAATGGTTATGCTACCTGCAGCGCCGGCAGCAGTATGGAAGGGTTGGAACTAGTCAAAAAAGAGAAACCGGATCTGATCTGTCTCGATATACAGATGCCGGGCGAATGGGGGCCCCGGTTTTATCGTAAGCTCAGAAAAGACAAAGAAGTAAAGGACATACCCATTATTGTTGTCAGTGGTATCGACGGCGACCATGCGGTTAAGGATGCGGTGGCCTTTGTCAAAAAGCCGTTTGATCCCGAGAAACTGATCGGTATTGTAAAAAATACGATTGGGTAATATGCTTAGGCTATGGATAACAAGCTTTTGCTGGTAGATGACGAAGAAGGTATTCGCAAAGTCCTCAGTATATCCTTATCTGATATCGGCTATCAGGTGTTTACGGCCGAAAATGGTGAGGAAGCCCTCAAAATATTTCGCCGGGAAAACCCGCCAATCGTTCTGACCGACATAAAAATGCCGGTGATGGACGGCATCGAACTCCTCCGCAAAATAAAGGACGAAAATTCCGACACCGAAGTCATTATGATTACCGGACACGGTGATATGGACCTTGCCATCAAAAGCCTCAAATACCGGGCCATAGATTTTGTTACCAAACCTATCAACGATGATATTCTCGAAATCGCCCTGGGCCGGGCCCATGAAAAAATCCGCATGCGACAGAAGCTCAGGGATTACACCGAAAACCTTGAAGCACTGGTGCAGGAAAAATCCGCGCAGCTGGTAGAAATCGAAAGACAGGTCGCAGTGGGTCAGGCCGTGGAAGGACTTGCTTCCATGCTCAGAAACCTTGCCGGTGATCTGGAGGGCGGCCTGACCTATTTTAACGAAATGCCCTGCTTCGTGTCGATTCACAACCCCAAATTAAAAGTCATTGCGGTGAATCAGCTGTACAGGGATCGCTTGGGTGATAAAGTCGGCCGCAGCAGCTGGGAAGTATACGGCGACAAGGCAGGTACCCGCTCGCAGTGCCCGGCGGCTGAAACCTTTAAAACAGGCAAAGGACAGCGGACAAAGGCCAGCGTCAAATACGCCGACGGTCAGGAAGCCCCGGTGATTGTCCATACGGCCCCCATCCGCAACCAGTCCAAAGAGGTGGAGCTGGTTGTGGAAATTTCGGCCGATATCACCGAGGTCAATCGTCTGCAGGAAGAATTGCGCCAGACCCAGCAGCGCTATCAGCAGCTCTTTGACGAAGTGCCCTGTTATATATCCCTGCAGGATCGCCAGTTCAGGCTCCTGGCCACCAATCGGCAATTCAACGATGATTTTGATGTCGAACTGGGTGCTTATTGCTATGAGGTTTACAAGCACCGGGATGAGCCCTGTCCGAATTGCCCGGTAGCCAAAACATTTGAAGACGGCCGATCCCACCAATCCGAAATGGTGGTTACGCCGAAGTCCGGCGAGCAGCACAACGTTTTGATCTGGACGGCCCCCATCAAAAATGCCACCGGGAAAATCACCCGGGTCATGGAAATGTCCACGGATATTACCGAGATTCGCGAGTTGCAGGATCACCTGTCTTCGCTGGGTTTGAAAATTAGCTCCATATCCCACGGAATTAAAAGCCTTCTGGCGGGCCTGGACGGGGGCATTTACCTGGTGGAGTCAGGCTTGTCAAAGGATGATCCTGACAGGGTCAAAGACGGCTGGGAGGCCGTTAAAACCATTGTCAGCCGAATTCGCAAACTGGTTCTCAATATCCTGTTTTTTGCCAAGGAACGGGAATTGAAACGGGAGCCCACCGATGTCTTAAATTTTGCCTACGATGTGGCCGCCGGTGTGGAATCTAAAATGAAAGCCGAAGGCATTGGGCTGGAGTGCGATTTTGATACTTCTCTGGGGGAGGTCCAAATGGATGCCGGGGTGGTGCGCCTGGCACTGATCAATATCCTCGAAAACGCTCTGGATGCCTGTGTCGAAGATACCGCTAAAAAATCCCATAAAATCATTTTCAGCCTTAAGCCGGACAAAAATAATATTGTTTTCGAAATCAGGGACGACGGGATTGGAATGGATCGTGAGACCCGCGAGAGTCTGTTTACCCTCTTTTTTTCTTCCAAGGGCAGCAAGGGCACCGGACTGGGCCTGTTTATTGCCAACAAGATCATCGAACAGCACGGCGGCAAAATCAAAGTAGATTCGAAACCAAACCGGGGATCCAGTTTCAGGATAAGCATACCCAAAAATGTTTCTGGGAAAACTACAAGGCCCTTAAGCTAATGAAAACTTTCCATAAAGCTACAGATTTCGTATAAATAATGTGATTTTTCCCACTAAATAGAACCCAAGTTGGAAATATTGCCTACGCTCTGTCGGACCAGCCTGCAGTGCGAGTATTATTCAAAATGGCTCAGCGGTCCCCCGAGGTGATCGACCCAGATGGCAACGAAGTCATCATATTCGGCCGTCCCCTTGAGAATCGTGACGCATTGAATTCCGGCTTTGGTTAAAATAGCCTTCCAGGAATCGTCCTCATCACCGGCCATGTCATTTTTGGCATGGTCACCGGCAACCGACATAAAGGGCATCAAATAGGCTTTTTTGATTTCCTTTTTCAGCAGCAGTTCCTTGATCAAATCGATCCCGGGGTAACCTTCAACCGTTCCGACGAAAATGTTGGGGTCTTTGAGCTGCAGCTGGAACATCAGGGCGGCGTAAAACGCATTGGATGGATGATGGGTACCGTGGCCCATTAATACCACGGCTTCGCTTTTTTTGCGTTCTTGGGGGATGGTTTTCAAGATCCCATCCACCGCGCGCTGCATATCTGCCTGGGTGGCCAGTAAAGGATATCCCAAGATGATGCCTTGGAATCCGCCCATCACCTTGAAGGCGCTTACTGTGCGGCGCAGATCATGATATTCTGCACCGCCGATGGTGTGCAGGGATTGAACTGCCACGTGGGTAAAGCCTTCATCCTGCATTTTAGCCAGGGCCACCTCCGCTGAGTCTAAATGCTTGCCCTGTTTGGCCAGCTTCTTGCGAATAATGTGAGATGTATAGGCCCAGCGGATGGGTATTTCTGGATAAACGGCCTTAGTTTTTTTATCAATATTTTCAAAAGACACCAGGGCGCTGGGTACGCTGGATCCAAATGCGACCAGCAAAATGCCGACTTTTTTAGGTGCTTTGTGACCATGTCCGCCTGCCAGGGCTGAAGCACAAAGGCCGACGATTAACATAATAGCTATGACCGAAATAATAAGCTTTTTTCTCATCTGTTAAATCTCCTATAATGTTGGGAATGAACTACCCCGCCGCAAGCAACGGGCTATCAACCGGAATATTTTTTTAACGCCCTAAAGGGCGAGGAATTAAAACTTTATCCGCCGCAGGCGGATTAAAATTGTCGCTTGCTAAAATTCAACTGTCATCCGGATACCGCCAATGAGCCCTTCCAAGTCATCCATACCAGGGACGTCGTATTTGTCCTTCATATACTGAATATCTGCTGTGACTGCAAAATAATTATTGAGCACAAATCGCCAGTAGGCCTCAGCCACCTGGGTATAGTCGAAATCGTTTTTGCCATTCAAATAGGCATAGCCGATACCGATGTTGTCATCTTC
Organism: Desulfobacterales bacterium; assembly: GCA_049669725.1. Taxonomy (GTDB): domain Bacteria; phylum Desulfobacterota; class Desulfobacteria; order Desulfobacterales; family JAFDCJ01; genus JAFDCJ01. The sequence continues at coordinate 5,048 of JBATKU010000149.1, forward strand.
GCGCCCGTACCACTTGCCTGTTATGTTCAAACCGCCGGAATACATCGCATCATAATTAATCAGGGCCTTGTCATCCTGCCAGCCGAAGCGAATCCAGGCACCGAAAATGCCACCCAGTTCCTGGTCAAAAGAAAGAAATGCTGCCAGGCGGCCTTCTTTGTTGCCGTCTTCATCCAAAAACTGTTTGCTGGTGCCGTCAACTATCAGCCGATAATTGCCTTCACCTAGAGAGGTGTTCAGCTTGTAGCCGATCTGACCGGCGAAAAAATGATAGCTGTTGCCGTCTTCATTTTCTCCGATATTCATGCCTGCAGCGGTGATATCCCAGTTTCCAATCTCCCATTCGACTGCCCCGCCGATGTCATAGGATGGAAGAAATCCGTTGGGACCGTTGACCAGGGCTTGGTTCATAAACTGGGTGTACTCATCATTGGCGAAAGCATTTTCATCCACGTATGCTGTCGAATCGATGATGCCGCCGGTCAGGCCCAGGGCATTGTTTTCGCCGAATTCAAAGGTGTGTTTGTACCAGACCGTCAGCAGGTAGTCCCGGTTG
>JBATKU010000150.1:0-13186 GCA_049669725.1 Desulfobacterales bacterium
CACCGCCAGTAGAACTTGTTCAGGGGCATGAACCGGTCGGCACCGATACGGGGTTTGTCCATCTCCTTGGTCTTGAGGCTAATGGGTCCGGTGGTGCCCGGCAGGGCGTAGGAAACCACATCAAAGGCAAACCGTGCAAATACGTTTCCGCCAGGGATATCCAGGTTTCCGGTCAGGGCCCACAGGGCAGTAATCCCGGTCACCAGGGGGGTGAGTGCGGGAGTCATGTCAACGGCAACGCCCCAGTGTATGGATGCTGGTTTGCTTTTTGCGTATAGCTCTGCCGCCGCCTGGATATCCTTGGCCGGTACACCGGTGATGGCTTCAACCCTGTCCAGGGGATAGGTATCAACCTCCCGGCGGAATTCATCCCATGCCGTGTGGCACCTGACGGTATCACCGTTGGTCAGCTCGACCTCCCATTGGCCGGAAAGGGCCGGGCTGGCCTTGCTGTCCCGGTAGGCAACATCGGCCGTATCCCAGATGACCGGCCTGGCGTTTATCGTATCCCAGGCCGCAAAGTTGCCGTGGGAACCCGTGTCGTTCAGGTCGTCTTCCCTGAGCAGCTTGCCGGTGTCCTCGCGGATCAGATGGGCGCCGTTGGTCCACCGTTTAAGGAACTGTTTGTCGTAAAGGTCCTGGTTGATAATGACGTTAAGAAAGCCCATGACCAGGGCGGAATCGGTTCCGGGTCTCAATCTCAGGTGGTGCTTTGACCGGGAGGCGAACCAGGACAGTCTGGGATCAATGCAGATGATCTTGGTTCCTTTTTTCATGAGATCGACGATCCAGTGGCCGAATTGGTTGTCCGGGCATGTGGCATGGATGTTGTAGCCCCAGATAATCATGCACTCCGGGGGGGTGTATCTCGGATCCTTGTACCGGTCCGGGAACCACTGGGCGGCGTCAAAAACAGCAAAATCACCCTGGACGGTGATAACGGCGGAAAGGCGGGGCCCGTAGCAGGCCTGGCCGGTAAGGCCGAACATGACGTTGGGGCTGCCATAGGCATAGGCCAGCATGCAGATCCATGCATAAATATCCCGGCCTGTGCCCACATTGAACACCATGCTCTCCGGCCCGTGTTCCTCCCTGATTTTATTCATCTTTTCTTCAATCAGGTCAAAAGCCTCGGCCCAGGTGATACGCTGCCATTTGCCTTCACCGCGCTTGCCGGTGCGTTTGACCGGATACCTTAACCGGTCCGGGTGATGGACATACTGGGTCATGGCAAGGGCCCTGGCGCACAGGCGTCCTTGGTTCATGGGATGGTCGGGGTCACCCTCGATCTTTACAAGTTTCCCGTCTTTGATGTGGGCCAGCACTCCGCAGCCGCCATGGCATCCAGGGCCGGGTGACCAGGTTGTTGTTTTGACAATGTGGCATCCTTGATCGCTCACTGGAATCACCTCCAGGCGGTGTGGTTGGTGGTTGATCAATATCAGGACCAGATCCTTTAGACAACATGATTCCTATTTTCAGATGCGTTGTCGGTTTACGGCTTCTTACTGAATTGATAAGTTATATTAACTGAGCAAGAAATGTGCCACTGTTTTTTCATTGTAAAAACAGTACGTAATATAAAAATATTAAACAAAAACCGCCTCATTTGACAATTTTCGCTCCATATAGTAAATTAATGCCATATTTAGCAAAACCGCTGAAAGAATTCATATTAAGTGGAGCGCGGTCACATTGGACAAAGAAGATTACAAATTTTTCAGGGAAGCAGTTCAGCATGTAGCAAGCAGCCTGGACCTGTCGCAGGCGATGCTTTCTGTTTATGAGTTCCTGAAACAAAACTTTCCACTGGCAGCATTGTCATTTCATAAATTCGAAAAACACCTTGATGCAATGCATCTTCTATTTTTGGTTACAGACGGAAAGTTTCGGTACTTGAATGAGATGGTTCATATGCCGGAAGTTGCAAAAAACCTTATCCTTAGGAGGGAAAAGGAATGCGATGTCAAATATGTACCGCATACGCTGAACCGCCCTGTCACTCCCCTTATCGGACAGGCGATTCATCCATATTTACCAAATATAGACCGGGCAACGCTGATTGCTATGCTCAGCACCAACAACCATGTAATCGGACATTTAAATCTATACGGAAACAGCCCGGAATGTTTTACTCTTGAGCATGAACGTAAGTTCAGAATGCTGAGGCCTGCATTCAGCCTGCTTATGATGAATTTGCTCAAGCATAAGGAGCTCGTCGAGCTTCAACAAAGACTATCGGAAGAAAATCGAAAATTAGTAAGCGAAGTTCACCGGCTTCGTGATGAAACGATCGTGGGGGCAAATGGAAGTTTACGCCCAATCATGGAGATGGTGAAGCAGTTGTCCGGCAGGGATGTCCCCGTACTCATTACAGGCGAAACCGGGACTGGCAAAGAATTGGTTGCGGATGCCATTCAACGGGCTTCAACCCGCTGCAACGCCCCTTATGTCAAGGTCAATTGCGGTGCCATTCCAGACTCTTTAATAGATAGCGAATTGTTCGGCCATGAAAAAGGCGCTTTTACCGGCGCGATCGGCGTTCGACCCGGACGCTTTGAGCAGGCTCACGGGGGAACATTATTTTTAGATGAAGTAGGGGACATGCCGATCGAGGCCCAAAGGAGACTGTTAAGGGTGCTCCAAAACGGCATGGTAGAACGGATCGGTGGGTCCCACACCTTAAATGTTAATGTCCGAATTATTGCTGCTACACACTGGAATATTGAGGAATTAATCAATAAAGGACAATTCAGAAGCGATCTTTTCTATCGCCTCAATGTGTTTCCAATTCATTTGCCGCCATTGAGGGAGCGCCATCAGGACATACCAAAACTCGTACATCATTTTTTGATAAAGAAAGCTAAACGACTCATGGTTAGCACAACCCCACATTTAGCTCCGGAGGCATTACCGGCGCTATTTGACTATCCTTGGCCCGGCAACGTGCGAGAATTGGAAAACCTGGTAGAGCGGGCATTAATTACGAACCCTAAAAACCCCATTTATCTTAATAAACACCTCCCCTCCCATACAGACAACCAAAACATTACCTGGCTTGCCCCCAGTCCAGCTGCATTTTCGGAGAGAGCTGCTGATAGAGCAGAGAGACAGGCCAATAGTAAGATTGCCTTGCTAGATCAAGATCACAAAAATGTGGCTGAATTGGATTATATTGTTGCCAGACACATCCGGCATATCCTGCAGATTTGCAATGGTAAGATTTATGGACCCAATGGCGCTGCTGAAAAATTGGGAGTAAATCCAAGCACGTTACGCAAGCGTATGGATAAGTTAAACATCGCTTACGGCCGGAAAAAACAGATTCATATGTCTAATATGCAATAATAAGAAATGTGTTTGTGCATTTGTTTAGCCGAAATGATAAGGGTTATTGGCGCGTATTATCGCGGGACTGTAAGCCATCTGGATTTATTAAAAATTTAAATACTGTCATCAACCCCAAATGTGGTGCCTTCATGGCCGAAAAAGCTCCTTGGAAAATCATTGAAACGTTGAAGCTGGAAATCTGTTTGAAACGAGCAACGGATTCATCCCTTATGGTGCTAGCCCAGACCGCGCGGAGACTGAAATTTTTAAAAGGCGAGTACATCTTTAACGACGGTGACGCATCAGAGTACTTTTACTTAGTTGAAAGCGGCCGGGTGATTCTATCCAAAGACGCACCATCGGGCAAAGCGTTCACGTTTCTACTAGCCACTCGGGGGCTGCCGTTGAACGCTGTGACTTGTTTAAAACCCCGGCCCAGATTTTTTTCCGCCCGTGCGATTGAAAAAACAATGGTAATTGCAATTCCAAGCCCTGCTTTTAAACAATGGGTACTGGACAATCCGGATGTGGCGGCCTGTATTCTCGACACAATGGGCAACCTTTTGGACGGGGCCTATACCCGCATTTTGGATTTGATTGATGAGAGTGTCGAGCAGCGCATCCTGAATGCCCTGAACATGCTTTTTTTGAGGATCGGCTCGGACCTTCCCATGACGAATAACGATATTGCGGACATGACCGGCACTTCACGCGAAACAGCCGCACGAGTAATTTCCCGTCTGCAGGAAGCCGGCTTGATCCGAAAATCCCGCGGCCATATTGAAATCCTCAATGGGCCCCAGCTGGATGAATTGTCCACCAGTCCGTTTTTCATTCTTTAGACCTCAAAACCCAAATTGAACGATTTTCAAGCCTTGCCCGCCGCTGGTGCAAAAAATCGGAAAAGATAAGTTCGGGTAAAAAAAGTCCTTCAGTGATCCAGATCATTGTTCTTTGCCGAACGCTTGGATAAAATCACGCCATACTGGGACAAGATGCTTTCAAATTTTCATAGTGCGGATGCAAATGTCGCCACTCTCGATTGCTCTGTTTCTCAACTGAAAGTGTGATTCGAGTATCGCTGGAGTCAGTATGATACCATTACGAATGCGTTGGTTGGGAACCGCCTGTTTCGAAATCGTGCTGCCAAATGGAAAAACATTGGTTATCGATCCCTTCGTGGACGATGCCGTCAGTGCCCCCATCACCTCCGATCAATTCGAGGGATGCGACTATATGTTCCTCACTCACGGGCACTATGACCATGTCCTGGACGCCGGGAAGTTGGCCGCCCGGTTCAATCCTATCATATACTGTAGCCAATTGGCTTCGGAATCTCTCTTCCTCCACCTGGGTGTCAATTCGGATCAGATCCGGACCGTAACCGCTGGAGAAATCGTTCGTGTGGACGGCATGACAATCAAGGTGATTCAGGGCACTCATGTTGATTTCATAAGTGATTACAATCGCTTGACAGGAAAAGAATTTCAACCTGATACGCCCATTAAGGAAGCCATTGAAACAACCATAACAAAGACATTTGAAACCGACTGGCGACCGCCTCGAATTGAGGAGTGGATGGAAAAATTTCCTCAAGGGGAGCAGATCAATTTTGTAATTCAACTGGATCAGGGACCTCGTATCTATATGGCCGGAACAAGGGCGGATGAGGATCAGATAAAAATTGCCGGCACTGTAAATGCGGACATAACATTGCTTCAAGTGCCGCCGGCCAATGCCCTGAAAGGACTGGAAAAATCCACGGCGGATTTGGCCATTGCTTCGGGGTGCCAGGTGTGCGTTCCTCAGCACCATGATCCATTACTCAAGGGCGCAAAGAAAACCGATTTAAGCACTCTAAAAACACTGCTGTCAGGTATTCGGTTCCAGGAATTGGTACCTGGAAAGTGGTATTTTTTCGACGGGAAGCAACTCAAAGAATATGATGCGTGTTAGGAGACGGGCCGGGAAGCGTTTTGTTTAAACCTTGCCATGACTATCGGCTAATATTGGCCAAACACATCGAATCCAAGGAGGGCATGTACAATGAAAAAACAAAAAGCCAAGTTTAAATTCATCAACCGGATAGCGGTCTTTATTTGCTGCAGCCTAATCTTTTTTTCAATGAATGTGAATGCGGAAGAGCGATTCTCGTCTGGCGGATTGCCCGGGGTGGTCACAGGCACATCCGAATGGGAGAGGGCGTTTACTGAGTATATGAATGCACATGGTTTTGATATAAAAATCTATCCCTTTCAAGCGCTGGGTAACTTCGGAGAAGCTTCGGATATGATGCGTCAGGGGTTGCTTCAATATTGTACCTGCGGACCCTTTCCGTTTTTTAAGACTGCACCGGTCGTACTAGGAGGTTTGATTCCCTATCTGTTTGATGACTTGGACCATCATAACCGATTCATCCGGTCCAAAGGGGGATACATCGAAAAAGTGAATGAGACCAGCACAAAAGCCGGGGTTCGATTGCTTGATTTGGTTCATACCAGCGGCCGCATGGGTCTTTTCACGGTGAAAAAGCCGGTCCGCACGTTGGAAGACGCCAAGGGGCTTCGGCTTCGATTTTTGGCGCCGCCTCAAAAAGTACAGTACGAAGCCATTGGCGCAAAGGGAGTTGGCATTCCCTGGCCCGATGTGTATACTGCTCTTCAAACAGGAATGGTTGACGGATATGTGCACGGCCCTATGACGGCTCTTCAATTTAAGCATACGGAAGTTTTCAAGTATTTTACCAGGCTGGATCTCACCTGGGTTTCCATGGGCATTTCAATGTCGGAGTCCTATTATCAATCGCTGTCGAACGAACAAAAGAAGGTTCTCAATGGAGCGATAGAGGCTGCTCGTAAGGCCAACGCAAAATGGATGGAAACCTATGTTCCAAAAAACCTGGATAAACTGAGAAAAGCAGGTATTGAGGTCATCGACCTGTCCCCGGAAGAAAAAGAGCGGTTCAAGTCAAAAATCAATGCAGTACGCAATAAGATGGCGCCGCCGCCGGTTGTTAAGTTTTTCGAGGAAGGCGCGAAGAAATTCAAATAACTTCCATTCTTTATAGAAATCGTTGTTTGCTTCAAATTGAATCGTTGTCGTCAACCGCGGTTCAATTTAAGCAAGCAATTTTAGATGTATTTTCAGAATTTGCATAAAAACACAGGAAAGCAAGGCGATTTATGGTTGTTGCCATTCTGATATCGATCTCAGTATTTCTTCTGGTATTCGCAAGTACGTCACTTCCTTATGTAATCGGATCAACATCGGTTTTGAGCTTTATTTTAAGCGGAAAAGAATCCTTTCTGGCCATATTCCCGCAGCGAATGTATTCACAGGTCAATATGTTTGTTTTGCTGGCGCTCCCCATGTTCGTTCTCACCGGAGAAATAATGGGGCGAACAAAGGTTGCGAGCGTGCTGATCGATTTTGCCATGTCGGTTTTCGGGAGATTTAAAGGCGGCTTGGGCCATGTCAATATCATGACCAGTATATTCTTTGCCGGCGTATCCGGCTCTCAATTCGCGGATACGGCGATGCTCAGTAATGTATTGGTGCCCCAGATGAAAACAAGAGGCTACCCGGGTGCATATGCAGCCGCCATAACGGCCACTTCTTCCGTTGTGGGTCCGGTCATCCCACCGAGTACGATTTTGATTCTATATGGCGCGTTGTTACAGCTATCGATTGGGGCTTTGTTTATTGCCGGAATCATTCCAGGATTGTTATTGGGGTTGATGATGATGATCACCAATTCAATCGTTGCCCATCGAAAAAACCATCCCGGTGGAACAACCGAAGATCGTCCTCCGTTTTGGCCGAGCCTATTCAGGGCGCTTCCTGCGTTGTCCCTTCCTGTTATAATTGTTGGCGGGATTGTCTTCGGCGTGATGACGCCGACGGAAGCGGGCGCCATTTCCGTGTTGGCAGCGTTAGGATGTGGATATCTATACGGAGGTATTACCTGGCGATCCTTTATAGAGGGAGTTGAAAAAACGGCCGTCATGGTCGGGGCCATTTTCGGTGTATTGGTCGCCCTTTCTCTTTTTAATTGGCTGGCAGCCTTTTTAAGAATTCCCAACATGGTTTCGGAATGGATTAATGCCATGGGGCTAGTCGGTTACAAGTATTTAATCGCCATTGTGGTCGTATTCATCATTTCCGGGATGATTGCCGACCTCGGTGTGTCTTTGTTTCTTCTGGCTCCTTTATTGGTACCTGAAGCTGTGGCCCAGGGCTTTCATCCGATTCACGTGGGGATCGTTGTGACCGTCACCATGGTTATCGGAGGCTCAACCCCACCAGTAGGAGCATTGCTGGTTGTCGCGACCGCCATAGCCAACGAGCCCTATTGGAAAACCAGCATAGAGGCGCTTCCGCTGATTCTGGGGCAGTTTGCCATTGTTTTGGTTTTGATATTCCTGCCTGACATTGTTCTATTTTTACCGAAATTTATGGGAATGCTGTGATAATGAAAAAGATTATAAAATTTATCGACATTTTAAGCTCAAAGCTTGAAGCGATTGCCAAGATAGTTTCTATTCTGGCCATCATTGGAATGTTGATCGTTATCATCCTCCAGATTGTCGCCAGATATATCTTCGCATCTCCTCCCACCTGGACGGAAGAGGTTGGAAAGCTGCTCATGATTTGGGGCGGGTTGCTGGGGACGAGTATCGCCTTTAAAAGGCGGGCGGATATCATTCTTTATAACCCTCGCAATAAAAAGGGCTTAGTAGATATTTTACGTCGTTTTATCCGGTTTTCCGCGGTGTTGATGTTTACTGGCGTAATCCTTTATTACAGCCCGGGCTTTATATCACGCAGTCTTGCAGTTGATTTCTTCGGAATACAAGGCGTCTCCGTTATTTGGGCGACTTCAGCAGTCCCTTGTTTCATTGCCATGATATTCATCCACAACTTGGCGCAATTGTTTCAAAAACATAAAAAAGAGCCAAAAACCTGATGGCGAATTACCATTCCCCTATCAATGCTTGATTATCAAACAGGTACCGTAAGCTGATCCCTGTAACAACAATAAATCGCTAATTTTCAAAAACAAGGAGTTTCATGTGTCGGACAAGGATTGTCCTGTACCGGAACCGTTCAGCGGAGCGATCGGGAGTATTCTTTTCCTAACACTGCTGTTCTTTCTAACCTTCATCGGCAGGTTTATCTTCGCCCCCCTGATGCCGGCCATGAGCATTGAGTTGGGGCTGTCCCACAGCCAGGCCGGCTCCATATTCCTTTGCGGGTCGGTGGGCGTATTTATTGGCTCACTTTCGGCGGGCTTTGTCTCATCCCGAATTCAGCACAAGGGAACCATAGCCCTGTCCCTTATTGGCGCGGCCTCCGCCCTTCTGCTGTGTACGATGCTTACCTCATTGTGGGCCCTACGGGGGGCTGTGCTGGTGCTGGGCCTTATGGCGGGCATGAATCTGCCATCGAATCTGGCCACCATTACAGCCCTTGTCAGCCGCCAGGACTGGGGCAAGGCCCTGGCCGTCCAGCAGACGGCCCCACCCTTGAGCCTTATTTTAGGCCCCTTGCTGACCGTATTCCTCCTGACCTGGTTTTCCTGGCGCGCGCCCCTATTGATTATTGCCATAGCGGGTATTGCCACGGCGGTGATATTGATACGTTTCGGAACCATCGGACAATTTCCGGGTGATGCACCGGACCTATCCTTGGCCCGTATCATATTGTCCGGCCGATCCTTCTGGATTATGATCATCCTTTTTGCATTAGGCATGGGTGGACAGGTGGGCATTTACGCCATGATGCCGCTTTATCTGATCGCCGAACGGGGAATGCCGGAATCATCGGCCAACATGCTGATCGGACTGTCCCAGGTATCCGCCCTTTTCATGACCTTTTTTGCCGGCTGGGTGACGGACAGAATCGGAGAAAAAAAGGCCATCTCCATTTTTCTCCTGGTCTCGGGGATCGTCACCCTCTTGCTGGGCCTGGTCTCCGGTCTTTGGCTCAAGGTCGTTGTGTTCCTTCAACCAGCGCTGATTGTGTGCTATTTTCCGGCGGGTTTTGCCGCCCTTGCACGGATCGTGCAGCCGAATCTTCGAAGCCTGGCCACCGCCTGGGTGACACCGAGCGCTATTGTCCTGGGAGGTGGGCTTTTCCCCTTACTGTTGGGATACATGGGGCAGACGGTGACGTTTGCCAGCGGTATTGTTCTGGCAGGCGGCATAATCATTGTGGGATCAGGCCTGCCTTTTTTTCTAGATCTGATCGAGAAGATGGATGACGGCTGTTAATCCGTACAGACAAGTTGGCAACCTTGGCATGCGGCGTCACATTGGCGTGGGAATTCCACAACGGCTTTTGCCCGACGGAAAAGCTCCGGCAGCCATCTTGCCGCCTGAGATACGAATCCTGCACCTCCTTGCGCGGTATCGTATACACCTTTATAATTCATATATATAGACCGGGAAAATATAATGGTTTTTATTGCTGTGCAGGGGGTAAAAAGACGGAAATGAGATCAGATTTGGCTAATTTTGGGGTTGTAATACGCCATTTCGGTCCGTAATCAAGGAGTCGACACCTAAATTCATTTTGCTTTTTCAGGCCAAAAAAGCAGTTCTATTACGTGCGGGGGTTAAAATTCTAAATCCGGAACGGTGATGAGAGAAAGTACCGAGTTGCATCTTATTGGGGCTTTGTCACAGGCGGGACAGTATAGTTGATATTATCAATTATTTTAGATTGGACTTCGAAATACACAAATTTTATACATAATTTTCAAGGTTTTACTTAGGCACGAAACCCATCAAAAATATTTACTGAGAAAAGTGTGTATTCGCCCTGGCTAATATGCAAAATAATAAGCGGGTGAAAATTCGGTTGGACGATGTGATATCACAGATCCATTGGGGGATGAAAAATCTTTGCTACGTTTACAGTATCTGCAATTTTTAAGGGTCGAATATTTTTCAGATACGCTGGAGGGGTCTGTAAATTTCAAAGAAAAATTTAATTCAAGATAAATCGAACTTATCACAGCTTTTGTGTATGGCCTTTATGGCTCAGTTTATCACGACCATCTACTCTTTCTCTTTTTTCCGCAAAATCTCCTTTGCAGTGTCGAATTGACCGGCCGCGGCAAATGTGGCTCCTACCATTGCCTGTTCAAACCTTGAAAATACCTTACTTGCTGCCCTACGAATACGATTATCTTGCTCGTGCTTTCTTGCACAAGCCTCATCAATTATCTGTGTGACAACCTTATGTTCACAGGGTTTTTCTATAAAATCAAATGCGCCCTGTTTCATTGATTCAACAGCCATCCGCAGTGTGCCCTGGCCCGACAGAACGATGCATTCCATAAGTGGCCTGATTATCTTTATCCTGTGCATAGCTGTAATACCGTCTGTATCCGGCATAATAAGGTCTAGTATCGCAACATCATACTCTTCATCTTGCACCTCTTTCAGTGCTTGCTCTACATCATAGCAGGCGGTCACTGTGTAGCCGGCTAATTCCAAACGATCTTTCATTACATCAACAAACTCTTTTTCGTCATCCACCAATAGAACATGCGCCTTTTTCAAAATCCCTCTCCTCCTATGCAAACTAATAATGTATTGTGTAGCAGTACCGGATTTAACACATCAATCGAAAAACGTGCACCGTCAACTGAAACTGATAAGAACACGCTTTTGGGAAAGAGAATCAACTTCCCGATCCGCTTATTGCCTCCCCGTTAGCGATCCACAACATGCAGCCCCCGTCAGTCTCTTGAAAATCTAACAAAAAGCCTACCTTTCCCCTGACGGGTTGTCAAGAACTTAAGGTCCACTGAGATACAGATACGTAGATGAACCTGTATTTTTAGCAAAGTTTGGTTTATGGCGGAATCCGGCTCCCAAATTGCACCAAATTTCGTTCCAATTCTTTGGATATCACAACCTTGCCCGAACCGTGGTTACTCTCAATCTATCTGTCCTTTTATGCACAAATCAAGACCACAACATATTGATCCTCAGTCATGATTCTTTTTAAACTTGGGCTTTCATCAAATGTCCGAAATTGCCAACCATCAGTTTATCTGCTCGATCCTTGAAAAACAATGCATTAATTTTTTCAGGACCAATATCTTTAGCATGTGTGAAACCGATAGCTTTTAGATCCATTACCAGTGAATTTGGATCAAAAAAACTTTTCCAAGGTTCTCCGGCTCTTCTTACCCTGTTGGAAAGCAAGCGGAAAACCAATCGACGTAAAAAATTCTGCGAAGAAGGCGTGATCACATAATCAAATACAATTTCGCTACCTGAAGTGGTGGATGAGAAGATGTGTTCCATAGTTGCCATAATCGTTTCGCGGGTTAGATACATTGTCACACCAAGCCATGAAAAAAAAGACGGTTCATCTGTTCTCAACCCGGCTTTTCGCAACTGGTCTACCAATGACTGACTTTCAAAGTCTATTGGAACAAAAGTCAAAGTTTCCGGTATTCGTATCTCTGTCGCTTTAAGTTGTAGGCGCTTCCATTCTTGAGTGGCTGGATGATCAACCTCAAATACTCTCAAACCGTTAGTGGAATACGGATTACGGTAGGCAAATGTATCGAGTCCAGCACCAAGAATAACGTACTGACGGACACCACGCTTGATTGCTTCAGAGAGTTCATCCTCGGCAAATCTGTTGCGTGCGACCACAATAGCTCTTAGGTAGCTATGTAATTTTGTTTTGAACGTTCGCTTTTTTGAACGAATGTCGGGAGCACCTTGAGTACCGAAAATACTTAACGCTATCGGATCTTCGAATACTTTTGGGTTATCAAGAATCTGATGCGCTGCCCGCATCATCGCAACATTATATGCAGTTAGGCTGGGGTTATTCTGTTTCATATATCCCTCCAGAAATTTGGTTTGCAGAACAATAAGCTCTTTAATTCTTGGTATCTGCTTACAAACCCAAGACAAATCTGTTATTTCAAATAATAAACTGGCACCTAAACAGGCTTTTATATATGACATTTAAATTGAATTTGTCAATTTAAAAATATAATAATTTCAATAGGTTAAAGTGTTGACATCTTTGAGTGATTTTACTATAATTACTACCATCACTGTGAAAATTTCTCTGTTTCCATCTTCTTTTGCCCTCTATTCAATATATTGTGGTCGCCAATTTTATAGCGACACTTGCACTCCAACATATCCTGACTTTGTAGAGGTCATAAAAAGTTGTGATATCTTTTTTATGAAGTGGATGCCGCCACGAACTACCGCCATAATTCAACGGATATTAATTTAAAATCCATTTTGGATATCATGAATTATATCCAACCCAAAATGATAGCTCTATATTTCGCTCGTAGGAGGTTGGCGGCATTCTGCAAGGTTCTGGCCATCCTGTTCTATTTGTCACCCAGCCATGTTTTGGCCCAGGACTCTTTGGAAAATAAATCTGAGATAAACCAATTAATGCAGGGTAAAGCATATATCTACAAGCTTTATCCCGCGGATAAACCTGGCCAGGGTTACAAATTAGTATACATGGTCGCAGCGCCTTTAGATATATATTGGAATTTTAAAACCGATTTTGAAAATGATTTTTTGATTACCAACAAACTCATTACCGAACATCGTTTAGTGGAGTATAGGGATAATATCGCCATTACCGAAACTATTTATTCAACTAAACCGGGCGTGAGATTTCGCTGGCGAACGATTAGTTCAACCGACACTCATCGCCTTGACTTTGAGCTGCTAAATCCAAATGAATGCGGCCAAAAATTTCATTACGGCCATATTCAGTTAGAGGCGTTTGGTGAGCATACCAAAGTCACTCAGACAGCATACTTTGATTTTTTCGGAGCAACCCTATGGAT
>JBATKU010000151.1:0-8556 GCA_049669725.1 Desulfobacterales bacterium
ACACCCTGATGCTGGTCATCGCGTTTCCAAGATACCCCCGCAGGACAATCGAAATTTTGAAATATGCCAAAAAGTGCAAAGTACAGACCATCGGTCTCAGCGATACGCCCAAATCACCCATAATTACACTCTCGGACCGCTATGTCATTATAGATATTGAAGGTGTCTCCTTCGTTGATCCATTTGCCCATATCATCGCCTTTCTTGGTGCTCTGGTGCATGAAATTGCATTCCTTGACAATGACGAAGCGATGCGGTGTATTTCCAAATTTGATAGCGGGGTAAAGGCCGCCAATGAATTTTATACGGAAGATGAGATCGATCAGCGGTTGGCCTATAGATTAACCCGGCCCCAAATCACTTCACTGTGGCCGCAAAAGGAAGATAAGTTATCGTAACCCCGAAGCTAAAAAAGCCGGAGGTCCAACAACATTGAGGATAATTCAACTCTTAAAGACTATGAGAACGCAGACATGAAACTTGATGAAAAGGTTATTAACCAAATTGTCGAAACAGTTGTGCAAAAACTTGCCGACCAGGAATCTGAGAACAAGCAAAGGGCCAATTCTACTGCCAACGGGACCGATGTCACCGACGGCGTTTTCCGGGATATGATTGTCTGTATTCAGGCAGCCTGTAAAGCCCAGAAGGAACTGGTGGCCTTGCCCCTGGAAGTGCGCAGCAAACTGATAGCCGCCATCCGGGATACCGGTTCGGCCAATGCCGGCGATTATGGCGCGATGGAATTTGAGGAAACCGGCCTGGGAAAACTGGAAGATAACGTCAATAAAAACATCTCGGCCTGTGAGGTTATGGGTCGGGAGGACCTGGTTCCCGAAGTTTATGCCGGCGACAAGGGGGTTACCATCATTGAGAGACTCCCGGTGGGTGTAATCGCTTCCGTCCATCCGGTTACCAATGCCGCTCCGAGCATCCTGTTTAATGCCGTCATGATGTTATCCGGGGGAAATACCATTGTGGTGAACCCTCACCCTAAAACCAAACAGGTTTCGGCCCGGGTGATCCGTGATTTAAATAAGGCCATCATAGCAGCTGGGGGACCGCCCAATTGCCTTTGCTGCCTGGAAGAGCCCTCCGTCCCCTCGGCCCAGCAGCTTATGACCCATCCGGACATCGGAATGATTGCGGTCACCGGCGGACACGGGGTCGTCGATTTTGCCACCAAGACCGGTAAACGCGTCATTGCCGGTGGTCCCGGAAATCCTCCCGTGGTAGTGGACGAAACCGCTGATCTGAACCGTGCCGCCCACTGCATCATCCAGGGCGCCGGTTTTTCCAACTGCATTGCCTGTGCCAGCGAAAAAGAAATCTTCGTGGTTGAATCGGTGGCAGACCGTTTAAAAGAAAATTTGAAAAAAGACGGTGCTTACGAGATCAGTGCATCCCAGGGCGAGGAACTTGTTAAACACATTTTCAAAGAAGTCAAAGAGCCGGGAAAACCCGGTGTCATCAATATGGATTACATCGGTAAGACACCCCAGTTCATTTTGAAATCCATCGGTGTGGAGGTGGGACCGGAAATTCAGATCGTCATCCTGGAAACCAACAATGACCATCCCCTGGTTTGGACCGAGCAGATTATGCCAGTGCTGCCCTTTGTGCGCTGTCGTGATGTGGACCAGGCAATTGAATGGGCTCTGGCCGCAGAACAAAATTTCGGACATACCATGGCGATACATTCCAACAACCTGATAAACATTCAAAAAATGGCCGGCCGGGCAAGCTGTGCTTCCTTTGTCAAAAACGGCGCCTGCGGTTTGGGCGGGGTCGGCGTTACCGGAGAAGGCTATGTGTCCTTTCATATCGCCACCAATGGCGAAGGACATACGCGGCCCAAAACATTTACCCGCATCAGACGCTGCGTCATGACCGATGATTTGCGCTACCGCTACGGAAGCAATTCATGAGGATACAACTGATTGAACATGACCCGGAAGATTTTTCCCGCACCAATATTTCTTTGTGGGCAGCCGATAAGGGCTACCGGGTTAACCAGATCTTTGTCTGTAACAATGAAGCGCTGCCCCCAATCGATTCTTTCGACTGGTTGATGGTCATGGGCGGATCACAACATGCCTGGGATGCAGCAGGAAACGCCTGGCTTCAAAAAGAAAAGAACTTTGTAAACGAGGCCATGTCTGCAGGCAAAATTATCCTGGGAATTTGTTTTGGCGCCCAGTTGCTGGCGGAGGCCCTGGGGGGGAGGCTATTTCCCAATCCCGATAGAGAAATCGGCTGGCATGAGGTCGCATTGAACCGGCAGGGACAGGAGTCCTTCCTTTTCCAGGATATCCCGCCCTCTTTTGTTACTTTTCACTGGCACAGCGATCATTTCTCCCTGCCACAGAGCTGCACCCGGCTGGCCGGCAGCCAGGCCACCGAGAACCAGGCTTTCGTGTGCCAGGATCGTCGGCTGGTGGGCCTCCAGTTTCATCCCGAGTATACCCGGGAAATGGTCATGTACTACGCCCGGGAACACAGCCAGGATTGGACGCGGGATGAATATGTCAGCACAAAGGATGAGGTTCTGGCAAGGACCGCAAAGATCCCGGATACTTACTGGCTGATGGAAACCTTGCTAAATAATATGGCGCAAGAATTTGCCGTGAACATTTGATTGGTGACCGAAATGGATCTATTAAAACGTGAAAACTTCTCATCCGGTGCCCCCTTTGAGGACAAGGCCGGTTACAGCCGGGCGGTCAAGGTCGGCAACATGGTTTTTGTCGGCGGTACCACGACCACCAACTCCACGGGCGAGGTTGAAGCGCCGGGTGACGCTTATCTTCAAACCAAAATCATCCTGCAAAAAATCGAAGATGTATTAAAACGTGCCGGGGCTAAAATGTCCCACGTCGTCAGGGTTCGCTTCTATGTTACCGATATCAGCCGCGGACAGGATTATATAAAGGCCTATTCCGAGTGGTTTAAGAATATAAGACCGGTTATTGCCATGGCTGAAGTCAAGGCCCTTGCCCGTCCGGATCATCTGGTTGAAATTGAGGTCGATGCGGTGATCGGTTCTTATCTGACTACCCGGTTGACATAACCGCCCTTTATATATTAAAGCTGATTCAAAATACTATATTTCAATCAGCTATTAAATACTTTTTGGCTATAAAACGCCGCATAAAACTAGTATTTCATTTAAAATCCGGAAAATGCCAAAGTAGCAAAGAACGTTTTCCAATCACACAAGGGAGGTGATAATTTCGAAGAGTACCATTGATTCCAGCACCATAAACCCCATTAAGGAGGAGGGAAATGAAAGTGAAAAGAACCATTATATTGATTTCTGTCATCCTGGTTGCAATTTTTGTTACCACCCTGACGTTCGGAAGCTTTGACGCCCAGGCGGCCGACAAAGTCTATCGCCTCAAAATCCAATCCGCCTATCCCCGCGGAGACCTTTCCATGGAGCTGTTGAAGGATTTCGCAGCAACGGCGAAAAGAATGAGCAAGGGTCGCATCAAAATCCAGGTGTTCGCCGATCCGGAGCTGGTTCCGGCCGAACAGCTGTTTGAGGCCACCCAGAAAGGGACCCTGGATATGCTGCATGCCGTCGCCGCCATGTGGGGAGGTATTGTCCCGGTGGGTGAAGTCGAGTTTGGCCTGCCCTATGCCTATAATCTCCCGGGTGAACCGGATATTTTCACCGCCGGCGCGCAGATCCGAGATCTGTTTTTCAATACCGGCTATGTCGATTTACTGCGCGGGGAGTATGCCA
This sequence comes from Desulfobacterales bacterium, assembly GCA_049669725.1. Lineage (GTDB taxonomy): Bacteria > Desulfobacterota > Desulfobacteria > Desulfobacterales > JAFDCJ01 > JAFDCJ01. The sequence continues at coordinate 3,749 of JBATKU010000151.1, forward strand.
AACAGGGTCTGTACTGGCTGGACGTGCATTCCTATGGTCCCATCGTTACCATGGCGACCAAGAAAATCAGGACATGTGATGACATGAAGGGATTAAAATTCAGGGTCGAAGGATCCTGGGCCGACTATTACAATGCCCTGGGGGCCCGCGGAACCTATATCAGCGGCATGGATGCCTATATGGGACTGAAACTGGGCACCATCGATGCCTCCCAGTGGGATGTCAGCGCCATCACCGGTTTAAAATGGTATGAAGTTGCGCCCTACTGGCTTATGGGCGGGCAGAATGATGTGGTTGTGGGACATATTCTGTTCAATATGAAGTCCTGGAACGCGCTGCCGAACGATCTCAAAAAGGTCATGTCGGACGCCGCTGAAGATTATTTTAATAAACTCCTCAAGGTCTATCTCAGCGAGTTTAAAAAAGTGGATGATTTGATCAAAGCGGGAAAAGTCATCAAAAGCGAGATAGATGCTGCCTGTGACCGCCAACACGAAGAAGCGGCTTATGCACTCTGGGATAAGATCGGCCAGAGAGATCCTGCAGCGGCCAAGGCCATCGGTATTATCAAAGACTGGAGAAAAACCCTGAAATAATGGGTGAATGCAAAATTCAAAAATCACGCTGAATTCTCCACCAATGTTAACCAAAAAAAGCCAGGAGGGTGCATGGGCACCCTCCTGGTAATTTTAGCCTTATCCAACTCAATATTGGCCGTCAGTTGTCTTTATCTGCGGCAGGTTAGAGGATCTTAAGGTGTCGGGTTTCAGCAACCGCAATGCTTTTGTACAGTATGAGAGTCCACCAGTATGTAACTTCTTTATCAATGAAATTTTTGTATTGAATCAAGAATTCGGAATGCGAATAAAAGGCGGCCGCCATGAGTCAAATCGTCGATAAATTTTTTGTTTGGGTTGATAAGGTGGTTGAAAGATCCAGCAGGATTTTCTGCTATCTGGTTTTTGTGATCATGGTCATCACCGCCGCTGATGTAACCGCCCGCTACGTTTTCAACTATCCGCTTGTCTGGGGTTGGCTCACGAACCGCTTGTTGTTCGGTGTTTTCATCCTCTTTGCCGGTGTATATACACTGTACAAGGGTGAACACATCCGCATTGAAATCTTTTACGACCATTTTCCGCCTAAAATTAAAGCGATCGCACGCTGGATTGCCCTGGTCTCCTTTTTGGCCTTCATGGGCGTTTTGGTATGGCAATCATCCTGGATGGGCTGGAACTCCCTGATGATGAAAGAAAAAGCAGCCGGCGCCTTTCGTATTCCTCTGTATCCGTTTAAGCTGCTCATACCCATAGTGGCTTTTCTGTTTCTGTTAGAAGGCATCTCTTATTTTCGACGACGCGATGATTGATCAACAAGGATAAATCACTATGAGTATCGGATTGTCGACAGTCCTTTTATTTGGCGGGCTTCTTTGCCTTTTGGCCATGGGCGTTCCGGTTGTTTTTGCCCTGGGCGGCATCAGTGTGCTGATTACTTTTCTGCTGGATGGAACCAATGGCCTGTTAATCATTGCGACAACCACCTACCGCCAGATCACAGACCCGGGATTGATTACCATTCCGTTGTTTCTGTTGATGGGAAATTTTTTAATCCATTCCGGAATTTCCGATAGACTGTTTATAGCCCTCAACGTATGGCTGTCAGGCATAAGGGGCGGCCTGGCCATCGTATCCGTCGGTGTCTGTGTCGCCCTGGCCATGTGCGGCGGATTCGGCCCCGGCATTCTCACCATGGGCCTCATCGCCGTACCCGCCATGCTCAAGCAGCGCTACAATAAATCCCTGGCCCTTGGCAGCGTCATGGCCGGCGGCGTTCTGGGGGAAATCATTCCCCCCAGCATCATCATGATTATTTTTGCCTATATTTCGCGCATTTCCATTGGCAAGATCTTTTTCGGCGGAGCCATACCCGGATTTATCACCGCCATCCTCTACATCATCTACATAACGGTGCGGTGCCATCTCCAGCCGGACCTGGCCCCCAGAACTACCGAGGATGCCACCTGGAAGGGCAGGCTGGCCTCATTAAAGGATATCGTTCTGCCCGCCATGCTGGTGGTTCTGGTACTGGGCTCGATCTTTTTAGGAATCGCCACGCCCACCGAGGCTGCCGGTGTGGGTGCGTTCGGCTCTTTTATTATCTGTATTCTCTACAGAAGGTTGACCTGGAAGGTTATCACGGATTCCTGTCTCGAAACCATGAAAATCAGCGGCATGGCGCTGTGGATTCTGGTTACGGCCACCCTTTTCGGAGTGGTATACACCAGTGCAGGGGCTCAGGACATGGTGATGGAGCTGATTGAAGGGCTGACGGTTAACCGCTGGCTGATTCTGGCCGTCATGCAGGTAATTTTGCTCGTTTTCGGAATGTTCATGGATGATTACGCAGTCCTGACGATCTGTGCGCCGATTTTTATCCCCATAGCCATATTGCTGGGCTTTGATCCCATCTGGTTTTCCATCATTTTTATTCTCAACATGCAGGTGGCTTACTTGACACCACCATTTGGCTGGGCCCTCATTTTAATGAAAGGCGTCGCGCCGCCGGAGGTTCATACCAAAGATATCTGGCGATCTATTCCCCCGTTTGTCGCCATTCAATTGATCGTTCTGTTATTGACGATGCTGTTTCCCCAACTCGCTCTGTGGCTTCCCGAAAAGATGCTGTAGTATTTTATGGATTCATCTAACACGGCTCAGCCTGTTTAAAAAACCGAATGCGTTTATCCGGTAAGTCCAGGTAACCAGGAAACCGAATTTTTAGCGAACTAATTTAATTATAATAATAGAGGTGTTCTGCAACTATGAAGGCAAAATTCGTCGATACCGGGGCCAGGCGGTATGTGATTGGAAATCTGGAACCATTCGATCAAAAAAATGAGATGTTCTGCCGGCCGCTTTGGGATGAAAAGATGTTGGATCTGGGTAAGAAATTCTACATGACGGAAGTACCGCCTATGAATAGGGCCGGCTACCGCTTAAAAGACCAGGCCATGGTAAATGCCGCCTGGCACCTTGAAAATACCTTTGCCCATGGTGTGGCCGGCGGCCGGATGGGGATGTACGCCTGGGAGTGGGAGAAAATTTTTAAATACCCCCGGGTGCCTGCAGGACTAAAAATAGATAGCGACAACCCCCGGGCAATAACCAGCGACATCAAAAAGGCCGCCATTTTTTTTGGCGCCTCGCTGGTTGGCGTCTGCAAGTTGGACAGAGACTGGGTCTATTCTGCGGCCTTTCCGCTCAGAAACCCGGTATCCGTGTCGAACGAACTGCCCGAGGAATATCAGTTTGCCATCGCTATTGGCGTCGAGATGGATTATGAAGCCATACGCTGTTCCCCCTCAAGCCCATCTTCAGTCGCCACCGGTTTAGGGTATTCTAAAATGGCGTTTACTGCAGGCCTGCTGGCCCATCACATCAGAGGATTGGGGTACAAAGCCATCGCCTGCGGCAACGATACGGCCTGCAGCATTCCCATCGCCATTGATGCCGGGCTGGGGGAACTGGCCCGCAACGGCCTGCTGATCACCCCGGAATTCGGCCCCAGGGTTCGGTTGGCCAAGGTTATTACTGACTTGCCTCTGATACCCGATCGGCCCATTGAATTCGGGGTCTGGGATTTTTGCATTCAATGTGAAAAATGTGCCGTGAAATGCCCCAGCCAGTCAATTCGTTACGGGGAACCCACCGATAAGCCTAACAACATATCAAACCGGGAAGGAGTGCTGCGATGGCCGATCAATGCCGAAACCTGTCTGGCGTTCTGGGCGACCAACGGAACAGATTGCTCAAACTGTATCAGGACCTGTCCCTTTAATAAGCCGGAGGGACGGATCCATGATGTTGTCAGATGGGGCATATCCAACACGCCCTGGCTAGACAAATTGTTTCTATGGGGAGATGACCTTTGGGGATACGGCAAGAAAAGAGATGCGGATATGTTTTGGATGAAATAGAGAGGAAAAATCAAACAAAAGGCCAAACTGACATCCAGGATTCCTCCCGGGATGGTGGAATCCCAGCACGGCTGGTGGTTTCCGGAAGAAATTGGGGAAGATCCGTTGCTGTTCGACGTTTTCGAATCCAACGTCAGCGTTCTAACGCCCGACAGCGAGGAGTTTTGCGACCCGCCAACCCGAGCGGTTACCTTCGGTCCTTTATTGTGCCGAATCTATCCTCTCAAAAAGTATACCTAGCTTCATCTGCTTTTTTTACTTCTCCACCAAAGATATGAAATTCTCTATTTTTTAAAAGAAACTAATTTTTCGATTAGCAGAAGATATCCATAAAAATTGGCTATTGTGGATTGATAGCCGGAATGTAAAATTGAAAAGATTTGTATATTGCACATACCTAATATACAATTTCGGAAAAATAAATGGTGGGATTACAAATATGTAAGTAGTATCCAAACAATATTAGGGTAACCTATACCTTGCATATGTTGAAGATAGTGCGTCACGAGTGCACCTTTATATAAAAGTGTGCGTAACTGTGCAAAAGATGAGGGTACCCAACCCGGCCCTTGACACGGTCTAAACCCCGGGCATATATTTCATTTGATTGTAAATTCTGAAAATAATCTAAATCTACATACGAATAGCGTAAGAACCCCTAACCGGGACAAGTAGGAAAAAATGCCTCAACAGTGCAAAGGCACTAAATTTATAATACGTTACAAAATATTTTTCCCGAAATTCCATGACGGAGACTTCCAAGCGCATGGACTGTGACATATGAGGTGAAAATATGAGCGTAAAAAAGGAACTGCCTTCGTTACGCATT
>JBATKU010000152.1:0-2563 GCA_049669725.1 Desulfobacterales bacterium
GCTTCGATGTAGACCATGGAACGGGGGATATCGAGTTTTTTAATGACCTCTTCCAAAACCAGATAATCATCCTTGTCGGCCATGATAATCAGACTGTTGGTGGCCTTGTCGGCGGAGATTCTAACCTGACCGGCCACAACCGGTGCCGATTTACCTTTGGGCGCACCGGCCTTCTCGCTCGGCACATCCTGCAGGACTTTGGCCAGTTCTTCGGCCGTGGCATTTTTGCAATAGTAGACGTGAATTTTGCCTTTACCGCGCGGTGCTTCCCTGTCTATCATGGAGATCAGTTTTCTAATTCGCAGGGTGTCGATTTCGCTGGCCAGCAATACAATGGTGTTGGTTCTCTCGTCCGCCACCATGGTAATGGCATTTTCTTCAATACCTTTGCTTTTTTTGCGCGTCGGTTTAAACATCGTGCTCAGCAAATTTACCAGTTTGGCGGAATCCGAATATTCCAGCGGTATGACCGATATTTCCTGGCCGATTCCAGTGATATCGATTTCTTTCAAGATCTTGATCAGGCGCTTGATATTCGAATAAACGTCGGTTACGATCAGGGTATTGGTCGGCGAATAGGCCAGGATAACGCTGCTTTTGGATACCATCGGCGTAAACAGCCGCTTGATTTCAACCGGATTGGCATATGTTAACGGTATCAGCTGGGTGACCACCCGGTCTCTGGGGGTTGTTGATTCCTCCCGCAGTTTGGTTTCAATACTCTTTGAGCGTGCATCCGGAGAGGGGATAATCTTAACCACTTCACCTGATTGCACGGTGGTATACCCGTGGACTTCCAATACCGATTCAAATACCTTGTAGGCTTCTTGGAGTGAAATTTTTGACGGGGATATAATCGTGACCTTGCCTTTGACCCGTTGATCCACCACAAAATTGGTCCCGGTCAACTCGCTCATAAATTTGATAAATACATTGATATCCACATTGTTGAAGTCAATGGAGACGAACTGTTCCGGGATTTTTGATTTCCCGTTGTCCTGGGCCCGGCCGGATGGAAATGCCAGGGCAAGGACGGCAAAGGCCACAATTGAAACCAGAATATATTTCACTGTCACGTGGGTTGTTTTCATGTGAATTCCGTTTAAGCGCTTGATCTCAAGTAATTTTATGATCTTAGTAAACTTTTTGGTATTATTCAATACTGTAATCAAGGGTTTGTTCGCGACCCCTGCGTTTTATCTGGAGCTGAATGTTGGACCCCGACGAAAATTCCTCAAAGACCCTGGCGGCATCCTCCACCGAACCGATTGAATTTCCGTTGACACCGGTGATCACATCGCCATTGCGCAACCGCATCTTTCGGAATATGGCGTTGGGCTTGATGCCGGTGATGGAAATGCCTGCAGGCTGTCCTTCCTCGATGTGCGGTCGCAGGGTGGCCTGTTCCATGAGCTGGCCCAGGTTTTCCATGGCGGTCTGAATTTGATCGCCTTTCAATTTGATTTTCCGCGGGTAGCGGGAAACCGGCAGTTTTTTACCCCCGCTGCCGGACGAGGCACGAACCCTTTTTTGGGCTGTTCCGGCGCTTCCCCTTCTGCTGCTGATTTCTTCCATGGCCAGGATTTCGTCGCGATCATCAACGTTTAATACCACCTTTTCCCGTAAAATCAACTTGACCACGGCATTTTGGATCGTATCTCCGGCATGGTAAAGGTTTTGTTCTCTGGTTTTGGTATCTTCGATCACCGCATAGGCCCGTCCTTTCTGACCCGTTACCGTTCCCCAGAGTTTTAATTTCAAATCGGTTTGCTTCAATTGCTCGATATCAACTGTTTGGGCCTTCGGAGCAATTTTTTCGGTACCCGAATTGAAGATATTGCGTTCCGTTATGGCTTTATAATCCCCCGGCGGTGGCTGTGAATACGAGGCCGCAGAGGTTGATACCGGTCTGACCGCAGGGGTGACGTATACGGCGTAATCCGGACGGGGAGTGACAACGGTGTAAAAGGCTTGTACGCACAGAAATACCCCTAAAGTCAGAAGCAAAATGTTGGCTATGTTAAAATACCGAGTCGTCATAAGTTAGTTCAGTCTGAAGTCCGGGGCTTCAAGTGTGCCTCCGATTTTAAAAGAAAGTGCCGCTTTCCCGGTTTTTTTTTGCCGCAAAAGGTCGGCCGGCATGCTGTTTTCCATTTTTGCCAGAAACCCATGGTGCGGCGTTACCGATCCGCTCAGATTCAGCGCATTCCGGCGGCTGTCGGTGTTCAGGGCGATGGTGCCGGAAATGTCGGCGTCGAGCTGATTACCCCGGGCACGGCATTTTTTAATGGCCAGTTGGCCATTATTTAAAACCAGATCGGCATCGATCTTTTTAAACCCCAATGACGATTGGCCGATTACGGGTTGGTCAAAATCTATGCGACAATCCGACAGGGTCAGATTGCCGGTCATCGATCGGTTCGGTCCTGTGCCGGCAATCATGAAATCTCCGCCCAGGTTACCGAAAATTTTATGAACGGTCAGACGTTTCAGAGCCGGTATCCCTTGTATCTGAACCCCTGAAATCGTGCCTTCAATTTTTCCCGTGGGCTGATCGCTGCGG
>JBATKU010000153.1:0-6453 GCA_049669725.1 Desulfobacterales bacterium
TGGAAGACAAAAAACACATTGATCTGTCATCGGAACCGCTGATTATTGTCTGCGCTGCCGGCACCCGCAATACGGTGATCGGCGATATCATCAAAGATACCGCCATATTCAAGGCCCACAAAGCCACCCCCATCGTTATTGCAGATGAGGGCGATGATCGTTTTGATCCCTACGCTGATGCGGTATTCCATGTGCCGCACGTCAGCGAACATCTATCCCCTATTTTAAACACCCTGGTCGGGCATATCTGGGGCTATTATGCGGCTTTAGCCATTAATGAGGGTTCACGCTTACTGTACCGCTTCCGGGATGAAATTAAAAACAGCCTGGATGGATTCAACGCCCAGGGAATGGATGTATACGAAATCATTCTCGAAAAGCCATTTCGGGAAAAAATAGCCGAATTCTATAACGAATTCAGGAAAAAAAGAGCCTCCCACCAGTTCCCAACCACCATCGGCCTGGATATCGCATCGGATCTGACCCTGCTGCTCAAGTATTTATCCGGCCGGTTGCCGGTATCGGATTTTGACCTCGATTTTAACCAGAAGGGCACAGCAGTCAACATACTCAACATTTTCTTCAGCCGCCTGGCAAATGCCATCAGTGCCATGGCGCGGCCGGTGGATGCTATCAAGCATCAGGCCAAAACCGTTACCGTGGGGACCAGTCGAATTATCGAACGAATCGAAGGTGTCCTCTTCGATACCTTAACCGCTGAAGACTTTACGATTTCCCAGATGACCAATACCAACATCATTGTCTTAAAAAATTTACAGGCTGTTATTGATCAAATCGAAGGCTCCGTCCTTTATCGAATTGATGGGTTGAGCTTGCTCGGTGAGCCCACCGATGACACCACCATCGAGGTCTTAAAAAAAGGAGGGGATATCGCCGATGTGCCATCCCGGGTCGAATCGGACAGGCGCTTGAAAGGCACCAAGCGCATTATCGTCAGACAGGGCAATGTGTATATCGGAAAAGGCCGCAAGGATGAGCGCAGCATCCTGGTCATTCCCATTTTATCTAGTTCCGCTGACAGCCCGAACAAAATTGAGTTTCTGCTGTTATTGCATGTGTCATTTAAGCCAACCATACCCCTCGAAAACAAGATCAAAGCGCTCGGCGGGAAATACGAGCATGTAAAAAATATTGTTCAGGAAAACAGCATTGCCTGGCAGGATCAATATCTCGAGCAAGTTGAAATTGACGAACTATTCGGAAGATCCGCCGAAAAGATAGGCGAATACATTGTTGCTCAACATGTATAAAAAAGTTGACAATTACCTATATATTATTGTAGACTGTCAACAATAGTGAAAACAAGGGCCATTTCTCACTTAACAATTACTATTTCCTTAATATTGGTTAGATGCATGCTGTAAAGAGCGTGATCAGCCTTGCTGAAGGCATAGACCTGCGCCTTCATGGGCTCGACTGCCGGATTTACTTAAACGTGATCGAATCAAAAACATAGCGAGTGTATAAATATGGATAACATTCCCACCTCTGCCGATGCCTCAATCGATCGTTTAAAAGAGATATCCACCTGGGTCTCATCGGTCCATGATCTTGATCAACTCCTTGAACTCATCATTGAAACCGCCACCCGGATGATGGATGCCAAGGCCAGCTCTTTGCTCTTGCTGGATCAAAAAACCAAAAAACTTCATTTTAAAGTCGCCACCGGTGAGAAAGGAACCGATGTCAAGCAGTTCGAAATAGACCTCGGCCAGGGCATTGCCGGCCATGTAGCGCAAACAGGGGAGCCGCTTTTGATACCGGATGTCGCCCAAGATCCCCGCTGGGATAAAGAAATCAGCGAGTCCATTGGCTTTCAGACCCAATCCATCGCCTGCGTGCCGATGAAATTGAACGGAGACATCATCGGGGTGGTTGAGATTATCGACAAGGCCGATGGCAGTTCCATTTTACCAAAGGATTTACAGATCCTGTCCGTTTTCGCCGACCTGGCCGCCCAGGCGATTGGTAACGCCCGCGAGATCGAACACGATAAAAAAGAAATTAAAGACCTAAGACAAGAGTTGCAGGGTAAATATGAAATTATCGGCGAGAGCAAAGCGCTGCGCAAGGTTATCTCTGACGCCATCAAAGTTGCCAATTCAAAGGCGAGCACCCTTATTCTGGGCGAAAGCGGCACCGGCAAGGAATTACTGGCGCGCTTGATTCATCGCGTCGGGATCAGAAAAGATCAGCCCATGGTCGTTCTCAATTGCGCCGCCCTGCCGGAAACACTGCTCGAAGATGAATTATTTGGTCATGAAAAGGGCGCTTTTACAGGTGCCGCCAGTCGCAAAATCGGCAAATTTGAACTGGCTGACGGAGGCACCATATTTCTGGATGAAATAGGAGAAATGAGCCCGGGCATGCAATCCAAGCTGCTTCGTATTTCGCAGGAAGGCGTTTTCTACCGGGTGGGAGGCAATAAATCTATTCCCGTAGATGTGCGGGTTATATCGGCGACCAATCGAAATATTGAAGAAGATGTTGCGGAGGGAAGATTCCGTGAAGATCTGTATTATCGTATTAATGTCATTCAGATTCATATGCCGCCCTTAAGAGAACGCCGAGAAGATATTCCATTTCTGGCGCAGCACTTTTTAGATATTTTCAAAAAGGAAAGAGGGGCGTCTGATTTAGTTATATCCAAAGCTGCCATGGATCAAATAGTAGAGTATGACTGGCCGGGAAATGTCAGAGAAATGAAAAATGCCCTGGAGCGTGCAGTCGTCATGGGCAACGGCAAGCAGATTTTGCCGGAAGACCTTCCGACCTTTGCCTGTCGCCCCCAATATCCCGGGCTGGAAGTCGGTCTAACGCTGAAAGAAGCAACCGATGCATTCAAAAAAGAGTTCATCCTTTTAAACCTCAGACACACCGACGGCAACCGCAGTATGGCGGCCAAAAAAATGGAAATCCAACGAACCTATCTGTCAAGGTTGATTGCCAAATTTGGAATATCTTAGGAAAAAATACAACCTGCTGCTCGTGGATGACGATCCTTTTATTCTCGAGGGCATCGGAGAAGACCTGGAAAGCAACGGCTATCAGGTTACCCGTGCTTCCAGCGGAGAGTCGGCTGTCCAACTTCTTGAATCGGGCCATTTTGATCTGGTCATCACCGACCTTGTCATGGACAGCACCAACGGTATCCAGGTGTTAAAAAAAACCAAGGAACTCGATTCTGATGTCCAGGTGATTATTTTAACCGGATATGGCGATATCGACTCGGCGATCGAAGCGCTGCGCAGCCAGGCAGATGATTTTCTGCTCAAACCCTGTGAATCCCAGGAGATGCTATTCCGGGTGAAAAGCTGCCTTGAAAAACAGGAATTGACCCGCAAAATAAATCTATATCAAAAAATATTGCCCATGTGCTGTGTTTGTAAAAAAATCCGGGACGACGCCAACCGCCAACCCGGTACCGGTGAATGGGTTACCATTGAAAAATTTATTCATGAACAGGCCAAACTTGAGATAACGTCCAGCTATTGTCCGGATTGTGCCAAAAAAACCATGGACGAGTTCACCAGCAAGAGCGCGCAGCCTGATTGAAACCCATGGTTCAATCAGGCGTTGCCTAAATGCCGGACTTGTGCTTCAGTAAGCAGTTACGGCCAACAAACAAAATACGAGCTGAAGGAGTCAATTCATGTTCACAACTTATCTTAAATCATTTCTGGGAGTTGCCATTTTATTGCTTTTGGCAATCCCATTTCAGGCTGGTGCCGAAGTCGAATGGAGGATTGAAAATACCCTTAGAACCGGGCAACCGCCGCTTGATGTGGCGGTCTCTCCGGACGGAAAATCGATTTTCGTACTTACCGCCGACGGCAGTATTCTTATTTATGACAGTGATGGTCAATTAGAAGATACCATCAAAGTCGGCGCCCATATTGACCAAATCCGAGTCGGCCCCGGTGGTGAACAGCTTTATGCTACCAGCCGGCAAAATCAGACTGTGGAAGTCATCGCGCTTAATTTTATCCGTAAGATCAATCTAATGGGCTCACCATCGAAGGGTCGTACCGATGCACCGGTCGTTGTTGCGGTGTTCAGTGATTTTCAATGAGGCTACTGTGCACAGCTTGTGCCTCTACTCGAGCAGTTGCTCGAAAAATACCCGGCCGGTGTAAGAGTCGTTTTCAAGAATTTTCCCATTCGAAGCCATAAATATGCCTATAAAGCCGCCATGGCGGCGCTCGCGGCCGGCCGTCAGGACAAATTCTGGGAATTTCACGACCAGCTTTTTAAAAATTACAATCGCCTCAATGATCAAAAAATTCAAGAAATCAGTAAAGAACTCGGCCTGGATCAAACAAAATTTAACGAACACCAGAAGAGTCCCGTCGAGGCAGCCCGGATACGACAGGATTACGAAGAGGGCATCCGCCTGGGTGTCAGAGGAACACCAACGATTTTCATAAATGGCAAAAAGGTGAAGAACCGCAGCATGCAAAACATGGAGGCGGTTATTGAGGAGGAGATAAAGGCGGCCAAGGCCAAAACTCAATAGCAGCCTCAAACTGGCTTTCGGCAGCTATTACAAAATGCCTAAAATGCCCAAATTGCCTAAAATGAAGGTGTCGTTTCTCTCCTTCTATTTTTATTAAATTGACAGAATTCCCTAATTTTAGGCACTTTAGGCATTTTAGCGCATTTTAGGCATTTGTATTTATATAGACCCACCATATGGCCAGACAAGTTTGAGGACTTACTCAATCCATTATTTAACGTATCCTCGACTTAGAATACGCCAGTGCCGCCTTGATAAAATCCCTGAACAGGGGATGCGGGTCCATCGGGCGCGATTTGAATTCCGGATGAAACTGACATCCAACAAACCAGGGATGGTCTTCAATCTCGATTATCTCAACCAGATCCCCGGTCGGTGAAGTCCCGCTGACCACCAACCCTTTTTCAATCAGCTGCACTTTGAAATCATTGTTAAATTCGTAGCGGTGGCGATGGCGCTCGGAAATACCTTCAGCGCCGTAGGCTTTGTAAGCAAAGGTGTCTTTTACCAGCCGGCAGGGATATGCCCCCAGGCGCATGGTGGCGCCTTTGTCGGAAGACTCATCCCGCTGCTGTTTCGTGCCGGTTTTTTCATCAAACCACTCCAGCATCAGATAAATGACCGGATCCGGTGTAAGTTCATTAAATTCGGAACTGTTGGCCTGGCCCAGGCCGGCCACGTTGCGTGCGAATTCAATGACCGCAATCTGCATACCCAGACATATGCCGAAATAGGGTATTTTATTTACCCGGGCATAGTTAGCAGAACAGATCTTGCCTTCGATGCCCCGGGTCCCAAAACCGCCGGGTACCAACACGCCGTCGGCGTTCGCCAGCATTTCACTGCAGGTTCCATCTTCCATTTTTTCTGAATCCACGAACACAAGATTCACATTGCAATTGTTGGCAGCTCCGCCGTGGTATAAGGCTTCGTTCAGACTTTTATAGGATTCGGTCAGATCAACATATTTTCCGACAATAGCGATGGTCACGGATTCTTGCGCGTTTTGAATTTTTTCGACCAGCTCCGCCCAGGCCTCGAGCCTGGGTGCCCGGGTCCAAATTTTGAGCAGTTCGACGATTTTATTGTCCAACCCCTCTTTGTGAAACACCAGCGGAACTTCATAAATACACTCCACATCTTTGGCGGTGACCACGGCATCAACACCGACATTGCAAAAAAGGCTGATTTTCGACTTAATATCATTGGAGAGGTAACGGTCGGTGCGGCATAACAGAATATCAGGCTGAATTCCAATGCTGCGCAATTCTTTTACGCTGTGTTGGGTCGGTTTGGTCTTAACCTCCCCGGCGGTGCCGATATAAGGCACGAGGGTTAGATGGATGTAAAGGGCGTTGTCTTTGCCCACATCGGCCTGGAACTGCCGTATGGCTTCCAGAAAGGGCAGGCTCTCAATATCTCCTATGGTGCCGCCTATCTCAACAATTACAATATCAACACCGTTGGCAGCCAGCCGGATGCTTCGTTTTATTTCGTCGGTGATATGCGGAATTACCTGAATCGTTCCACCAAGGTAATCTCCCCGGCGCTCTTTGGCGATAACGGAATGATATATTTTGCCGGTCGTAAAATTGTTATCCCGGCCCAATTTGGCATGGGTAAAACGTTCATAGTGCCCGAGATCCAGATCCGTTTCAGAGCCGTCATCAGTGACAAAAACTTCCCCATGCTGAAACGGGTTCATGGTGCCCGGATCAACATTAATATAGGGATCCAGCTTTTGAAGGGTAACCGTAAGCCCTCTGCTTTCCAGCAATGCACCGATTGCCGCCGAGGCAAGTCCTTTTCCCAGAGATGACAGGACGCCACCGGTTACAAATATATATTTAGCTTTGTCTCCCATGTTTGTACCTCATATTAATCATTTCCCGAAATTGTTATAAATCCATATAACA
>JBATKU010000154.1:0-38542 GCA_049669725.1 Desulfobacterales bacterium
TTCCAGATATGTAGATATCACAACCTTGCCCGAATCGTGGTTATTCTCAATCACCAGTTTTACAATAAAAAAAAGGCTTATTTGAATGGCTCGACGGTTCAAAAAATTCACTCCGGATTGACACCCGTTCATCCTGTGTATTAAGATCATTTAATTTTAGTATCCATTATTCCATAAAAAACGACATACGCCATAATGAGAAAACAACAAATCAAGACCCGGTTGCGGAACATTCTATCCATTGCACCGCAATTACACGATATTATAGTATCTTCCGCTACCGTCGAGGAAAAAAAGGACGATGTTCACACTTGGCTGTCCGACATATTGGCGGAAACCTACAAAGACAATTCCAATATTAAGCCTTTGGAATATAGCCTGGTGCATGATGCCATTACCGTTTTTCGAAGGATCCTTTCGGATCGAAGTGAAAAGTTGGCCGGTTACAGTTTTATAGGATACCTGGTCACCTTGTCGACGGCTTCAAACGATGTAGTTTTCGAACGCCCCACAGCCGGTTTTTTTGCGGAATTGGAACGCCTGGTAAGAGGCATCATGGGCACAACCGGTATTTACGCTGCCAAAGCGCCGGCCTTCATCAAACACGAAGGTCCCAAAGCAGCCCGGATGCGTTCGGCTGATCTCTCCCGCATGGCACGCGCATCGCAAAAATTTATGAACACCTACACCAGCGGACTCGAAAACGATGCGGTCCGGCGTCGCAGCCGGAACAAGGCACGTATCATCAAACTTTTTGGAATAACCGACTTGGAGTGGGGAAAGTGGAAATGGCATCTTAAAAACAGTATTCGGGATGCCGACACCCTTAAAAAACTGGTCAAATTAACCGATGAAGAATACAAGGCTGTCCAACGCGCCCGGGATTTGAAAATACCCTTCGCCATCACTCCCTATTATCTCTCCCTGATGGACTTGGATTCCGGTGGCCACCGCGACAAAGCCATCCGGGCCCAGGTCATACCCAGCTTGCATTATGTAAACAAACTGGCCGAGCATAAACATAACCAGGAGCACTCCATGGATTTTATGCTCGAATACGACACCTCTCCCATCGAGGGGATTACTCGGCGCTATCCCAATGTCGTCATCCTGAAACCGGTGCTGACCTGCCCACAGATTTGTGTCTACTGTCAGCGCAACTGGGAAATAGAGGATGTCGACTCGGCGTCAGCAGCGCTGCCCAAGTCTAAACTTGAGGCTGCCCTGGATTGGATCAAAAATACCCCGGAAATCAATGAAGTGCTGATTACCGGGGGCGATCCATTGCTTTTGTCCGACCGCAAGCTCGAATCCATCGTGTCCAGAGTTGCCGCTAACCCCAATATTATTCGCATTCGTATCGGCACGAGGACACTGGTTACAATGCCCCAGCGCATCACGGAATCCCTTGTACGCGGGCTGGCTCGATTTCAGGTTCCCGGCAAAAGGGAAGTTGTCATCATCACGCACTTTGAACATCCTTATGAGATTACCCCGCAATCCATGGCGGCTGTCCAAAAATTCAGGCGCAACGGAATGGAAATATACAACCAGCTTGTTTTTACCTACTATAACTCACGCAAGTTCGAAGCCTGCTTCCTGCGGCAGCAATTGCGCCTGATTGGTGTTACTCCGTACTATACCTTTAATGCCAAGGGAAAAGCGGAAACCAGTGATTTTCGTGTGCCCATTGCCCGGTTGATGCAGGAACAAAAGGAAGAAGCACGCCTGATGCCAGGTACGGTGCGAACCGATGAGATCGTCTTCAATGTTCCCGGGTTGGGCAAAAACTATCTCAAAGCTTCCCAACATCACGATATTATTTCCATAACCCCGGACGGGCGTCGCGTTTATGAGTTCCACCCATGGGAGAAAAAACTGGCCCTGGCCAACACCTATATCTATAAGGATGTCCCCATTTACGACTACTTGAAACGGCTGAAATCAGACGGCCAGGATACTTCCGCCTACCGTACTATCTGGTACTATTATTAATCAGCAGGCTCTTTATCGCTGATTTTTATATCTATTCAAAATACTTGCGGGCTACCGCTCCGTGTCCTCGTCTGGTTGCCGACAACCAAATCCACAAAGCTTGAGTATTATCAATACGAGGAGGATTCGCCCCGTTAAATTCTTCTAATTGCAGATACCTGGTACATTACCGAGGGATAGATGTTGGGGAGGCGAAATAGTCCTCTTGAGCGCCGTCAGAAGCAACCAGCTTGGTTTCAGTAACAGCATACGTTTTGCTCACCAAGATGAATATAAAGATTACAGATAAGGTTAAGGTCGCTCCAACCAAAAGCTTTCTCTTCACTTTAGCCTTCATGGTTCACCTCGTCCTTTATTTTGAAATTTGGTGTTCTCTTCATTCACAAATCAGGACCTCAAAAAAAATAAAAGCCATAAGGGCCGCAGCAACCCTTGAAGGCTTCTTAAATTGGTGCAGAAATTTACAGAGCCCTGCCTCCACAAGCTGCTCCTATCCACATTATTTGATTTTTGCTTTTTTAAGTTTTATCAATCCTAACGCAATAATTATGCAAAATTATTTACTTTATACAAGATGTTGTGCTTACAGTTCTTCCAAGCGAACGATAGTTTTTAAAAAAATATCATTGTGAACTTTATAATCCATTTCTGTTAAATGAACCACATAAACTGCTATCTTTCAAAGTTTGCATAAAATGAAATAAGTCGAGTTGTCAATTGCCACAAGGTATCAGTATCTCGAAGAATAGTACAGAGTGCCTATAATTTGTGATTGTTTAAAAGGTGGGTTCATACGCTTGGGCTATCTTGGTGCCACTATATGAAATTTGATAAAATTTCATGTAACATTTTGATATCACAAATATTCTTGGGGTGTTAGTGCTCTGTTTTTGATTAAATTGCGCTGGCTCGCCCATAGATAAACCACCAGCATGACCAAAAGAAAAAATATTATAGGGAGGATCGCAGATTCAAGCATTTTAATCATCCTTCCATATTAAATTACAATGAAAATAATGGGGTCAGGGCTTGATTTGTGATTTAACGGCTTCAACCCGCCTTTGGAAATTCTGCTCTAACCCCATTTTCTTTCTGATGTCGGTTACAAAGATATCTTGCCGGTTATTACCGCGAGAAAAAACGTGATAAAGTGCACCTTCATATTCAATTCGCCAGGGACGTGCCATGCGCTTTTCATATCAAATCCAAAGTACCGTCGTCAACCTATAATCCCGTCAAGCCCTGACCCCTTTTTGCAAATATCACTAATGTACCAATACATTGAGATTCTCTTAACAGCGACAAAATTGATGATATGCTCTAAATTTGACCGAGATTTGACGGACTTCCGAATACATGTAACTTGCCAAAATATTTAATTCGACAGTTATCGAAATCTATGAAGATAAGTTTTGGTCATCTCAGGCTTTTGAAAACGGCAATATCGCTGATGCGCTGGAGTTATCTATAATTTTGAATTCGCGCTTTCACTGTCGATACATGACGATATTACTTTGTCCTCGCAGGTGTCTGCAAGAAGTTGATATAGTCTGAGTCTCATATCGTTGTCTACCTTTACTTTTACAACTATTTTCGCTGATATAATCCGATCAACTCTGCCTTAGAAAGAATATGCCCTTCCATAGCTTTTTCGAGTTTTTCTTTTGTTGGGCGCGTGAGGTCCGGAAGAACAATATCCAGTGCATAAAGCTTATGAAAATATCGATGTTTACCTATGGGCGGACATGGCCCACCGTAGCCCGATTTTTTCCAGTCATTGAGACCTTGCAATGTTCCCTTGGGGAGATCCTTATCTTTTACACCTTCTGGCAAGGAGCTAATCGTTGCTGGAATATTATAAAGAACCCAATGAACCCAAGTCATTTTCGGATTAGCAGGATCAGGAGCATCGGGATCGTCAACAATCAACGCAAAACTCTTAGACCCCTCTGGAGCACCAGACCATTCCAGAGCAGGCGAAATATCCTCTCCATCGCATGTAAACTTCTTAGCAACACTCCTCTGGTTTTCA
Organism: Desulfobacterales bacterium; assembly: GCA_049669725.1. GTDB lineage: Bacteria > Desulfobacterota > Desulfobacteria > Desulfobacterales > JAFDCJ01 > JAFDCJ01. The sequence continues at coordinate 4,028 of JBATKU010000154.1, forward strand.
AAACTTGGTGATGTTAACTGCATAATTGTATTCACCCCCTCTGCATTTGCTGAGATAATAATAGTAAGTAGAACGAGTTGTGAAAAAATACAATACCAACTTCTCATAATTTTTCCCTTGAAATAATATGATTTATTGAATTAGTTCCTCTTCTATTTTGTTATACCTTGCAAATGTTCCATGTGGGCTCCACCAGTGATTTATTGGGATTATCCCTTTAGGGCACCCTTTGTGATATAGAATTGTTTCGAGCCTGGATTTGATAGATCCCAGCATTGATGTATCTTGATAATCACAACTTACGCAAAATGTCAGATAACGAACCTATATCTCAGGCTTTTAAGCGACACAAAAACCTTTGATATGTCTGACATCCCCGACATCGTCTGTCATGGCGAACCGCAGAATCGATCATCCCGGAATATCTCCCACCCCGGAAAGAACGTATCGCGGGTGATAGGCAAAGTGCCTGAGGTCTTCTTCGCGAGTGACCCCGCTGAGCACAAGCACGGTATCGATATCCGAATGGATACCGGCGATGATGTCAGTGTCCATCCGGTCACCGACAATGGCAGTGTTCTCCCGATCGCAGCCCAGTAACTTTCTGCCGTGACGCATCATGATCGGGTTGGGCTTTCCCACGAAGTAGGCTTTCGTACCGCTGGCCAACTCGATGGGGGCAATCAGCGCGCCGGTAGCAGGAGCGAAGTCCTTGCCCAGCTTGTCCGTCAGGTCCGGGTTGGCACCAATGAGTTTGGCGCCGTTTCGGACGAGCCTTACGGCGAGCTCGATCTTTTCATAGTTGTAGGAACGGCTCTCTCCCACCACCACGTAGTCCGGGTTGATTTCGTTCATGGAAAAACCAGCCTCGTACAGTGCGTTGATCAGTCCTGCCTCGCCGATTACGTAAGCACTGCCGTTGGCACGCTGGGATGCCAGGAAGCTGGCTGTGGCCAGAGCGCTGGTGTAAAAATGGATCGCCTCCACCTGGATGCCGAGGCGGTCGAGTTTTTCCTTGAGCTCACGCGGGGACTTCTCGCTGCTGTTAGTCAGAAACAGAAACTTTTTGCCTTCCTTCTTGAGCCACTCCACAAAGGCCTGCGCCCCCGGCAGTAAGTGATTTCCGTGGTAGATGACCCCGTCCATGTCGCAGATAAAGCCCCGCTTTTTCCTCAGAAGATCAAGATTCATAGCTAATGCCCTTTCTGCTCCTCAGGCTGCAGGTCCGGGTGCAGCATCCGGATCGATACCGTGGGAAGCACGATGATGAAAATGCAATACCTGCGCTGCATACAGGATTTGCCCTTGGTCAGGATACCTTCGATTTACCGATATGAGAAGACGTCCTTGTGCACAGTGTACTGAAAAATGCCGACAAAGTCACACTGTATTGCCAAGGTGGCATCGAATGTGAAAACCGCTTAAAAAATGGGCACGTTTGTGCAGAAAGTTCCGAAGTGAGAACGGGGACTCTTTAGGTTCTTCAATCTTTAATTTGCCGATTCATCTTACCAGGACCACTTGAGATATTTTCTGGCTGAAATTTTTTCAGTCCTCAAGTATTTTTGATCTATTGAAAAAGATTTAATTTGAATAAAATTTTACAGAAGGGGTTCTAACTTTTTCATAGTAAATGTGCCATCTGATTTACCTCTAGCATGTATTAAAACCTCCCAGGTATGGGAATGTTAAATAGACGACGTCTTGTTAATACCCCTTATTGGGATAAAAAATAGCCCAATAGTGATCAAACTTTAATTGTGCTTTCTTGCCAGTACCTGCAATTTAGTAACCGCTTAAAATATTGCGATATGCTGATGATATACAAAATGCAAAGGGTGCGTCAAGATCAGTTTGGTGGCAACTGGCATGGTAGGGGTGTTGGGGGTTTGTCATTGGCAATAAAAAATGCCGGTGTCGGGGCTGTCAGGGCCGGTAGTGGGCAAAAGCAAAACCCCGGCAGGCCGCTTCAAGGGCATCCAGTCGACCGGCAAACGTGCTTGCAATGAGATGGTTGGTGATGATCTTTGTATGTAAGGTCGAATGATTCCATCTGGGCTTACTTGGCTTCAAGGTCTTTTAACCGGGCCAAAATAGCCTCCCGTTGATCCTCCAATTCAAATATTTCTTGCATAATCGGAGGCTTGACCGAATGGGCCGGAAGGTGCTTTTCGGTTTCCAGGATCTTTCTGTCAATCTCTTCCAATTTTTTTTTAAGTTCCTGTTTTTGATCCATCAAATTTTCCTCATTTATTTTGCAATATTCATGGCCGTCAAAAAGGGTCGGCGATGATGACGCCGTTGCCCGGGATGATTTGCCCGCAGTTTATTTAACCCGGAAGCTATCCGGACAACATGATCTAAGTCAAAAATAAAAATAATATTGCGCAACCCCAAGTCAAACGGTAATAGCCGCTTGCCGGTTGAGAGGAACAGCCCTCACGCAAATGGACATTGACAAATAAAACGGCCTTCGATAATTTAGGACTCAAGAGAGTATCACAAACAATTTCTTTCACCTAAAAAGCAAAATCTTCTTATCGGCATCCTTTCACCATTTCATACAATAAGGGAGAACCCAATGTATCGACGCTTGACGACATGGCTGGTTATATTTTTTATTGGTCTTGGTTTTACCATATCTGCAGCAGCCGCAGAATATTCGAAGCAGGAAATTATCAACCTGACCAATTACCTGGCGCTCCAAAGAGAGATGCCCCCCGAAAAGACCCGTTGGTTGATAAACGCCTTGAAGGCTTCTTATGACGATCCCTGGTTTAAAGCGCAAATTAAGAAACAACCGGTTCGGGGGGTATTTGTGTACAGCTCCGGAGAAGGCGGTTTTGTGGTCAAATACATGAAGGGCGATGGCCTGGCAAGCTTTAAGAATGGACGCCAGAAAGGCACCATTTTCCTCAGCAGCTGGAGTGCGGGCGCCATCATCGGGGGTGCGGCCACCTGGGCGTTGGGTCTCGTAATGGGTCTGCAAAAGGAATCCGATTTCGGGGGAGATTATACGGGCAAACTGCTGCAGGCCACCGCAGCCGACGAAACAGCACCCAAAGCCATGCACCTCACGTCCCAAAAAGAGGGTAAGGCAACCCATGAGTTGTACATCCTCGTTTCGTCTCGCGGATTGACCGCCGACGCCGGCGGCACCAAACTCAACATCACGCCCAACTGGTAATACGTCGCAGTCAATGCCTAAAGTGGTGGATACGCTAAAAAGATCAAGACCGGATACCACAGCAAAGGTAGTTTTATCCGGTGATTAATTATAAATATTATAGACTGTAAAGCTCGGAGGCCTACCATGCGCTGGAAAAGCGGCCGCAGGAGCGGCAATATTGAAGATCGACGTGGACGGCGCATTGGGCGTAAAACGGCCGGCGGCGGCCTCGGTGTTCTCGTTATTGCCCTGATCGCCATGTATTTTGGTGTGGACCCATCCGTATTTTTAAACCAGCAGGGCCCGCCAAGTGTCGGCACCTCTTCTTACTCGGATTCGACTTCCAATACCCCTGAAGACCGGCAATTGGCTGAGTTTGTTTCCGTGGTCCTCGCCGATACCGAGGATACATGGAACGCCCTTTTTCAACGATGGGATAGAACCTACACGGAGCCGACCCTTGTACTGTTTTCAGGTGCGGTGGAGTCTGCCTGCGGATATGCCCAGGCAGCCGTGGGGCCTTTTTATTGTCCGCGGGATCAAAAAGTCTATATAGACTTGAGTTTTTATAGCGATTTAAAAAACCGCTTCCGGGCACCGGGAGATTTTGCCCAGGCCTATGTAATCGCGCATGAAATCGGCCACCATGTGCAAACCCTGCTGGGGATATCCAAGAAGGTTCACGAACTTCGCAGCCGTGCAAGCAACGTGGAAGCCAACCGGCTTTCCGTGATGCAGGAACTGCAGGCGGATTGTTTTGCCGGGATCTGGGCCCATTATGCCGATAAAGCACGGCAGATTCTCGAAGAAGGTGATATCGAAGAGGCTTTAAATGCCGCCAGCAGCATCGGTGACGATCGCCTGCAAAAGCAATCCAGAGGCTACGTAACACCGGATTCATTTACCCACGGCAGCTCTGCCCAGAGGGTTCGCTGGTTCCGGCAAGGTTTGGAAACCGGCAATATTTCACAATGCAATACCTTTAAGGCCGACAATCTTTAGAAGTGGTCTCAAAACCCCATCTAAGGCCCAATGGCTGCGTTGCAGGTCGCTTCAAAATGCTCACATACTAAAAGTGTATGCTGCGCTTTTTCATCGACCTGCGCCTTGCCTTTGGACCTGATCTGGGGGCTGAATCCACTTCGAGCAACAAAAAGGAGAATTTCGGATGCTTGACAGCCTAAAACGATTTTTCAGCCCGTCCGTATCCGGCGGCGCTGTGGATTCCGGTCGTGATACGGAGCACGACGTACGAATCGCAACCGCTGCCCTCTTTCTGGAGATGGCACGCATTGATGAAAAGTTTACCGCAGAGGAGATGGACACGATTCTTTCAATCTTGAAAGAAACATATGGTTTATCCCGGGAACATGCCGACGCGCTGGTCGCAGAGGCCGACAAGGAACTGGAAGACAGCGTCGACCTCTGGCAATTTGCCAGGCTGATAAATAAAAATTATTCAATAGATGAAAAAATGCAAATAATTGAAACACTGTGGCGAATGGTTTATGTCGACGGAAAAATGGATGCGTACGAACACTATCTGATGAACAAACTTAAAAATCTGCTGCACCTCTCACACGACCAGTTGATAGGTGCCAAGCGTAAGGTCCTTAATTCGATCAGATCATAGCGGAGGTGGCCCGGTGACCTATAATTTCGACCCGGATCGCTGGTATGAAAATGAACGCCTGGTGCTTGATGAGCGTTTCCGATCGGGAAAAATGAACGACCGCGAATACCAAGATGCCATCGATGATCTCGATTGCCGGTATGATGACATGTTGGATCGTCTGGATGGAACTTATCAGATGCCAACAAAAAGCGCCGACGATCCCTGACAACTGTGCGTGCCGATCAACCCGGAGAGTTGATCGGCCAGGGCAATCTAGTGTATGCGATGTATCACGACCGTCCGGACGTCAACTGTCAACCGGCCGGCCAGTGAATAAATGTGTTGCCGGATGCCGGGCACCCGGCAAGCCCGGCACGCAAAATCCATCCGAAGGATTTGAAAGGAAGCATCTAATGGCAGATCTTGCGGGGAAAAAACTGCCCACGGTCGATCAGGTCGAAACAATGATAACCGAAGGCGGCACAACCAGTATTGATGTTCTGGCCGAACGTTTCGGGCTCGAACCAACCATGGTCAAGGCCACGCTGGATTGCCTGCGCCGACTGAGACGGATGCCCGAAGGCGATAGCGTTCCGGCGATTGCCTGTTATCGAGACGACAGTCTCGAATCCATTGTCCGATGCGCGGGCTCAAAGTACGGGTATGTGTAGCCAAGAATAGGAAGGATATTAAATGCGTATTATAAGATTTATAGATGAAGCGGGACAGCACCGTTTCGGCAGGAATTTTAAAAACGACGAAGCGACATTGCTGGAAGGGGATTTGATCACCGGACTGGTAGAAACCGATAAAATTGGTACCGTCAAAAAGCTGCTGGCACCGGTGGTGCCCCCGGTTATTTTCGGCATCGGCCTCAACTATCATCAGCATGCCAAAGAAACCGGCATGGAGGCCCCCAAATATCCGGTGGTGTTTATGAAAAATCCGGCCTCGATTGCCAACCCGGAAGATCCCATTCTCCTGCATCCCTCATGCATGGAGCCGCCTGAAGTGGATTACGAGGCGGAACTGGCGGTTGTAATCGGGCAGACTGCCAAAGATGTCAGCACGGCCGACGCCCTGGGCTACGTCCTGGGGTATACGGCCGCCAATGACGTCTCGGCCAGGCGCTGGCAGGGACGCCGGGGATCCGGCCAGTGGGTGCGTGGCAAGAGTTTTGACACCTTTTGCCCTTTGGGACCGGAGCTGGTTACCGCTGATGAACTGCAGGACCCTCAAAACCTCCGTTTAACCTGCGAACTCAACGGGCAGGTTATGCAGGACGCCAGCACCGGAGACATGATATTTCCCGTGGCCGAATTAATCTCCTTTCTTTCAACCGGTGCAACCCTGCTGCCCGGTACGGTAATTCTCACCGGAACACCCAGCGGTGTGGGATTTACGAGAAAACCCCCCGTCTATCTCATGCCCGGCGACACCGTCAATGTATCCCTGGAAGGTATCGGGATACTGAGCAATTCAGTTGAACTGCAAAAATAGAAAATAACCGTTCACAGGTTACATTTTTTCTAGCTGCTTGGAATGTGTATGAGCGCAGAAGGATGCCGTGAATGAAAATATGACCCCGGCTGCTGATTGGCGGGCTTTTGTTCGGTGCAGGATTGATCGGCATTAGTTTTGCCATAGAATATCTGAATAGTCGGCCCGGAGATGAGATTCCCCCGTCATCATAAATCTTCATTGGTAATAAAGCGCTCTCCCTGCCAGTTCTTGTCGATTCGAAACTTTTTTCTCACCAGAATCCTTTCTGCCAGCACCACGGATGCGGGGTAATCGGTTCGGCGCTCACAGAGTTTGTTAAAATAGGCTTCCGCTTCAACAAGATCTTCAAATACCTCCCGTTTGATTTTGCGGGTATCTCCGATTCGGATCATCACGGAATACATTAGCGATTTTCCTTCCATTTGAATTGAAACTCCACTTTTTGTCTATCTGAATATCTTGCATATCAGAGTAGTTGTCAATTGTTCTGATAAAAAAATGCTGCCGGACGGCAATCGACGTAAATGTTTTTGACATTAGCATTCAATATATTGGCACATCGGCACTTTGAAAATAAAAAAATTTTCAGTAATTACCTGAAAATCAAAGAAAATTGAAATACTTTACAGTTTGGTGCGAATTTTGCTTTAGCATAGTGGAACCGGATATCTGATAACCTACTAAATTCATGGAGCGCATGTTTATGGGAGCTGAAATAGATAAAACTGAAAAATCCTTTTTCATTTTTGAAAAACCCGAATTGAATCTGGGCGCTGTGGCATCGGGGATACCAAATTACAAAGTCGGCCAGTCGCCGGGCCTGCCCCTATCTGTTGCCGCAAGAAATTACGGGATATATACCTGGCTGGCCTGCAGTCATCTTTCTCAAGCGGATCTGGTATATGACTACTGTTTGGCTTCAGGCCTGATTACCATCGTACTTGGCAAATGCTTTTGTGAGACCTGTTACGACAACATCCTGAGAACGGGTGATCTCGCAGAATTAATTGAATCCGGGCGGCCGATGACGGACAGGCAATTTGCAGATGATATAATCACCCCGATAATTGCGAGTAATAGTGATTGCGCCCGGTTGAGTGACCGCCCCGAAAAGAACCTCGACACACCCAGTACCTGGGTCAGTTGTGCCCATCTGGCCACCCGGGCCGGCCTAAGAAGGGTTTATGCCGGTGGCGGCCAGATCTACATATTTGAAGATTATTTCATCTGCCAGGACTGTTTTAACAGTATACCGACCGAAAGTTTAGTGGACCTGATCTATGACGGCCATTTAATGCCCGAAGGCCTGTTTTATGAAAAGATCATTGAGTCCCTTTATGAGATTAATTACGAGAGTCTGCAGGCGGTGGGTCATTTTAATCTGCCGCCGGCCTCCTAATTGCTATGGCCTCTGATATCAATACTAACAGGATCTGTCCGCCGGGAATCTGGCCGGGTATCATTGCGGTCGCGGCGCTGCTTTTTATCATATCCTGCGCTCACCACCAAAAAGAAAGTGATGCCGGCATACGGGAAGTTACGCACGCCTCCGGTCCCCAGCCTGAACTGTCCCCATCTGAAATACAAAAAAAACTAGCGGCGGAATACCAGCAGTGGCAGGGAACGCGTCACCGTCTGGGCGGCAGCAGTCGCAGCGGCATAGATTGTTCCGGATTTGTAAAAGCGGTTTATAAAAACCTTTTTGAGATGGAGTTGCCCCGGACAACCAAAGCGCAGGTTACGCTCGGCCGACCTGTAAAAAAATCCGAGCTTCAACCCGGCGATCTGGTATTTTTCAAACCACCTTCTTATCCGCGCCACGTGGGGATATATTTAAGCAATGCGGAGTTTATGCATGCTTCCAAATCCAAGGGCGTTACCATTTCCAGGATTGACCCTTATTACTGGGATAAATATTTCTGGACCGCACGCCGCCTGCTGACGAAATAACCCCTTGATAAATCCGTATCCAGCGGGCTCTAATTGATGATTTTCTTAACCCTGCCCACCTGCCCGTCGATCAACCGAACCTTTATGCCGTGAGGATGATTGGCCGATTTTGTCAAAATATCCCTGACAACTCCCCGTGTCAGCCTTCCGGTGCCCTGATCCTTTTTCAGGACAATATCAACAGTCAATCCGGGACGTATGCCTCTGCGCTCCCTGCCGTCCATCGGTCCCTCTCCTTTGCGCATAAAGTGCTAAAGTTCATCGCTTAAATGCCGATATTAATTAACATCGCTTATTGGTATAAAGGTGGAGATTTGACACTGGTAGATGAAATAATTAGAGAACTTGCCATCTCCTGTTCTTTCTGGCTGTTTGTCATCCTGTTTTTGACATTCCTGACTTAGTTGGAGGGCCTTGTTCGGCTACCCCTTTCCCGGGCAAAACCGGACGCGTGCCTGCATATCTGTGAATTTCCCGTTGCTTCCCATTGATTGGATAACCACCACCATTCCCGGCACCCGCTGCCGACCCCGCTCCTGACGCGGGTAAACCTTTGGAGGGCTCGTCCGCCGCAGGCGGATTAAACCTGTACCCCGCTGAAGTCTTACTGAGAAGCCAATTAACACGTCAATAAAAGGGCCGCGCCCGGCAGTCACATAAAAGTTATGATCAATGGTTACAAACTTGATTTTGATACAGTTTCATGATATTTTATTTAAGTTAATAATATTAATCGTTTATAAACAAAACCGGTCTGCTGCTGGGTTGTTCCGGCCGCGATGATCATACTGTGCTTCAGAAGTTCATTCCTTTAAATCGGCTTTTTTAGAATTTTCAATCAGAAAAGGATTCATTTTGGATAAATTTTTGGTCTATCTACCGGTGATTTTAATTTGCGGGATCCTTTTCATTATGCTGGCCGCGCTGAATGTATTCCGAAGACGTATCCGTTTGAAATCTCTGCGTCCGTCATTTAAACAAAATTTGCTCCGAATACCCGGTGGTTCACTGCTGAGGCGCCTGGACAACCTAAATGAACAAATCAATTTATATCTGGTTTATGTCATTATCCTGCCGCTCATAATTTATTCGACCCTTATCTCGTATTCTTATTTTCAGGCAGAGCAGCCGTCGCTGACAGTGATCTGGATTTCTTCGATCATATGCCTTGCGTTAATCGTTTATCTGATCTTTAACCTGGTTCAGTTGTTATCCCAACGCAAATGCATCCGGCTGGGCTATGAGGGCGAACTGGCTGTCGGACAAGAGCTCAACCAGCTCATGCTGCACGGATATGGGGTGTATCATGATTTTCCCGCCGATACCTTTAACATCGACCATATTATTGTGGGATCGAAGGGGGTCTTTGCCGTTGAAACCAGGACCCGTTCAAAAGGTGCTGCCCGCAAAAGCAGCCAAGAGGCCACTGTGACCTATGACGGCCGGATGTTAACCTACGCTGACACAACCGATTCCGAAACGATTGAACAGGCCGAACAGCAAGCTGCCTGGCTGTCCAAATGGCTTGCCGCTGGTACCGGAGAGCCGATAGCGGTCAGGGCCATCGTTACCCTTCCCGGCTGGGTGGTAAAAAGAACATCTGCCGACGGGATCCCGGTGGTCAACCCCGGCCAATTTGGCTCCCTGTTCGAGCATATAAAGCCACGGCCCCTGTCGGAAACAATGCTAAATTGCATCAAGGATCAACTCGAACAAAAATGCCGCAACATGGCACCGGATTCAACAACCGGCTCAATGGTTCACGGGAGCGGTAAAATTTGAAGTGCAGTCAGGGAATCGATACCAGACCAAAAAAATTCGCAAAACCGGCGGCAACAAAAAGTGTGGCTGCCAATAGAAATATTTTAATTGCCGATTGCATCTTTTACCTCGCCAAACAAATTTCCCCCCCACCCGCCTCCGACCGGCGGGGTATTCTCTCAGAAACGAATTCCGATACCGCTGCCCCCCGAACCGATCCCGATGCCGATCCCCGGCCCGCGGACCCTGTCATCATCTCGCAACCATGGAGTATCGGTATTGATAGAAACCTGCCGGGTCTCATTGTCAACCTCAATGCCTGCCATCCGGAGCTTGGAGTACCAGTATCCGATTTCAGTTCCCTGGGCGTCACGAAGGTAGGATCCATAGGTAAAAGAGGAAACTCCTGAAAAATCCTTGACGAGGCTGACGATTTTTTCCAGCTTACCCGATTTCGGATCAAACTCCCGCCACATGACACTGTTAATCCGGTAGCTGGATTTGATGGCAACGACCGCATAAGGCTTGTTTTCCTGGTTCAGATAATAATAGCGATGATCCGGAAAAACATGATAGGTTTCAAAGGCCTGGGCCACATCGCTGCTGTGCTTCAAACTGCCACTGTTTTTCGTTGAACATCCGGCCAAATAGAGGATTCCACAAAGCACAAATACGGAGATCGTTATGGTTGTATTTCGTTTAAAGCTGATTCTGGATTGTTGGCTTAAGGGTGTCATGGCCTCGACTTTCACTCCCTATAGGTATAATATTTTCCACTCCCGGATGGCGTTATTTAAACTCATAATCAGGTTTTCTATCTCCTCAATGGTATTCAGAGCCGCGATTCTTAGATTCACCCGGAGTTCATTTTCGTAGTGTCTTTTCTGCCTTTCCAGTTCAGCCATCACCAGATCACTGTTCCAGGTCGGGTGCGATCGTTTAATCTTCTGAGTGGTTAGGTAGTCATCAAAGGAATGATCAAAATTATCTTCTAGAAAATCCTTCATCTCCTCCAGGGAGGGAACCTGGTAGGTACCGGCCAGAATCTGGTTCAAGTACTCTTTAACAATCTGCCGGGCACATTTTTTTATATCGGAGGAATACATTTTCTTTTTAACTTTCAGATCCTGATTTTTAAGGCTATGATAGGACTTAAGAGCAAAAAATGCAATCATTTAAAAAATAGCTGACGCCCGGACACATAGACTGGATGCCATCTATATTCAGTGTCCGCTTATATATATTATGGCTGCGAAGGGGGGGCAACGGCCCCTTTTTATTTGACACTGCCGGCCGAAATCTTTATATTGCCCCGAAAAAAATCATGGATTTGACCTAATTCGAAATGATCTATAAACCTTCGCATTCATCTAGATGGCAAAAGTATCAGGCCTCCCTCAAAAAAGCCGCCCGCCGTAAACATTTTCTAAAAAAAATGCCGGCCTTTTTAATGATCGCGGGCCTGACATCCGTGGTTGTCGTCATGCTTGTTTTTTTATCCATCTGGCTGTCGGACCATTTGAGACTGTCTGGCCCAGAGCCGCCACCGGTCAAAATTCAAGGCAACCTGCGCACAGAACCATCAACCAGGATAGATCTGAAAGCAGCTTTTAACGGTCTGGCCAAGGATTCCGCTAAACTTTCAAAACCTGTAATTCTGCATGCAGACGGCCGGCGGTATTTTATAAGAACGGGAATTTACCCCAAGCTTCAAAAGTATATCCTCAAAACACTGAATCGTTCCCGAACGCAACAATCGGCGGTTGTCGTGATGGACCCCCATGACGGACGTTTGCTGTCCATGGTCAACTACGACGCTAACGGCCATCCAGATAATCTTTGTCTTCAAGCAGATTTTCCGGCTGCCAGTCTATTCAAAATCGTAACCGCCGCTGCCGCCCTTGAGAGCGCCAATTTGACCATAGACCAGAGCCTTTATTACCGGGGCAGCAAGCACACCCTATACAAATCCCAGTTGAAAACGAAAAAGGACCGCTGGACCACCCAAACCAAATTCAGAAAAGCCTTTGCGCTGTCGAATAATGCGGTTTTCGGTAAAATCGGCATTTATGATCTCGGGCAAAGCAAACTGATCCGGTATGCGGATAAATTCTTTTTCAACCGCCCCATTGCCTTTGATCTGCCGGTGGCTGTCAGTCGGGTGGAAGTCCCGACGGATGACTTCGGTCTGGCCGAAATTGCCTCTGGATTTAACAAGAATACGCTGATTTCACCCCTGCATGCAGCCCTGCTCGCAGCGGTAGCCGTCAACAATGGATACATGCCGACGCCGAGGCTGGTGGACTCGATTCGAAACGAATCGAATAAGGTCATCTATCAGGCGCCCCGACCAGCTATGACGGCTTCCGTAAATCGGCAAACGGCGCGGGATTTAAAAATTCTTATGCAGGATGCCGTCAGATATGGAACCGTTCGGACGGCATTTCGCAAACTACGGCGCAAAAAGAGATTCAAAAACTTTGATCTGGGTGCCAAAACAGGTACAATTAACGACCGCATGGATCGATTCAAATATGACTGGGTAACCGCATTTGCCATATCGCCGGATGGGGCCGGTAGTATCTGTGTCAGCGTCCTGACGGTTCATGGAAAGATACTCGGCACACGCTCTACGGAAATGGTCCGTGCGATCGTTGATTACTACTTCTCAACGGTGGAAACGAAAAACTCAAAATGAAGCGCTGATCCAAGTTGCAGGACTCTCACCCGTTTTTAAAAATTCTTGACGTCAATTCAAAATACCTGATAGATATCTATTGGATCTGCCATCCACCCCCCTAAACTCAGAGGTTGCCATGAAAATTGCAACGATCGCTATCATCCTCCTTCTGCCTTTTTTGGCGTTGAGTTCAACATTCGCACAAACCATACAGTTAGCGTTGCCCGCCGGGAATATTTACGAGCTGAGGGTCCACTGCGGAGCCGGTTCCCTGTATATAATCAACGCCGAATGGCAAAACACCATCAGGGTGTTTGCCGAAATCGAAGTCGAAGATAAAATTAAAATTGATGATCAGGAATTTGCTGAAAAACATATCGATTTAAGGCTTGACCGCCAGGGCTCCCGCGCCATTTTAAAAAGTGACCTGAAACGAACCTTCCTCCATCCGGTGAATGCACGAATCAACCTGACCATCGAAATCCCCAAGGGAGTCGACCTTTTTATTGATGACGGCTCCGGTCCGATTCACATTCAATACGTCTCAGGCCATCTGGATATCAAGGATGACTCCGGCCGCATTACGGTTGAAAAGGTGGTCGGCAATGTCAGGGTGGCGGATGGTTCCGGTAAAATCATCTTGGAAGATATTCAGGGAAATATCGAGGTAAAAGACGGCTCCGGGGATATTGACGTCAACAAAATCGGAGGTAATGTTAGGGTGACAGACGGCTCCGGAAAAATTTCAATTCAGTACGTTAACGGCAATGTGACCGTGACGGACGAATCAGGCGACATTGACATAAATGACATAGCAGGCAATGTAATAATTCGTGGGCCGGGAACCGGTGAGTTGAATATAGAGCGTGTTAAAGGGGAGGTTGTAACGACGTTAGGACTTTGAATCATCACTGCTTGCTGATAATAATTTGATCGCCGGCCGCCAGGCCGCTGATAACCTCAACGCCCACGTCCGGACTGCGTTCACCCAAACGCACATAGCGGCGAACCGCTCCCTGTTGGGTCTTTACGACGACGAAATCAAGCTGCCCCACACGGGTCACGGCCTCAAGGGGAATGATTACTTTATCGATTTGCCCGATAGGAATCATCAGGCGGCCGAACATTCCCGGATAAAGACCGGCGCCATCGGTCAGGCTTACTTTGACCAGAAACGAGCGCGAACCGGGATCCGCTGATGGCACTATTTCATCAACCACCACCGGATAGCGCTTCTTCAGTGCATCAATTTCGGCAACCAGCGATTGACCTTTGGCCAACTTTGAAGCCACCGATTCCCTTACACTGGCTTCCAGCCGGAGGGTGGCGGGATCATACATGCGCAGCAGGGGCTCCCCAGGCCGTGCGGTGTCACCGGGGTCTGCCAGGCGTTCGACGATACGGCCGGCGATCGGTGCCGTCAGCTTGCTGTAGCTGAGCGCGGTTTGGGACTCATCCTTCTGGCGTTGCAAACGCATACGTTCCGCCCGGGCGGTACTCAATGCCGTCTGCAAACGGTCACGCTCTGCCTTGGAAACAGCTCCGGGATCAGCCTTCATAATACGCCGGACACGCGCCAGGTCTTTTTCTGTCTGGGCCAATCTGGCGCCGGCAGCGACAACCGCCTGGTGGGACTGATCAACCCGGGCCTGCAGCTCACGCGCATCGAGGGTCACCAGCACATCGCCGGCCTTGACCTCATCACCGGCCCAAACGGCAATGGATGAAATAGTGGCCGAAATTAAGGGGGAAATAACCGTCTCGACTTTGGCCCGCAGGGTTCCGGCCGCCTGCTCGATTAAAGGCTGGGAGGTAACTTCCACGGCAACAGCCCGTCCGGTATCGGATGCCGGTGCCACTCCGCTGAAATCAACTGGAATCTTTTTTTCAAAAAATCCAGCAAGATAGGCCATGATACCGGCCAGCAGCACCAGGGTAATGACAATTCCTATAATTTTCATGGATGCTTTCACGCTTCGTTATCCCTCCTCAAAGGTAGTCCGTGCCCCGGTTGGTCAGCGTATACCAGACTGTAAATCACCGGAATCACAAGCAGGGTAAACAGGGTGGAGGCGGCAATACCAAATATGATGGCCCAGGCCAGCCCATTGAAAATCGGGTCCAGGGTGATCACCATGTTACCGAGCAAGGTGGTTCCGGCTGTCAGAAATATCGGACGCATGCGCACAGCCCCGGCCTGCAGCAAGGCCTCCTGAAGATTCTTGCCCTCACGCAGGGACATGTGAATGAATTCAATCAGAATTAAGGAGTTTCGAACCACAATTCCGGCCAGTGCAATCATGCCGATCATAGCGGTGGCTGTAAAGAGAACTGGATTTGAAAATCCGTCCACCACCCGGTCACCGATCTGATTCAGCAGCCAGAACCCCGGCATAATGCCGATGACAGACAGCGGTATGGCCAGCATGATGATACCGGTAATGGCGGATAAACCCGTTTGAATACGTAAAACCAGAAATATACCCAGCAAAGCGACACCAAAGGCAATTCCGAGGTCCCGGAAAACACGCAATGTTATCTCCCACTCACCCTCCCCGTTCCAAACCGCCCGGATGCCCTCGGGCAGCGTCCACGGCAGACCGCTTCCCGGGGTAAAATAGGTACGCCCTTTTAACGGCACCGGTTGTGTGCGTGTGACGTCCTGGCCCATGTCGCTGCCGACATCAAGCACGATCTCAGCCGGTGACCGGCCGGCGCCCTCGGCAAATACATAAACGACCGGTCTGAGATTCTTGTGGTAGATGGCCTTGTCCTGTAAGGACCAACGTATTTCACCAAGCTCGGCCAGCGAAACCATTGGCCGGGGGGCATCCCGCAGCCCGGATTTTTCGCGGATCTTCAGAATCCCCGGCCTTCCTTTGATGCGTAAAGCCGAGAGGGCATGGGGTGAGCTGCGAATCTCAAAAGGCAGCCGCAATACCACCGGCAACGGGCTGACTTCGCTGGGAATCTGCAAATATCCGGCGATCAGGCCGTCGTTGGCCAGATGAACGGTCTCGGCAATGTCCCGGACCCCGATTCCGGACAGGGCTGCTTTTTCCCTGTCCGGGATAAACGTGATTTTTTGCCGGTCGTCTTCAACGGAGGTGTCGACGTCTACGACAAACGGTTCTTGCTTCAGACGCGCCTCTAAAATACCGGCTGCCCGCTGCAGGGCCGAATACGGCGTAGCCTTGGAACCGTAAAGCTCCACGGCCACCGTTGAAATCACTGGCGGTCCCGGAGGAACTTCAACCAGCTTGATGCGGGCATTGAAAGTTTTGGCGATGGCCTCCAGATCACGCCGGATGCGCAGCAAAATGGCATGGGACTGCTGGGAGCGGCGCTGACGTTCAGCCAGAGTTACCCGGATATCGGCGGTGTGAGCACCGCGGCGCAGGTAGTAGTGTCGCACCATACCGTTAAAATCCATCGGTGACGGCTCTCCCACAAATGCCGTGTAGTCCCTTACTTCCGGCACCCGGCTCAAATAAGCATTTAAGGTACTTACCGCACCCTGGGTTCGTTCCAGGGTGGTGTTTTCGGGCATGTCGACGACGACCTGGAACTCATCTTTGTTGTCATAGGGCAGCAGCTTGAGAGGTACCAGCCGCAGGGCGGGCAATACCATCGAAACGCAGAGAAGAAGTAAGACAACCGTCAGAAATAGCCACGAGCGCCGCCGGGTGTAAAGCAGCGGTTTTAATAAAAAAGCGTAGCCCCGGTACAATCCTGTGCCGGTGATCTCAGGCTCGGTCTGCTGCTGTGACGGTTTAAGCAGTTTGAAGGCCAGCCAGGGGGTTACCAGAAAAGCCACCAGGGTGCTTGCCATAACACTGACCGGGACGTTGAACGCCATCGGCGCCATGTAAGGCCCCATCATTCCGGTAATAAAATACAGGGGTGCAAAGGCCAAGATGATGGCAATGGTGGACATGATCAAGGCCCCCCGTATTTCTCCGATAGCCAGAATGATACCGCGGCGGCGGGGGTGCTTTCCCATCCGCATATAGCGCTCAATGTTATCCACCCCTGTGATGGGATCATCGACCAGCAGTCCCAGCGACAGGATTAGGGCAAACAGGGTCACGCGGTTGATGGTGTAACCCGCAAACATATCAAGGACCAGCGTAATACCGTAGCAGATCGGCACAGCCAGACCCACCACCAGCGCAGCCCGCCAGCCCAGAAAAATTCCGATAAATATGGTGACGGTGAGGACCGCCACCAGAAGGCTCGATACCAGGTTGTTGATTTTCTCATCGGCGGTCCGGCCGTAGTTTCGAATAATGCGGTAGTTGACTTCAGGCGGAAAAATATCCTGCTCCAACTTTGCAAAATAATCTTCCACCTCGTTGGCCACCCGGACGGCATTGGCACCCTTTTGCTTGGCGATGGAAACGGCCACTGCCGGATAGGTACCGGAGTACTCCGGCTGATAAGCAGAAGCCGGGCCAAATCCAAACCAGGTGTAGCTGATCGGCTCGGCGGGTCCATCGCTGATACGGGCCACATCATCGAGATAGACGGGAACACCATCAACCACATTGACCACCAGTTTTTTGAGTTCACCGGCCGAACGAATGAATTCCCCGGCCTCGACCACGATGTTTTGATCCCGGACATGAAGGTCACCGGCCGGCAGCAGTATATTGGAGATATCAAAGGACCAGGCCGCCTCCAGGGGTGTCGTGCGCCTGGCTGCCAGGGCCTCGGGATCCAGCTCTACCCGAATCTGCCGGGGACGGCCGCCCGTCACCTCGATCCGGTTGGTATCTTTGATGGATTGCAGATCGTGCTCGATTTCTTCGGCCAGCCGCCGCAATTCGTGATCGCCGGTCAGCGCCGGATCTTCGCTCCACAAGACCGCAACAACAATGGGAACATCGTCAACCTCAATTGGTTTGACTACCCAGGATTGGACAGCCGCAGGAATCCGGTCAATCTGGGAGAACACCTTGTTATAGATTTTTACCAACGAATCTTCCCGATCCTCACCAACATAAAAACGCACCGTCACCACACACTGATCAGGCCGGGACATCGAGTAGACATACTCGACACCGTCAATTTGATAAAGGAGTTTTTCCAGGGGCGTGGCAATCTGACGCTCCACCTGTTCAGCGCTGAGGCCGGGAGCGGCCACGAGCACATCGGCTATGGGCACAATAATCTGCGGTTCTTCTTCACGCGCCGTAATCAACAAAGCGACCATGCCGCCCACAAAGGCAACCAGCAAAAGGAACAGCGGCAGCGGCCCCTGCATGGTTTTGCCGAGCACCTGTGACAACCAGTCCGGTCTCTGAAGATTAGGCTCTGTCATACTATCGATAACACCCTATTTTTCGTTGCTCAATCAAGATATGGAAAAGCAAACTATTGCAGAAATGGCAGCCGCTGTCAATCACCCAAAACGGCCTTAAAATGGAAGTAAATCAATATGGTATACAGTGGCTGTCAATAAGAGACCAATCCCTTTTAACACCGGGTTTCGACTTTATCCGTCAGAAAATTTTTGACATCACCGATGGGAATTTCCCGACGGTGGAAAATACCGGCGGCCAGGGCAGCTTCCGCCTCGGTTGCCGTGAAGACTTCATAGAAGTGTTCAACTTTGCCGGCTCCGCTGGAAGCAATAACCGGAATGGTAACTGCCGCTGCAACGGCATTGATCAGCTCAAGGTCAAAGCCCAGATTGGTTCCGTCACGATCGATACAATTGAGTAAGATCTCCCCGGCACCCAGCTTTTCACAGACCTGTGCCAGGGTGATCGCGTCCAGATCCCGTCCTTCCCGGCCGCCTTTGATGGTGCACTGGTACCAGCAGTAGCGCTCCCCGCCAGGTCCCGGCCGGGCCGTTTCAATCACGGCATGTTTGACCTCTGCGGGCGCTCGTACATATACTCGGCGCGGATCGATGGAGATGACCACGGCCTGGTTGCCGTAAACCCGGGCAATTTCTTCGATGGCGCTGCGGCCGGTAGGGCGGCCGGTTTTAAGATAGTCTTCTGCAATTAATACGGCATCGCTGCCGATGGAAACTTTATCCGCCCCGGATCGGAAATATTCGGCGGCCACTTCCAGAGCAGAGTATTTACGCCCGTCTTTATCGGTGTAATCGCGGATCCCGCCGCCAATGGTCAGCGGCACAAATACATTGCGGGAAGTCTGCCGCAATATCTCAAGCATCGGCATATCTTCCAGGGGAAAGTCTCTGAAGCCCGTAATGTTAAGAAAGGTAATCTCATCGGCGCCTTCCTGATAGTAGTGTCGTGCCAGTTCAACCGGTTGGCCCAGATTTCTGACATTGCCGTCTTGCCTGACATCGTACTGATCCCCCTTGGTGACCACCAGGTCACCCTGATCATTGGAGCGCACATCAAGGCAGGCGATGATCCGCTTGGCCAGGACTGTTTTACGTGAGGTTTGCACGAACCTGACCGGTTCAGCCGGGGGCCTAAGAAAATTTTGCAGCAAACGCAAACCGACCCGGCCGCTTTTTTCCGGGTGAAACTGGGTTGCCATAATGTTGCCTTTCTGAATACTGCTGACAAATTCACACCCATAGTCGGTGGTTGTCAAAATAACTCCCGGATCATTGGCCACCACATGGTAGGAATGGACAAAATAGAATTTTTCGCTGCCCTGCAGCCCGGCAAAAACCCGGGAGGGCTGTTTGTAATTCAGTCCGT
The DNA here is from genome assembly GCA_049669725.1 of Desulfobacterales bacterium. GTDB lineage: Bacteria > Desulfobacterota > Desulfobacteria > Desulfobacterales > JAFDCJ01 > JAFDCJ01. Next base: position 23,398 of record JBATKU010000154.1, read on the forward strand.
TCCATCCAATGTGGGGCACCGAAAGATCAATCGCAAAACGCTTGACCGCCCCCGGGATAAACCCCAAACCTTTGATATCCGGCGCCTCTTCGCTGTAGTCAAAAAGGGCCTGCAGCCCCAGACAGATCCCCAGAAACGGCCGGTCGGACCACAGGTAGGTCAACAACGGCTCAACATACTTTTTTCCCCGCAGGATACGCATCATATTACCGAAAGCGCCTACCCCGGGAAAAACAAGCTTATCGGCAGACAAAATATCCTCGCCCCCGGTGACGACTTTGACTGTCTCACCCAGACTTTCGATGGCATTGATGACGCTTCGGACATTACCGGCGCCGTAATCCAATAATGTAATCATTCTAATCTCCAACCTTTAGTTGTCACTGTGCACAAGGCCGCTTCATACACCACAAAGGGTCATAAAACAAGCCCTGGAGTGAAATCCTGGAGGAATGGAGTCTGGAGTGATGGGAAATCTGGAGTTAATTTTGATCGGAGAGTAGACCTATACAGGCAGGGAGATCTGATCAAAGGCAATGGCTGCTGATACCGCTACAATAACCATTAACGAATAACAATTAACTGCTAATGGGCCGAAGGCCCCAAAGCATCTTTTAGAAACTGCCCTGAGGAATGTTGGTGGATACCACAGCGACGTTTAATTATAGTTTAACAATTTTTCCGGAGGAGTGCAGTTTCCTATTTTTTACTGATAGAAAATTTCAATAAAGTGATTATATTCTGGATGTTTTGAAATATTCGATCTGGGAGTGTTTCCATCGGAATCATCATAAAAAGCTATCTAAACTCCTTCAGTCCTTCCTCTACCGAATCCCTTATGGGAAATGGACTAAATTCAAAAATTTCTTTGATAACGTCATTTAAACAGCACAGCACTATTTTTCCACCTTTTTGGGAAACCTCCCTGGCCGCGTTTAAGACAACCCTTAAACCGGCGCTGCTCATATATTCAAGCTCACATAGATCAAGCAGCAGACGAATTTTATTTTTGGCAAGGGTCTTTCTGAAAAATTTTTCGGCTTTGGGGGCAGAATCCGCATCCAGGCGTCCCTTTATAATGATACGGACAATACCATTTTCTTTTTTGCGGTTAATCTTCATCGCCTGCCACTTTCAAATAGAGGAAAGCACGCCGTTCTGAAATGGGTATCATTATCGTTCCAGGCAAACCGGCAAAACTATGCTTAGCGGAATGATGCCCTGTTGCAGGTCAAGTGTAGTCAAGAGCAGGCGCTGGTGTCAAGTCTAAAGGGATCGGCTCATTCGCCAATTGACGGCAAAAAGGTTGTGGTTTATAAAATAGAGGAAATCACTATAAACCCTCTTGGATGAAAGGCAGCCCAATATGTGCAGACTGTTGGGAATCTATGGTCAAACTGACATCTGGCGGGAAATCGCCCTGGCGTTCAGTAAACAGGCGGAATCCGGTCATATGCCGCCCGGGGAGACTCAGGTCCCCGGCCACAAAGACGGCTGGGGAATCACAATGGCCAATCGGGATAAAACAGCGATGATCCCGCTAGTGCGTCAGCTGGGCTCAGCCCACGAAGCATCATGCTATCGGGATGCGATCCACGCAACGCCGGGAGAGCCTGACATCCTATTGTGCCATTTGCGCAAAGCCAGCGACATCATTCCCATTACCCTTGCCAACGCCCATCCCTTCATCCACAACGGCTGGGCGATTATCCACAACGGCACGGTTTTCAATGCCGAATCCCTTCCCCGCGATCCAGGATATAAAACCAGTTCGGATGGATCAGACACCGAACATTTTTTTCACTATCTGCTGACGAAAATAGAAAACACGCCGCCAGGCAAGACCACGGCCCGGACCATTGCAAAGGCAGTGGCTGCCATTAATACTGAATACAGTGCCGTCAATTGCATATTAAGCAACGGCAGGGAGCTGTATGCCATCAGGCAATATAGACAATGGGATGATTATTACACCCTGTATACGTATACATTACCCGGCAGCATCGTCATCAGCTCCCAGCCGGTTGAATTGCCGCAATTAAAACCGGACAACTGGAGACTACTCTCCAACAGTGAGCTATTAAGGATTTACAACACCCCGCTGCAAATTGACCGACTTACCATTCCCCATTTCAACTGATTGCAGGTTTTAGGGAGACGATGCCGGCGTCGGGAAATAAAGCGAAAAGATAGTGGCCACCGCCCGGTGACAGCCGCGGCCTGTTTGACAACGGGGGCACTGGCTGATTCTGCCGGGACAGGTGTCGGCGTCTACGGGAATCAGTGGGCAGCGCGATGAGGTCAACTTAATTTTAAAGCCGTAACGTTCGGAAAATATCCTCATCCGCAGCAGGTCCGCCCCTTTGCCCCCGGCATTGAAATCAAAAGGGTTTTTACTGGAATAATCCATGGTTTCCTGGGTGGTAAAAAAGCCCTCGAATATTCTGGTTTGATTTTCCCGGGTAATCCCGACACCATAGTCACGCACTTCCAGGACGGTCCCTTCCCCTTCGGGCTTTACCAGAACTTCTATTTTGCCTTCATCAGGCGTATTTTCAATGGCGTTTTTCAGCAAACCGTCAAATATTTTTTGCAGCACATCCGGGGGCAAGTAGACCGTCGGGCCGGCTTTCAGCTGACAGCTGATGTCGACCTGCCGATGGGCAAACGACGGTTTCAGAAACTCAAGCCTTTGCTGCACGAAGACCTCCAGCGGTATATTTTCAGAAATCAGCTGCCGCACACCATAGGCCTCCTTGATGCGTTCTCTGAATTTCTCAACGACCGGGCCTTCTCCAAAGGCCTCGGCCGCAATGGCTTCCAACTCATCGGTACAGCGTTCTACTATCTGGGAGAGGACCGGCGGGGCCTTGTAGGTTTTGCCCTGCATGATGTCATTGATCTGATACTGCATCTCCAGCAAGCGGTCGATATTGCGGCGGGCCCTTTCAACGGTGGGCTGCCAGCTTGCGGCCGGAAGATGGGCGAGTCTTTTTTCCATGGTCACCAGTGAGGTGCGCAAAACCGCAATCGGGGTCTTGAGCTCATGGGACAGGTGGTTGATGACTTTGTCCTTAGCCCGGTTCAGGCTCGAAACTTCCAGATAGGCTTTTTTGATCTCCGCTGAAAATCGGGCGTTTTCAATGGACAGGGCCACGGTTCCGGCCAGCATGCTCAAGAGCTCGACATCGGACTGATCAAAACCGCCTTCTTTTTTGTTGATTGCGCTCAGCGTTCCAATGACCCGCTCATGACTTCTCAGGGGCACCAGCAGGAGATTGCGTGTCCGGTAACCCAACTTTTTGTCGCGTTCGACATGGATTTCCGAATCAGCTGATATGTCATTCATGATGATCGGTTTGCCGGTTTTGATGACTTTGCCGGCGACCAGTTCATCCACGAAAAAACGAACCTCTTTCACTCTGCGCTCGGTGGCGGTGTCATCGTAGGCCGCGCCGCGCAGAAAAAGCTCCTGTCGCTGTTCATCGAGCAGGATGACCACCCCGCCTTCGGTACCCATCAGCTCCTTAATCACGCTGCTTACGTAATCAAGCCTTTCGTACAGTTCCATGTACTCAGGCAACTCCATACTGATGCGTAGCATGGCTTCGTTGCTTCTGGCGATCTGTTTGACCCGGGTGATATCTCTCAGGATCACCAGCACGCCGGCCGGCCGGCCTTCGTCATCCGAAAAGACCGAGGCTCGCCAGGCCACGTCCAGAATTGAACCGTCCTTAGTCAGCCGCCGGGTTTCATAGCGATGAATGACCTTGCCCTCGAGCAGCTTGCGGCGTTGTTCGCGAGTTTCGGCTTCAAGCTCCTCGGGTACGTATGGAACCTGCTTGCCCCGCAACTCCTCCAGGGTCCAGCCGAATGTTTCGGTAAAAGCCGGATTTAGATAGGTAACCAGACCGTCGATGGTATAAACGAGAATGGAGTAAGGCGCAAAGTCAAGCAGGGTGCGAAAACGCCGTTCGGTTTTTAAGCGGGATTGTACGGCCTGTCTGCGTTCGGTGGTGTCCTGAAGGGTTTCCAGAGCGCCGAACACGTTGCCCTCCGAATCAGCCAGGAGGGCGGCCGTAAAAAACAGCCACTTGCCGCCATCACCGATATCCGGGAAGAAATCCTCCGCCTCGTAGGCCCCCGCTTTAACAAGCGATTTGCGAAATTTGCCCTGATAATACCGGGTCAGTTCCTCTCCCGGAGCCCCGTCGAGGATAAAGTCGGCCATGGTGGGTCGAGCGGCGGAATAAAACGCTTTCCACGGCTCGCGAGTGCCGATCATTTCATCGGCCTCAACGCCGGTTAGATTCTCCATGGCCTGGTTGTAGTGGGTAACGATGTGGTCATTATCGATGACAAAAATGGGAATGGGAATACTTTCGATAATCTGACTCAGCCGCTCCTGGATCCGCCAGAAAGCTTCCTCGCGTTTGCGGTGACGGATTACTTTTCTCTGCAAAGATTCGATTAGTTTTTGCAGTTCTTTATACTCGGGCTTGCCGGGCATTCAGGAGAAACCTCCAAATGCAAAAGTGAACGAATTTTGAAATTGAATACATCAAACCCGGAATCAGAATGTCAGCTCAACTGACTAATTACCCAACCTTTCCAGCATCATGCAATAAGCCTCTAAACTGCGCTTAAAGCTGCCGATGCGGTAAAACTCATCAGGTGCATGGATATTTTCATCATTTAAGCCAAAGGCGAAATTCACCATGTGGGCCTTCAGAAATTGTAAAAAAATTCCGCTCACCGGTATGGTGCCTCCCATCCTCGTGATATAAGGTTCTTTGCCGTACAATTCCTTCAAGGTTGCGCGGGCGGCCTGATTGCCGGGATGGTCAAAAGGAATCACATACGGATCGGCCGTGCCGGCGAGTTTATTAACCGCAGCCGTTGTTTCGGCCGGTAGATGTTTTTCAACATGGGCGGTAATCAATTCAACAATTTTATCGGGTTTCTGATCCGGTACCAGACGACAGGTGATTTTTGCATGGGCCTCACTGGGAATGACGGTTTTGATGCCCTCGCCTTGAAAACCGCCCCAGATGCCGTTCACATCCAGGGTGGGCCGTATCCAGGCCCGCTCATAAGTTGAGTAACCGGGTTCACCGCACAGCTGTTTGAGGCCCAGCTTCCGCATGTACTCTTTTTCATCGTAGGGGACCCGGGCAATTTGATCCCTTTCGGCATCGGACAGGGCCACCACATCATCATAAAACCCGTCTACTATAATCTGCCCATCGGGGCTGCGCATCGAATCAATCAGGCGCGCCAGGGCGTGGATCGGATTAAGAAAAGTTCCACCATAGGTGCCGGAATGAACATCACCAGCCGCACTTTTCAAATCTATCTGCAGGGCACATAGTCCCCGGCGCCCGATCACCAGGGCAGGCTGATCTTTTTCCCACTGACCGCCATCTGCACTTAGAATTAAATCACAGGCCAGCAATTCCCGCCGGGAGGATATAAAATCGGGTAAGTCGGGGCTGCCGATCTCTTCCTGGCCTTCAAAAAAGAATTTGACATTGACCGGCAGCGTGCCCCGGGATTTGAGCATGGCTTCGACGGCCAGAATCGGCGCCAACATGTTGCCTTTATCATCCGAGGCCCCCCGGGCATATATACGCTCGTCTTTAATCACGGGTTCAAACGGCGGATGACTCCAGAGATCGATCGGATCCACCGGCTGGGTGTCAAAGTGACCGTAAATCAGGATCGTGGGGCCTCCGGGCGCATGCAGCCACTGTCCGTATACGACCGGGTGACCGTCGGTGGGCAATACCTGAACCGCTTCGATCCCGGCAACTTTTAGGCGGTCGGCAACCCAGTCGGCGGCCCGGCGGACATCATCGGCATGTTCCGGCAAGCTGGAGATGCTGGGAATGCGAAGAAAATCGCAGAGTTCGTCCAAATAGCCGGATCCATTGTCTTCTAGATAATCTTTCCACGTAGCCATGAAGGAAAACCTCCTTATCGTATCTCAGAATTTATTGAATTGGATGACAAAAGTCAACTTAACGATTGAACAGGATCATACCTCCTAAAATCAACGCCATGCCGATAATATGAAAAGCCTGCAAGGTTTCACCGAGAAAAAGGATCGCCAAAATCGATGCAAAAACGGGAATCAGATTAATAAATAAACCGGTACGATTGGCCCCGATAACCTCCACCCCCCGGTTCCAGCAAAAGTACGCCACAATCGATGGAAACAGGGCGACATAAAGGATACTCAATATCACCTGGAGTGTCAGGGTCATCGTTGCGCTGCCGGCAAGCTCCCAGATATAAATGGGCAGTAAAAATATGACGCCGAGGCCAAAGGTATAGATGAGAAAACTGAGCGGATGAATTGCCGGCCGTTGGCGCAGGAGCGCTGAGTAGAGGGCATAGACGATGACAGCGCCCATCATCAGGATATCACCCGGTGCAAACGACATCCCCAGCAAAGTATCCCATCTACCGCGCAGGATGACAATAAAAGCACCGATAATGCAAATGGCGACGCCCGATATCTGCAGTCTGGTAACCTTTTCCTTAAACATCAACAGGGTTGCCAGGATTATGACGGCCGGCATGGTGGTCTGTATCATGGCGCCGTTAATGGCGGTGGTCGTATGAACGGCGGTGTAGAGCATGGTGTTGAAAACGGAAATTCCCAAAATCGACAGAAGACTCATTATTTTCCAGGATTTAACAACTTGGGACCAGTCCTGCCTGGCTGTGCGCCAGGTGAAAGGCAACAAGATCACAAAGGCAATCGTCCAGCGCCAGAAAGCAAAGCTGACGGGGGGAATGATGTCCGCCATGCCGCGGGCCAGAACGATGTTGCCGCCCCAGCAAAGCGGTGCCACGGCTGTTAGCAGATACGGCCAGGCAGCCCGATACCAGACGCTATTATTATGCAAATTTTGAGACATAAAACATGAAAAAAGTGTCAGCCAGATTGGATTAACGATGAAAACACTGTTAATAGATTATCGCGGGAATCCCGTCAAGCATCTAAGTGAATAACCGGTGTAACCAATCAGGGAAAGGCGAAACTGTATCTCTGTCCGGGGAATAAAAAAAGGGCAGCGCCTTTGCGGCTCTGCCCGGTTGGGTTAATTTTTATCCATTTTAGGTCTATCTAAATCATCATCTCGGACAATGGCTCGCCCTTTAATGCCTCGGGTAATTGCTGTACTTTGATCCTCATCCTCCTTTGGAAAAGAAACGCATAATTAGTTTCATGAGATACATTCTATACGAATTTATTTTCCTCTCCTTCTCATACACCTTAATGGTTCCGGCGCCTGAAAAGTTTGCTTCTTCTGAAACATTGGACGAGATCAGACCGGTGACGTTTAAAATGGTTTCCCCGGTGGCGCCATCGAGTTCTTCAATAAGGGCCTGCCGGTCAAATTTAACCGTCAGTTTCCTTATTCCCCGGGATCTCCTCTGATCATGCCGGCTAAAAAATCCATGCCGGTAAACTGGATGCGCTTTGAACTCCGCTTTCCCTTCTTCCAGGACAATATAAAGACTGTCCGGGTCAATCATGCGGGCATCATATTCAGGCGGCATTATAAGGGTTGCGGTTAGCCATTTTTCCCTGCTTTTCAAATTCAGCTTGCTGGGCGAGAAATATACACTTACCGACAACAGGGCTTCCACGTCAACTTCAGCCTGAACCGTGTCGGTGGCGCCCTGGTCGTCGGTGACCGTCAGGGTTACAAAATAGGTGCCGGAATCAGAGTAGACATAGGATGATTGGGCCCCCCCTGAATTGCCATCGGTGCTGGATTTAGCCAGCGTATTGACACCAAGGGGAGAAACAACCCCGTCGCCATAGTCCCACTCATAGCTGACAATGGTGCCGTCTTCATCGAAGGATTCCGCGGCATCCCATTCAACAGCCTCACCAACCTTGACGGTGATCGTTTCCGGGGTTAAGATGGCGACCGGTTTTTTATTCGGCAGATACGGCAGAGCGGTCAGCGCCTTACGCGAACCAGAAACATCGCCGCCGGGGTAGGTACCTGAATGCTCAAAGTTGCCTTGGTCGTCTATCAGTTCTAAAACGGCAACGCCCGCAGAGTCATCACCAAAGTTGGCAACCACCAGGTCCTGGTCGCCGTCGCGGTCGAAGTCGATGTTATCCAAGGGCGAACGCTTCATCGGAAAAGGATCTTCGGGGCTATCAACTATACTGCTATAATAAGAAAAGCTCCCTTCACCGTCGCCTTTGTAAATCTCCAATAAACCGGTATCGGAAACTGCCAAATCAACAATGCCGTCAGGGTCCTTGACAAAATCACCGGCGGCAATCCCGTAACCCGGGCTGGCGCCCGGGTCCCGATCGCTGGTTTTCTGCTCGAATGTTCCGTCACCGTTGCCCAGGTAAACATATAAGGGCTTATCTGAATCGTTAGGGGCGATGACAAAATCGGCTTTCCCGTCATTGTTAAAATCGGCTGCATCAACACCTATGGAACGATCGGGAGTGGTATCACTCAGTAATTGGAGATCGAATCCCAAATGGCCGTTACCCAGATACAGTCCGCAGTGAGGCGTCCTGTAGTGGTTTAACACAAAGTCCAGGTTTCCGTCTCCATTGAAATCGGCAACCGCCATATCGCCCGGCAAGCCTTCTATGGCCCAGGTACTTCCCCCCGGTTCGTCATCTTCTTTATTGACATAGGCAAACGGGGCAACCTGATCTACGGAATCCAACTTTTCGAAGATGTAGATATTGCTGTAATAATTGCCGGACTTGAACCCACCGCGCGCAGTGATATAGTCCAGATCGCCGTCATTGTCGAAATCACCGATTGCGTTACCATATGAATCACCGCTGGCAAACCAGGGATACGTGAGCTGCATATCTACCTGATTGGAGAAGGTGCCGTCAGGATTGAGGACCATGTAAGCGGCCTGCCCTTTTTGGGTGGCAGCAGCCACATACACTTCGCTGCCACCGGCAGCAAAGGCGGCTGGCGTACCGACAACCATTGCACATACTAAGAAAACGATTATCCCCCATAACTTTGGTTTCATTTGTTCCCTCCTTTTCCTAAACCTCACTCCCCCTTAGGCTTCTCCCCCATAGAAAATCAGGAAGCATTGCGGGAAAACTTTTCAGGGCAACGTTAGCAGGCACACTCCCCAAATATTAGCACCCGATCCGTTTGCCCGGTTTATCATTAGATTCCGCACGGTACGCGGGATGTAGTTAACTTTACGACTATCCGACTCTTTTCAGTAAAAGACCAACAAGCCATCCTTCAGCCTACAAGATTCATGCCATATCAGGGCACGATGCCGATTACAAAATATTACTAATTATTCGAATAAGTTATGATTCGGCTGCCATATAAACGACAAAGAAATCCGAAGCCCCTAGTTGCCAACATTGTAATTTAAATTACCATTTGGTAGATAATAAGGTTAATGACGGGTCGACCCGCAAGTATTATCGTTGACTTCAAAAAAGAAGGTGTGCTAAAAATTGCACACCAGCACTGGAATGGGGGCAACAAGCTGACACGCAGGGTGCTAAAAAAGTTCGATGATCAATACGGAGAGAAGTTTTAATTGGGGAAAGGCAAACACAACACGGCCACGGCTTTCAGTGACGCCTGCCAGAGCATCCTGGCCGATCATCCGGTTGCGATCGGGGTGGCCTACAAGGTGCTGGACTGCGGCTGCGCTTTACTCTGCGGCATGTCGGCCGGGGGTGACCCGATCGGCGCCCTGCAGCACATTTCCGGCCAGCCGATAAAAAAAGGGTCCAGAATCCCCATTTGTCTGAAATGTAGAAAAGACACTGGCTTAGACCGGGTGGTCTGGGAGGGAATCTACTGGCCCGGATCTCAGCAGGAATGGCCCGACAAAGACCTGAGGGTTTCCATCGGCCGCATGGTCTTCGGCCCTGGCTACATGGAGCCGGAATAACATCTATAAGCTATCTCAAAAGGTCTATTCAGCCGCTGCGGCTGCCGGATCAAACGGGGAGCCCGGCGGATAAGCCCTGGCGCCCAGCTCGCGGTCCAGCATTAACAGTTTCGAATGCTTGTCTATTCTGATTTATCCAACTTGGTAAATTTCGCCCCTTTAAGAGAGATGTCTGCGATTAACCCTTTCACATCAAAAACGAATCCTACAATGGGATCCTTAATCGTTCGTGTATCCACACGCTCTCCGGCTCCGATGGTAATCAGGGCGACATTGCCGTCAACTCCGGCCTCCCAGCCGCTGCTGGCTCGGAATCCGTCCAGGGCTTCCTGGGTCATAAAGGCAATGATGATATCCTTGGCCTCAGCCCCAATTTGAAATCCGATGGATCCGGATACAATGTTGTAATAGCCCACGGTTTTACCGCCAATTCTCAAGGCGCCTTCACCATACTCTCCCCCGATTATAAAGGCGGCCTTTTTGACACTGGGCATTATCAGCAGTCCTTTGGCACTGCTGACAAACTCCTCGGCGCCCGCTACCTGCTTGTAAAACTTTCTCGTAGCTACATTTGCGCTGGCGTCAATTTCTTCGGCGGCAGCACCAACCGCATTTTCCGCAAAGCCGAAACCTGAGACCAGCAGCGTGATGACTGCCAGCCACAACAAATTAATACATCTGCCCGTTGGATTAAATGTCATCATATTCATGGTATTTTTCTCCTCCCTACCTCTTCAGAAGTCTGCCCTGCCTGGATGGCAAGAGCCAACAATCACCCTTCCGGCAGGTGACCGCAAGCAGTATCCGGGAGCCAGGCATCCGGTTAGTGTAGCTAAGATAATTAAGTAAAGATCGGACGTTTGGCCGGTCTAGCTTTGTCAGACAGGTTAATCATTGATGCATAAATTTCAACAGGCTTCATTCAACGTTTATGTTAAAGGTGCCGGCATATTGCCCGTATCCCTGTTTTTCCAATTCTACCTTGGGGATAAACTTCAGAGAGGCAGAATTGATGCAGTATCTAAGTCCGGTGGGGGCGGGTCCATCCGGAAACACGTGCCCCAGATGTGAATCGCCGTGTTTGCTTCTGACTTCAGTTCGGACCATGAACAGTCTCCGGTCCTGGTTTTCGATAATGTTATTCGGATCAAGTGGTTTTGTAAAACTGGGCCAGCCGGTTCCGGATTCATATTTATCCTGGGAGCTGAAAAGCGGTTCACCGGATACAATATCCACATAGATCCCCTCATCTTTCTTATTCCAGTATTCATTTTTAAAGGGCGGTTCGGTGGCCTCCTGTCGGGTAACCTCATATTGCAAAGGGGTTAATTTCTTTTTCAGTACATCATCCGATGGTTTGGAATATTTGTTGGCGTCACTCGCATCTTGGGCGGCCGGCTGTGCCCCTCCGTCTTTCCAGGCCATTTTTAAAAATTGATCCCGGCCGGAGTTGTACCGATAAAATTTGTACCGTAAAGCACTTTTTTTGTAGTAATCCTGGTGGTATTCTTCGGCTTCATAGAATTTTTTAAACTCGATGATTTCCGTAGCAATGGGTTTGCTGAATCGTCCGGATTCATCCAACTCTTTTTTGGACGCCAGAGCGATCTGTCGCTGTTCATCGTCATGATAAAATATGGCCGTGCGATACTGCCCCCCTCGGTCGACAAACTGACCGCCGGCATCGGTAGGATCCACGTGCCGCCAGAAAACGACCAACAACTCTTTGTAGGTGATTTTGGTGGGATCATAATGTATTTGAACGGCTTCCACATGCCCGCTACCACCTGCGCTGACTTCATTATAGGTGGGATTGTCCTTAGTACCGCCGGTATAGCCGGAAACGGCTTTAACGACGCCGTCCACTTTTTCAAAATCAGATTCGACACACCAGAAACATCCGCCGGCCAAAGTCGCTATTTTAAAGGTAGTGTTTTCATCGTTCATGATTGTACTCTTTTCGTTTTTTTGATTCTGAGCATATTGAAATCCGGCCATGATGGCGCCGAATAGTAGGATAATTGTGATCATTAGCAGTTTTTTCATGTCAAGCCCTCCAATTTTTGATGGACCAAAACAAAATAGATTCACTTGAACGAAAAAAGTTTCAAATGATTTAATCTTGAAAGTTCAAAACTATACTATAATATTAGGTCGATGGATGAAATTTCAATAGAGGTCACAGATAAAAAAATATAAGGCGCAAGGATTCCTATCCCTGACAGGATTCAAAATCCCGGAAAAAATGCAGGAGGAGAGGATCTCTCCTTAGGAAGGACGTTTCATGGGTCCGATATCCGGCTGTTTATCTGGAGGATACATCTTTTCAGAATCGAGCGCCTGACAGAACATGAATCAGAAGATAATAAAGTGCGGTGGAAAATACCAGCCCCCCGGCTGCCAATCCGGCAAATAATTTTCGATTTGATCGACGCCCCCTTTTTTCCTCCCGTGCTTCGAGGTAGTTTAGGGCGCTATCGGCCACTGTTCTGCGATAAGCGTCCAGTGTCGGTTTCCTGCAATGGGGGCATAGCTCTATGTATCTATCCAGATTCTTGCTGTCATAGTGATAGCGGCTGATGTATTTATCCGGGGTCGTGATGGTATGATCTATCTTTTTTTTGCGCCGATCCACAAGAAATACCAGGGTGTCTTTACTATTTTCCCCTGTGATCTTACCGCTGTCTTTTTTATCCTCCAATGGAATAATGGGATTCTCCTCCCCGGCGGACTCTTTTTTTTTGCGGTTAAGCTTTCCCTTCATAAACGCTCCTTTTCTATTCCCCCCTGACGGTAATTGCTGTAAAGTCCCAGGAGTCGACCCTCAATACGAGGAAATAAGACCCAAACCCGAATATTTAAGATGAAGGCCTTGCTGATCCATAAGACCATTTGCAAGTACGATATAAAATTCATGTAGCAGCAATCATGCCAGAGTTGAATAAAACAGTAAAATTATATGATTTAAGTTAGTTACGATGTATAAATGATTGATGGGCGGATTTAAAATGGGCAGGTACGGGGCAAAAAATTGGGAAATTCATTTCACATTCGGAAACTTTTTTCATAGATGGGGGGGATTAGAGCTGAGAGCCGGCAGCAGTAACTGCGGTACCAATCCCAGGGGGGAAGAAATCAACGATTAGTCAATAATCGTGGTCAACACATCCTTGCGGCCGATGAATTCATTTAGTCGCTCGATATGCCGTTTCTCTTCGTCAACTATTTTTTTCAAATAGTCCCGGGCAGCGGGGTCTTCTACAAAGGGTTTCAATACCTCGTAAAAGATGATGGAATCCTTTTCAAATTCGACAAAAATTTCGACCAGGTCATCAATTTCCTCAATGGATGAAAAATCAATATCTTTAAGGGAAAAATTTTTGTCCCCCAGCATCTCGTTAAAAAGCTCGCGGCTCATCTCCTCCCCAAAAGGATTTTCATTTTTTGTTTCGAGGTTAAGCTTTAATTGGGCAAACCAGTCGGCATGCTTTACTTCTTCATCAGCGATCCACTCTAGAAGCGGGACAAACTCGGGACTGGATACCTTTTCAATGGCGCCGCGGTAAACGGCTTCACCGTTTTTTTCCAGCTTTATCGCGAGATCGATAATTTCAATTGCTGAAAACAAATGCAGTTCGCTCCTTGTTAATTAGGTACAGCGTGTTTTTAACAATTAGACCGATACAGAAAGTAAAGTCAAGCTCTATCCTTTTTATTTGACCGCGGCTTCGGGCACTGCTATTTTAGGCCGATGAATACTGACCAAAATACAGATCAAAATATCGTCGGAGCTGCCACAGTTATTCTCACCCGCCAACGCGCCGGCAGGCTTCAGATCTATCTTCTTAAAAGAAGTTCTAAAAGCGGATTTATGGCCGGCAACTATGTATTTCCGGGGGGAACGCTTGATACTGAAGACCGGGATATCAATGTATTTGAAACCCACAGTAATCTGGATCTGGACGGAATTGCCACCCGGTTTGGAGGGGACCTGACAGCCGAAAGTGCTCTGACGTATTGTGTTGCCGCCATTCGCGAAACTTTGGAAGAAGCAGGCGTTTTTCTGGCATGCAATGATGATAAATTCGAGAAAAAACTGGAAAAGGTCTGCAGTCTGCGGCTGGCCGAAAATTTGCCCAAAGACTGGTTCGTAAAGCTTGTCGCCCGCAGCAATTGGCGCCTGAACTTGACCGCGCTCTCACGATGGTCTCATTGGATAACCCCTGAACGGATGAAGCATCGTTTTGACACCCGCTTTTTCATGGCCGACATGCCGGCGGGTCAATATTGTCGACCGGATTCCAGAGAGACGGTTCAAGGACTATGGATAAGCCCTGAGGAAGGCCTGACAGGCAACATGGACGGCAAAATTTCTTTAAGCCCTCCAACCCTGGTGACCCTGCACGAACTTTTGAAATACCAGAGCTTAAATGATCTGCACACAGAGTCCTGCCAGAGGCCTTGGGGTCAGGCCATTTTTCCCCGGCTGGTGCCTTTGACCAAAGGCGCCGTCATTGTCGAGCCCTGGGACCCGCTTTACCGGGAAAAAGAAATCCGCATTGTCCCCGATCACCTGCCGACTTCGATACTACCCGTGGGGAAACCCTTTTCTAGAATCTGGTATGACGGGAATCTTTGGAGACCGGTCAGGGCGTAACGATTATTGAAGCCTTATAGTTTAGCATCACCTGCTTGGCCCGGTGCCAAGGTCGACCCGATAATTTTTGTCTTGAAATTGATATGCGGCTAATATTATGTTTTTATTAAAGAAGCTATCTCAAAAATTCAGGATACAGTTAGCAGACTTCGATTTCGTTCAACCCGCCCTTCAGGGTCGGAAAAAATAGGGGGAAATTGTTTTGAAGCGTAAATTTGCCATCGGTATCTTGCTCATTGTTCTGCTGCCGGTCACCAACGGACTGGCCCAGGAGCTTACGATCGTCAGCGAAGAAAATCCGCCCTTTAATTTCATCAAAGACGGTATCCTTACGGGTTCATCCACCGAAATTGTGCGCGAAATTATGCGCCGTTTAAACCTGCCGGCCGAGATTCAGGTATTGACATGGGCCCGGGGCTACCAGTTGGCCCTGAGCCGGCCCAATGTGGTTCTTTTTTCGACCGCTCGAACCCAAGAACGGGAGCATCTGTTCCACTGGGTTGGGCCGATCTACAAAGTGCGCTTTGGTTTCTATGCCAAAAGGGG
>JBATKU010000155.1:0-55636 GCA_049669725.1 Desulfobacterales bacterium
GGCTTTAGCTCAATCGCGGTTGGAAAGCCGCTCCCACAAAGCTAAGAAACATATTAGGCCTGGGTAAAAATTATGAAAGCGCAGCAATTAAAAAATTTAATGCTTGAATTCAATCCAGTCACCAAAGAGCGGTGGCCTGATTTTGAAACCCTGTTCGGTGAAAAGGGGGCCTGCGGCGGATGCTGGTGCATGCTGTGGCGGTTAACCCGCAAAGAGTTTGAACAGCAAAAAGGTGAGGCCAACCGTCAGGCCATGAAAGCCATCGTGGAATCCGGCAAAATCCCGGGGCTGCTGGCCTATTCGGAAAAGCAGCCGATAGCATGGTGCTCGGTGGCACCCAGGCAAAGATTCCCTGCTCTTGAGCGCTCGCGAGTCTTAAAAAAGATCGATGATGAACCGGTGTGGTCAATTTCCTGCTTCTTCATCCACAAGGATTTTCGTAAAAAGGGTCTTAGTGTCCTGATTTTAGAAGCTGCCGTTGATTACGTCAAAAACCAGGGGGCCAAGATTGTTGAGGGATATCCGGTTGAACCCAAAAAGGATAAAACCGCTGATGTCTTTGCCTGGACGGGCCTGGCCTCCTCTTTTAAAAAGGCCGGCTTTGTTGAATGTGAAAGGCGCTCGGAAACCAGACCGATAATGAGATTTTATGTTTAAGAAATGGAAAACAATACCGGTATGAAAAGCTTATTGATTGAACGCGCTCAGGTTGAAGATGCCGCAATTATTTTAAACCTGCAAAAACTGGCGTACCTTAGTGAGGCGGAGATATACAACAATGACAGCATCCCGCCGCTCACCCAGACGATTGCTCAAATAACGGCTGAATTTGACAATCAGATTTTTCTCAAAGCCGTCCTTCAGGAAAAAGTTGTGGGGTCGGTCAGGGCATACATGGCAGAAGGGGTCTGCCACATCGGTCGATTGGTTGTGCACCCGGACGTTCAAAATAAGGGGATCGGCACCCGGCTGATGAATGAAATTGAAACCTGTTTTGATAAGGCCCAACGCTTTGAGCTGTTCACCGGAGATAACAGCCAACGCAATATATATCTGTACCACAAGCTCGGCTACAAGGAGTTTCGACGCCAAAAATTTCAGGAAAATCTGGTTCTGGTTTTTTTAGAGAAAGACAGGAATTTCATTTCAAAGTAGGGTTCAATTAATAAAAATTCCGTTTATCATCCCCAGCCCCCCGGCGACCATGATAACGGTGATAATGCTCATCCCGCCCCACTGGATGGCAATAAAGGAAGCGGCGGCCAGCATCACCATGACGGCGTTTTTAAGGGCTTTGCGGCCGATCTTGATGACCGCCGTGACCACGATCGCCATCACGGCCGCTTTCAGGCCGCCGAACAAAGCCGCGATCCAGGAAATGTCTCCCAGGGCGGCGTAGGTATAGCTCAATGCAAAAAGAATAAACATGGAAGGCAGCAAGAAAAGCAGGCCGGCAACGATGCCTCCCGGAATTTTGTGAAGCAGCCAGCCGATGTAGACGGCCAGTTGCTGGGCTTCAGGGCCCGGCAGCAGCATACAATAATTGAGGGCATTTAAAAAACGCTCATTGCTGACCCATCTTTTTTTGTCGACCAGTTCCTGATACATAATCGAGATTTGACCGGCCGGACCGCCGAAGCTGATAAACCCCAGTTTCAGCCAGAATCTAAAGGCTTCACCAAAAGACGGGTGGTTTACAAAGACATCGTCAGATATCTGATTGCGGCCCCCCCCAACTGCTGGTGTATTTATTTTGGCATTTTCCATAATCTGAATACCGTTTCGGACGAATCACCGCCTGTGATGGTATGGTTTCTGATCCCTTAAGCAGCCGCCGCAATTCGAAATAGAGAGTAGGCTGCATCGGCACGAAAAGCAGGGCATCCGGTTTGGTCACAATAATTTACTGACTTAAATATTTCTATTCATACTAGTGGTGTCAAGTCGCATTCCCTGCATAAAAACATCTTATTCAGGAAATAGTGTTTTCAATGTGGACGATTTATATAGGGCTGGATAGAAACCATCTGGCGGTAACGCGGCAGGATGGGGAACACCGGTGGGTTCGATGATGGGATGGTTAGGGTGATTTTTTAGTGTCGTATTCGTTGAGGATATTCTGAATCCCTTTAAAATACGGCAAATGGGGACGCATATATTTAAACAAAATCCGGCATAAAATATATATGGGAATAAAGGTAAATATATATCCCACCGAATTACCGAAAATCAGTGACAACGGGAAGGCCAGATCAAACTCCACAGAGGCAAATCGCATCTGCATCCAACCCAGAGCAAACGGTATGGGCCACAGTATTCCGGCCGAGTATCCCACCATGGTGAAAAACCGCCTGCCCCAGACATCGGTGGCTTCCTTGTTGAGTCCTTTGTAACCCGCCACATCCCCGGCCTTGTAAGCCTGCAGAGACAGCCTTTCCTTGGTTAGCATCTCTTCGTTCATTTCGTCAAAATAGCGCCGATTAAATTTGAGGGCCAGGGAGACGGAGATCTCTCCGATGACAACACAAAAAAAAGCCAGACAGATCGTTCCGATAATATAGTCCACCAGGGCATAACCGGTAAGACGGTAAAAAAAGATCAGAAAACCGTCGATATGATAATTAAATGCTGAAAAAAAGGCTGTCATGGGTACGGCGACCTGAAAAAATTGCGGCACAAGTTAAGGCCGAATGGCATGATGTCCGGCTCCGGGCCTAATCCCGGAACCCGGACATATGCATGTTATGTCGATCTTAGATAATGCTGATTCCGAAAAATCCTCTCAGCGTGTATCGCAGGCCGATGAAGATGGCAAGAAAGATAAAAATGCCCTTCAGTACTTTGGCCGGAATATACTTGCCGGTCCGGGGCCCAATCATCGACCCGATAAAGATACCGACCAGTTCGGCTCCGATCATCGGCCAGTAAACCATCACGCCCTTGAGAACCATGAAGTTAAAAATGGCGAAGATCATTCCGATTAAAACGGACAAGGCCGAAGTGCCGGCAACCACGAACATGGGCAGGCCGACAACGCTGGTCAAAAACGGCACGTAGAGAAATCCGCCGCCGACACCCAAAAATGAGGCGATGGCCGATATAAAAAAACCGCCCACAAAGGCCCAGAGGGGGCTGAAGGTAAAGGTCTGGCCGAAAAAGGAAAACTCGGTCTTCATCAGGCTCAATTTGACGGTTTTGATTCCTTGCTCGGTGATGTCCTTTTTCTCCTTGATACTGCTCTCAAAAGCCTTGGCGGCATCCTGGGCCGTTTTTTTGGAAGCCTGGCCCCTGGGGGTCATCTCATAGATCATGAAACCGCCAATCACAAACACACAGAGTCCGAACCAGCCCTGGTACTGGGAGAATGACAGCTTACCGGCTGTGGTAAATACAATCAGAAGGGTTGCAAACAGGGCACCAATACCCAGGAAAAATCCAAGGGCGGTCACCAGCCTTTTTTGCCGGCCGTAGTTGATGCTGGAAACCAGGGCGGAAAGCCCGACCAGCCACTGATTGGAAACCCGGATACTGTCGGTGACAAATTTGTTGAGTGGCGGGGCCGTATCCTTAAAGGTTTTGGCATAGGCTCCCAGTCCATATATGGTCATGTGACCGACACCGGCCATAATCCCGCCAAACGCACCCACCGTTGAAAAGATCCAGCCCACCCAGATGGCCCACAACAGGCCGATCAGCAGGTTGATGTCAGGCGCACCGTTAATGCCCAGGTAGCCCGGAGCTGCCTTCGGGTCGATCTGCCCTTTACCGGTGCCCTGCGGTGCTGAGGCAATAGCTTCCGACAGTTTGTCGGCAAAGGCATCCGCCGGCCCGATAAGTGGAATCGCGACTGTAAACAACAGCAAAATCGAACAAAAAACCAAAAAATTCTTCCTCATATTCTACCTCCTTTGTAATATAAATAGTAACATCCAATCTGAGAGCCGGCCGGCCGCCGGTGCCGTCGGTGATAGCATCTATGTATAATAATGCTGTAGATCAGAAGGTCAATTGTGGTAGCTGAAAATATTTAGACCCATAAATACATAATATTTATTGCAGTGCAACAAATATTATGGCTTAAGTCTGCTGACAGATATTCAGCCACCATTTTTGTGCTTAACTTTTTTTGCGATTTCGATTATATCTATTTATCAATTTCGTCGCTCAAGCCAAAATGAATGACTATAGAAGGAGAGAAGCTGTTATGAAAGAATCGGTATTCAGCATTTGCGGCATGTGCACGGTCAGATGCCCTATTAAAGTCGACGTCGAAGACGGTGTCGTCAAATGGATCGAAGGCAACCCCAACGACCCGGGTATGGCCGGACGGCTCTGCGCCAAAGGCTCCGCCGGTCTTGCCATGCTCTATGACTATGAAAGGCCCCAGCATCCTATGATTCGGGAAGGCAAACGAGGCGAAGGCAAATGGAAAAAGGTCAGCTGGGATGAGGCCCTGGATTACATTGCCAAAAAATTACAAACTATCATAAAAAAGGACGGCGCCAAAGCCATTGCCCTGAGCGACCGGGGAGGTCCCTTTCGAGATATCCATCGCAGTTTTTTAAGAGCCATCGGCTCGCCAAACTATTACAACCATGATTGCACCTGTGCCCGTAATGTTCAGCACGCGTCACTTTCACTCTTCGGCTCAGGCCGTAAAACCTTCAACTACGATTACGGCAATTGCAAACACCTGGTTCTATACGGCAGAAATGTCTTTGAATCCCTGCGGGTCAAGGCGGCCGGCGCTATCATGAACATGCTGGATCGGGGCGGGAAAATTACCTATATCGATCCCCGGGCCGCCGGCACCGCCATGAAAGCAACACGCTACTGGGCCATCCGCCCCGGCACGGACTATGCCCTGAACCTGGGCCTTATTCACACCGTGCTGCGGGATAAACTTTATGATGCCGAGTTTGTCAAAAAATGGGTGCTGGGATTAAAAGAGCTGGAATCGTTTGTCGGTACTTATACGCCCGAATGGGCTTCTGCGGAAACCGGAATTCCGGCCAACGAAATCATAGAGTTTGTCCACGAAATTGCAGCAGACCGTCCAGCGGTAATTTTTCATCCCGGTTGGATGATGGCGCGCTATTCGGATTCCTTTTATTCGATACGATCCAATTATATACTCAATGCGTTAATGGGCGCCTTTGAAACCCCCGGCGGTCTGTTCTTTCAGAAAGGCCCGGGCGATGTGGGTGCCAAAGGGCTCAACGCCCTGCTGGACACCATTGCCAAGCCGGAAGAAAAGCGGGTTGACGGTTGCGGCTGGAAATATAAACATTTCGAGTCCGGGCCGGGGCTTTTGCATTTGCTTTATCCAGCGCTGCTGAGCGGCAAACCTTACCCGGTCAAAGCCTACATCGCCTTCCGGCATGACCCGCTTCTAAGCCTGCCGGATCCGGAAGCCCAGAAGAAGGCCTTTGATACACTCGATTTGCTGGTTGCCATCGATGCCAATTACAGCGAAACCGGCTGGTATGCGGATGTATTGCTGCCGTCGGCAACCTATCTGGAAAAATCAAGTGTCCTGACAACCGGCAAGGGCTTGAAGCCTTCATTCGGAATCCGCAAACAGGCAGTCGAACCCCGCAACGATGCCAAACCGGACTGGTGGATTTTCAAATCTCTGGCCGAACGGTTGGGAGCCGGTGAATATTTTAAATTCAAGGATATGGAAGAGTTCTGGGAATTCCAACTTCAAGGTACGGGAGTCACGGTAAGCGACCTTGAGAACAAAGGCTCGGTATCGCTGACGGATAAACCGGTTTGGTGGGACCGTATGAAGGATCTTAAGTTCAAGACGCCTTCCAAAAAAATAGAATTTGTTTCCAGCCGACTGCAGGAAAGCAAGATAGAATCATTCAAGCCCTATGAGAGACCTCAAAAACCCGATAAGGGCCATTATCGTCTGGCCTTTGGGCGCAGCCCGGTGCATACCCATGGGCGCACGCAAAACAATCCGGTTCTCAGCGAAATCATGCCGGAAAATCAGCTGTGGTTAAATGCTGACGAGGCCGCTAAAATGGGTGTTGCCCACGGCGATCTGGTCCGGGTATCCTCCTCGGACGGAAGCCACTCGGGAACCATCAATGCCTATGTGACCGAGTTCATTCATCCCGAATCGGTATTCATGGTCCACGGGTTTGGCCGCAAAGTGCCCTGGCAGACCCGGGGCTATAACAAAGGGCTGGGAGATTATCGGTTTGAAACCGGCCTGCTGGATGTCTACGATCCGGTCGGAGGCGCCAATTCTCTGATGGAATGCTTTGTAAAAGTTGAAAAAGCCGATTGAAGTTAATTGTTATTCGTTATTAGTTAGCTTAAGATTTGGAGGAAAGCACATGAGCAAGTACTATATATACCAGGACACCAAACGCTGTATCGGATGTTTCAGCTGCGAGTCCCACTGCAAAACCAAAAACAATCTGCCCATCGGACCCAGGCTGACCCAAATCATCCCGGTGGGCCCCAAAAAGGTCAACAATCTCCCGCGCATGGCCTATGTATTTATGCCCTGCTTCCACTGCCAGGATCCCTGGTGTGTGGCTGCCTGCCCGACGGGGGCCATGCAAAAACGGCCCAAGGACGGCATTGTCTTTGTGGACGACAAACTTTGTGTCGGCTGCAAGGCCTGCATTACGGCCTGCCCCTGGGGTACTCCCCAGTGGAACCCGGAGACCGGCAAAGCAGTTAAATGCGATTACTGCATGGACCGGGTCGATCAGGGTTTAGAACCGGCCTGTGTCACCAAGTGCGTCACCAAATGTCTGCATTTCGGCGACCCATCGGCAAAAAGCAAGACAAGCCGCGAAAGGCACGCACGCCTGGTTGCCGATTTTGAATAGGAGAGGGAAAAAATGCCCGAAAATATATGCCCGGTCAGTAATTTAATCGGCAATCTGGAGACTGCCGTTGATTCCGGTCGACTGACCAATCCCAGAGACAGGCGCAGGGCCGAAGACATTTTGCGGCTGTTAAGGGATGTTGCCTGGGGCGGGGCCGATGCAGAGCACATGCCGGCATTGACATCACTGGCCAAAAAACTGGAGCAGGAGGGCAAAACTGAAACTTCAACAGAAGTTGGGAAACTGGTTGGTTCAACCATGAGCCAACACCAGGAAATATTTGCCAGCCATATCGACACCCATAACTGTGCTACCGGAGACTGCGTAAAACTGGCACCCGCCCCCTGCCAGATGACCTGCCCGTCCGGGCTGGATATACCAACCTATATAACGCTCATCGGCATGGGACGGGATGCCGAGGCCGTCGAGGTCATCCGCCAGGACTGCCCCTTCCCCTGGGTATGCGGACTGGTGTGCACCAGACCCTGTGAATTCATGTGTGTGCGGGCGCGCATTGACACCCCGATATCCATAAAAACTCTAAAGGGATTTGCGGCCGAAAGAGCCATGTCGGAAGGCAGTTATAAAAATCCGCCCAAAGCGCCGGATAAAAACAAGAAGGTCTGTGTCATCGGTGCCGGCCCCGGCGGAATGAGCGCCGCCTATTATCTGGCCCTGGAAGGTTACGGTGTCAGGGTTATTGAGGAGCAACCGGTAGCCGGCGGCATGCTTCTGCTGGGTATTCCTCGCTATCGCCTGCCCCGGGAAGTTATCGATCGCGAAGTGGCCATGCTGAAGGATCTGGGTGTGGAATTTCAGTTTAACACCCGCTTCGGCCGGGACGTAAATCTTCAAAAATTGAAAGAAGAGGGCTTCGACGCCTTCTTCTTTGCTATCGGGGCCCATAAATCTTTTAAACTGGGCGTACCGGGAGAGACCGAATTTCCGCAGGTCATTGAGGCTATTTATTTTTTGAGGCGCGTCGCATTGGGAGACCGGCAGGTTCCGGGAAAGCACGTGGTGGTCATCGGCGGAGGAAACGTGGCCATCGACGCGGCCAGGACCTGTCTGCGGCTGGGCTGTGAATCGGTCACCCTGGCATATCGTCGGACCCGGTCCGAAATGCCGGCCGACGAAGAAGAAATCGAACAGGCCGAAGAAGAAGGGATCAAGTTCCAGTTTCTGGTTGTACCTACGGAAGTTACCGGCAGCAACAACTGCGTAAAGGGTCTGCGATGTTTGCAGGCCGAACTGGTCAGCAAGCCGGGGCAGGATCGAAAATACCCGGTCCCCAAAGAGGGCAGCGATTTTACCATCGAAACCGATGTCATCATCTGTGCCATCGGGCAGCAAGTCGATACCGGCTGCATGGAATCTTTGGAAGGCCTTGAATGGACGCGCCGCCGGACCATCAATGTTCAAATGGCCACCATGGAAACTGATATGGAAGGCGTTTTCGCAGCCGGCGATGCGGTTACCGGTCCGGCAACCGTCATCGAAGCCATTGGCGGCGGCAAACGGGCGGCGCAATCCATTGACCGCTATTTATCCGGCATGCCCCAGCCGACGATGCCGCCGGTACCGACCCGTCGCGGAAGAATTGATCATCTGCAAGTTACCGCCGCTGAGAAAATGACCCTACAGCGACCGGAGATGGCACTGCTGAATATCGACCGCCGACGCACCACTTTTCAACAGGTCGAGCTTGGCTATTCTGAGAAGGGGGTGCGGGAGGAGGCCCGACGCTGTTTGCGCTGCGATATCTGCCTGCGGTGCGGCAAATGTGTCGAGGTCTGCCGTGATAAAATGGGCGTTAATGCCCTGCAAATGGGTTATTTCGACTTTGACCATCCGGTCGCAACTGATTTCAGGCTTACCGAAGATATATGCATATTGTGCGGGGCCTGTGCCACCAATTGTCCGACCGGGGCGATGCAGATGGAAGACAG
The DNA here is from genome assembly GCA_049669725.1 of Desulfobacterales bacterium. Lineage (GTDB taxonomy): Bacteria > Desulfobacterota > Desulfobacteria > Desulfobacterales > JAFDCJ01 > JAFDCJ01. Next base: position 8,804 of record JBATKU010000155.1, read on the forward strand.
GAATGGGGAGAGAGTTCTCGCCCTTTGTGGGACTATCCTCAATCGGCAAAAACTGCTGGATTGCGAAAGTTGTGGGGCGGTAATGGGACCGGCCCGATACCTCGATTTTGTTCAGAAACGAACCAATGAGGTGGCCAGGATTGCAGATGATCGCCGCTTATGTGATGCATGCGCCCGGAAATCATCTGCCAAATACGGTGTCGACGTTACATCGGTAAAAAAGGTATAGGGTTCAGGGTTGCTGGTCCCTGGGCTTTTGCCTCTGGCTTCCGGCCTCTGGATCCCGGCGGCTGGCTCCTGGTAACTGCGAAATTCAGAGCGGCAGCCAGCGACCAGCGACTAGAGACCAGCAACGAGTATCGAGTACCATTTCTTTAGGAGAAATCAAATGGTTTTCCGCCGTGGTCAGAAAGTAGTAATTTTCAAGAAATCAGAAGACGAAAGCTGGGAAAGCTACATGGATGCGTATGTCGGATTGCACGGTATCATCACCGATCCGGATGCCTCCATAAACGATCCCGATGCTTTAGTGGAGGTCAGTCTGGAGGGAAAAGGAACGCACCGTTTTCCCCAGGATTGTCTAAGGCATCTGGATGATTAGAAGCTATCTCAAAAAGGAATAAGGATGCCAAAGATTACCATAGATGACCACGAATATGATGCTGAGGATGGGATGAGCGTTCTTCAGGTTGCCAAAGCCAACGGCATCCGGATCCCCACTTTGTGCTATCACCCGTCTCTCAGTCCTTCGGGATCATGCCGCTTGTGTGCCGTTGAAGTGCCGGGCCGATCCAACGGACGACGGGTTACGATGCTGTCTTGCGTTCTGAAGGTAAAGGAGGGGATGAATATAAAAACCCGGGGAAAGGCCGTTGTCCGTGCAAGAACCTGGGCCTTCAAAAGCCTGCTGCAAATGGCTCCCCAATCCAAAGCCATCATTGAGCTTGCCAGGTCCTATAATATAGACCCGGGACCACCGCCCGATGGGTGTGTTCGCTGTCGTTTGTGCATCCGGATCTGCAAGGAAATCGTCGGACCCGGAGCCCTTAAAATGGAAAAAAGGGATGGGATGAATTATGTCACCCCCATCGAAGGCCATTGCATCGGCTGTGCCACCTGTGCGAATATCTGTCCGACAGATGCGATCAAGGTTGACGATCATGAAAACGTGAGAACCATATCCATCCGCGATGAGGTTATCGGCCAACATCCACTGGAACAATGTGAGGGCTGCGGCAAGCTGTATGCGACGCCAAAATTCCTGAATCATATCCATAAAAGGACTTCAACCCACACTGATGTAAAAGCGCATCACAACTATTGCCCGACGTGTGCCAAACTTTTTTCAGATCGCATAATGTCATTCAAGGACCGGGGGCAGCGATAGCCCGACCCGAAATCTCAAATTATACAGAACGACTTAAATCATTGCGCATACATACACAGCGATTTACAGATTTTACCATTGTTGATAGCTCTAATGTCAACAAGTTGATACCCCGTTGCTTGCTGCGGGGTAGTTCATTTTAGTTTGGGTGCCCTAATAAAAATTGAAGCTCTGTCGATCCGACTGTGATAATATCACAATGATTGAGCTTAACGGGCTTTATTAATGGTGTCCTGTTGACACGCGGTTTTGTAAAACCGCGGACATAACTGATGTACCAACCATTGGCCATTTTGTTGATAACAGCAGCCGTTTTTCCAACCCCAAATCCCTTGACTAAAACATCAGATTTTGAGTCTTTTCCGATTTTAATCAAATTCTCAATCAATCGAACGTCCTTTTTATTATCGGACAAATAGGATAACATAGCAACTTGCTTGCTTTTTTTTGCAATATTGGTTCCCTTGGCATCAATATTCTCTTTGGTTTTTGACTCATTCGATTTCATTAATTCCTGGATTTTTTTGCTATCTAACTGCATCGTCCTGGTAATCATGGATGATTTTATCTTCTGCTGTTTTGGGTTCGTTTGATTCGAGAATTCAAGGGTATGTTTGCCAATCGTAATAAGGTCACTATGATTCAACCAATGGGATTTACTGTGATGTTGATTCACATAGGAACCGTTTTCACTATCGAGATCAACAAATAGGAACCCCTTCCCGATTGATTCAATTTTTGCATGTTGGGCCGAAACAGCGAGATTATCTATGACAATATCATTGACATTATCCCTGCCGATAAGCAATGTATCGCCCACCCCCATTTGATAGTTTTCGATAATTTTTTCTTTAAATAATAGCTTTATCGTTGCCATATTATTTAATTTCCCAATTTTTCATGTGAGATTTTAGCCCCATTATAAATTTCTTATCCAGGGTTTCAGATACTATTTATTATCGGAAAATTATATTAAAACTTTAGGCCTGAGATAGTTGGCCCCTGAAAAGTCTTTGGATGTTATTTTAGTATAAGTCTTGAATATTTTTCAGGCGTACTAAAAAGTCACTATGTTCGTTCTCAGTAGTGCGAATAAAAGAAGCCCAATCAGGTGTTCGGTCAACATCAAATGACGTAACAACTCCTGCAAATCTCACCGAAAAGGAAAACCCGCTTATTAGAAAACTTTTTGCATGTAAGCCTTTTAGTAGCCTGCTCATGGCTATTTTGGCATTCTGGTTTTCAGTCATGGGGAGAAGAACAGCTAGAATTTTTTTTGTTAAAATGCCGACTAAATCTGCATCCCTTAGAATATTGACCAATTCAGCCATAATTAGATTGTTTACCAGGTGTCCTTTGATAGATCCATTTGGGATTGGTTGTTTGGGAATTATCTTTTGAACAGAAAATGTTACAACTGAAAAGGGCGTCCCATAGCGAAGACTGCGGGATATCTCTTTTTCGATGTACAATAGGGTTTGATTGTAACCTAATATACCATTCGGCAGGGCTTTCTTTTCTCTATTGTCTAATTTCGCTTCACTTTTTTCTTGAAGCTTCATGAGCCTCTGAATTTCAGAATAAAGCTGCTGAAAATTATTTTCGTCTATACCCCGTTCACCGATTGATGATCGCGCCTGTTTTAATATTTTGTGAAGCTCTTCGCCTTCATTGACGCTTTCTTCCAGCATTGCGAAAATAGTAGTTTTCCCAATTTCCCCCGCTTGCGGTGAGGTGTCTTGCCTAATTTCCTTATTTTCTGCAATTTCATTAAAGCTTGATTCCATTCGTTCGATGAGTCTTTGCTGAACAGCTTTGAGAACATCCGGCTCAATACCCTTTTTTTCCAATTTTTTTACAATTTCCGATTCAACATCAGCAATGATTTTTTTTAGATCGTCACCTTCTTTTTGTTCGTTTGGGTTTACATCATCCAACACGATCTTTGATCCTATTCGTTCTATATACTCAACTAACAAATCTGTTAGAACCTCCTCATCTCCAGTGCCTTTTCGTATTTTGGATGCTAAATAAATAAGTTCGGCCGCACTGGAAGGATCATTTTTAAATTCATTTATTAATTCCTCTGATGTAATACCGATATCTTCGGCGCCTTTTTCAAGATACCCGGCCAAATTTTCGGTTTGCAGCTCATTTTCTAATTGCTGGAGGAGCTGAAAAAAATCACTTTTGGGCATACCTTCTTCAAGCAAGGATTCTCTAAGTTTTGGTATTAATCGTCTTAACTCTTTCGGTTCTGGTATCAGCCGCCGTATGATCTGCGCAAGCCGCTGAATCGAGATTTCACCTTTTTTGTATTCATCCTTTAAAAGTTGTATTAAAACATGGTCCGTAAGCGCATTGGCTTCATCAATAATCTGCAACTCATTTTCATAGTTTATCCCCAATTCTTTTTGCGATTCGATTCCTTTGATCAGTTGTTTTTTCAAATCGAAAACTGCATCGGCCAATTTCGATAAACTTAAGTTATTAGCGTTTTCTGTGATATTTTGGACTTCCTCCTTGAATAGATCAAGTTGTTCCGCAATGTGAGTGCCGATATTATGCATTTCAGTTTGATTGTTATTCGCCAGTGCAAGATCCTTATCAATCATATCTTTTGAAAGTTTCGCTGGATCCGCGAGAAGGGCATCAAGCGAAATGGATTTTTCTACCTCTTCCATTAATATGCTTTCAGCCATCATATTGACGACTTCACCTAACATTTTTTTTGAAGAACTATCCCTTGGATCTGTTGATATTTCTTTGAGCTTATCTTTCGAAATAATTTCATCATCCGTGGTCACTTTTTTATAAATAAAATGATTGATTTTGAGGTTGGTTACCCTCTTCATAGCTAATGCTTCTTTCATCGAAACGGCTGTTGAATAGGTTTTTGAATCGGTGAAAATTTTCACAAATTCAACAACTTCCGTTTTCTTAACTCCTTTTTCAAATGAAATCGATTGAATTCCAATTTTTTTGAAATGGGCAGCCATTCTTGAAGTATTTAACCGATGGTCAAAAGGCTCATCCTCAATAAAAAACTGATCTCTGTTAAAGGTAAGTACGACTGGCGAAAATTCATTTAAGCCAACTTGAATTGCTTTATAAGCTTGATCAATTGATTGAATAGCAAATGGATGGTCCAATTTGTACATGGAGGTTCGATTAAACATTAATGAAAATGTTCTGCAGATTTTTTCAGAAATTTTCTTTGAAAATTTTGAATTTTTCATTTTTTATCCTATGATCTATCTATAAATACTTTTTTTGATATTCCTCGAGCGCATTTTTCAATTCACAGCAATTCCCAAATCGTTCTTCAGGCTCATAGGTTATTGCCTTTAAAACGATTTGATCCATCATCATATTTAGGAAGGGATTGAGTTCAGAGGGCTTTGCTAGAAAAATCCCTTTTTTGTTTAATAATTTCTGTTTGAGAAGATCTTCATAGGATTCAAACTTCGGCAGAGGCAGTCTAGGGACAAGCATCTCAAATAGCATGATACCGGCAGCATATAAATCGCTGCGCTCATCTGTTGACTCATCGATAATTTGCTCGGGAGGCATATACAAGGGGCTTCCCCGCGCAATTGAATGGTCCTCGTTCGCTTCCCTTAAGACCTTTGCAACGCCAAAATCGGTAATTATGGGCCGTTGCGTGTGTTCCTCAATCATGATGTTATCGGGTTTGATGTCCCGGTGGATGATACCCTGTTGATGTGCATAATCCAGGGCCTCGAGAATTTGAGTCATAATTTGAATGATCACTTTTACAGGCATAAATCGCTTGGATGGCAGCACTTGCTTTTTAAGGCGCTTTAATCGATTTGTAAGCGGTTCGCCTTGGATAAGTTGCATCGTAAAATAAATAAATTCGTCAACTTTACCGACGTCATAAATCTGAATAATGTTAGGATGTGATAAGATTGCGGCTGCTTCGGCTTCCTGCTGAAACTGCTCGGCCTTCTGGTGCGTCAGAAGGGTTTTTGGTAATATTTTTACCGCGATTCTGCGTTTCAAGGTTCTTTGATAGGCAATAAAGATAATAGCCATGCCCCCACGGGCCAACTCGCTTAAAATGGTTGATGTCCCTATTTCTTTGCCAATAAGATGATTGACGTCCAATTCCTTAATAGATGTCATTTTTCCCTTTATACCGCTTTTGAAAAATAAGTTCCGAAATACGCAAGGGTGGTATAAGCGGTTGTAAAGAAAGGACGTTCGAATAGCGGAACGTTTTTTTGACCACCGCTATAATACCTTTTGGATCTCAAATAATTTTCCCTGTTATAATATATCGGTATATCTTTATTAATCTTTAAATATTAATGATTTAAAAACTTTATGCTGGTTGCCTGCTGAAAAGGTATGACGGACTTGTAGAGGGGATCGATACGTTGACCATCTGGGTAGGCAAAAAGATAGGGTTTCGTGGAAAAGAAGGGACAAGTTGATATGGAAAAAGAATGAAAATGCCGGTCTATCTTAAATTCCTCTCGGGTCTTGAAAAGGTGTGGCAGTGTGAACAGTCGTACTTGGCCTCTTCGACATGCTCTTCGTGTAAATCTCTGAAGCCCTCGCTTTCCTCTCTCCTGTGGCATTGGGTACAAACTTGTGCCTCTGAGGCTTTAAGCTGATAACCCAGTTCACCTTTCAAATCCATCCGGGCTGTGCTGCCATGACAATCCGAACAAGATAGGGCCTCGGAAGCGGGGCTGATCTGATGATTGAGCAGCTGGAATGTGCCGGCAATAATCCAACTGTAGGCCTCATTGCCGACATACCCCATATTAACAAGGCCGGTTGACGTTGCCAAATCAGGGTTTGCAGTTTCAAAATAGACCTTTGTATCCAATGCGATCAATTGACCGGTTGCATCCAGAATAGGTTGTTCGGCTGTCTTATATTTGAAAGGATACAACTTGTTGTCAAGCGACTCGTCATCTACAAATCCCTCAGGTCGGGAGGTAGGATAACCGCCGGTTGATGCATCATATTGGGCGACATCACCGAGCAGATAGTTCTCGCTGTAACGATTCCAAAACCGATATTTAGGAATCAGGCTATTTGCTTTAGTGCTATCCGGATGGAAGGGGGCAACCAGGCTGGAGGTGCTCCGCCATGTGCGGTGGATTTCAGTTGCTTCTGTAGCAACCGAATCATTAGCATCTTTCGCATAGTAAGGGATATGACATGTCTGGCAGGCGACCCTGGCCACATGGCTGCTTATCGTGGATGAGGAATGGCCGCTGCTTTTTGCTTTATCCGTATGGCAAGCCGAACAGGCAATGTCGATATCCAGGTCGGTTGGCCGGATATCAGATCCTTTGCCGGCAAACTTGTGTTTACGGAAGATGTGGCATTCCTGGCAGTTTAAATCCCCTGCCGAAACCGACATATGTACGTCGTATTGAACGTCAGCAGTATCGGCGCTTGCCAAGGCTAAATCTCCGCGTTTTACTGCATCTCCGCCCCCGGCCTTAGCATGGCACTGCAGGCAGTTAGTTCTCTCAGGAAGATGAACTGTTTGGACTGCCTGATCTAAAGTAATGGTCATGTTCGCTGTGGATGGCAAGAAGCTGCCGCCAACTTTTGTACGCTTGTATTCTTTCTGATGGCAAATAAGACAATCAATGTTTTCAAGTTGGGTTCGGGTGGGGTTGTCTGCTGCTTGGGGCTGCGCCCCCATTCCTACATGGCAATTGCCACAACTTGCCCAGTTACCTAAAATATTAATGCAATAGCTGTTCACAGCGCCGGCAATTTTGCCTTGCTTTTGAGGACCATGGGTCATGTAAAGTGCATCACCTTGCCATTGATAGTGGGTAGAGGCATACATATCTTTGGCTTCATCTGTATGACAGGATAGGCAAATACCGGGACTCCCGTCCCAGGTAAGGTTTGCATGTACTGCGGCACCACCACCGCTGCATATTTTATCGCTGCCATCGCAATTTTGGTCAATGTTATCCCCACATATTTCGCGAACAACGGGGTTGATATTCGGATCCAAATCATTGCAATCGACGCCTCCACAAGAAGCGCCGGTATAACCATCTCCATCGTTATCAGGGCAACTCAGGCTGGCATTTAAATTTCCAACAGGGCTGCTATCACTTCCGCTGCCGCTGCCGCCACTGCCTCCGCAGGATGTTAGTGCTGTGAGGGATAAAAAAACGATTATCGTAGAGATTGAAATCCGAATCATAGATACTCCATCTAATTATAAATTTTGGTGAAAGGTGAAATTTTCTGTCCGGTCAAAGTAAGTTTAGCGTTGTTTACGAGGAATGATCCAGACACCATCCGGGTTCCTGACTGCCATGCCATAGTAGGTGCGCTGACCGTCGGGGAGAGTAAGCTTCTGAACGTAGCGGCGACTGTAGTTTCCGTGAGGTGTTTTGAAGGTTTTGGTGGGCATGGTTTCCACCGAGGCCTGCAATTTATCACTCGACCAGCGGACGGATTGGCCGCTTTTTTTGCGCTCCAGGGCTTGCTGAAAACTGCGCTCCATTTGACGGCGCGCTCCTGCGGAAAGGCCGTTGAGGGGCGGCAGCACGGCAAGCAGTTCCTGCCTCCGGGGCTTTTTGTCATAGTAGTACTTGGTGGTGGCAAGAACATAATGCCCCGCCTCGGGCGCGTAGTTCCAGGTCTTGGCCTCCCGCAGGTTGGATTTTTTATTGCCCCTGGAAACATAATAGCGCTTGCAGACAATTTTATAGGTGTCAAAGTCACCCGCCATGACCGAGGTCCGTTCGGTGCCTTCAACCACGCAGCTCCAGGCGGTTTGGTAAGACGAATCGGTGCCGTCTTTTTCAATCCAGGTGCCGGTTTCAGAATAGTTGGCGACATTACCGGTACGCAAAGGCCAGAGCGTGGTGGCGCTTTGGGTGTATAAGTCCGTACGCGGCCCAAACTGCCGGGTTACGCTGCGGATTTTACTTTCCCATTTCGACGGGCGGTAAGTAAAGTCCGGAGAACCGATAGAGACGTTGTCGCGGTCGTCGCTCCTGATTATCACTCCCGGGGAAGTATCCGCGACGGTCTCCCACCTGCCGTCGGAGTAAATAAAGGTGGTCCCTTTACGGTAAGAGGGAAGCGGCGCAGGACTGAGTTGGGGTCCAGGGGTCTGCGGCATCGTTGCACAACTATAAACTGCTAGGGTTGCGAGCATCCATAGGGCAATCTTTATCAGAATTCGTATAATGTTGATGTTATCTCTTTTCATAACCGACTCCTTGCAAACTGTTCCGGATAAATTTCATATCTTTAAAAGTAAAGCACTTTGGTTTTCCATTTGCCGTTTGCCGTGCGGTACGCCAGACCGTTAATTCGACTGCGTTCGGCCCCGGTGGCAACTTCCAGCTTATATTCGCGATAATAAACACCGCTTTGGTCCCGATATGTCTTTACCGGAGTAACTGTGACGGCAATCGCAGCACGGGGTGCTTGCCATTCTCGCGGTTTCCCGCTCAGGTTGAATTCCAGGGCGGCATCAACGACATCGCTGTAGCGGGCAGGCAGTGGCGCAATCTCAACGGGAAAATTTTGCCCGGTGATGCGCTCCATCAGAATTCCAATGCCAAATCCGAGAAATCCCAGAATAAGAAAGGCCGCTACCTGGACCAGGTTGCGGATCAACGGCTTGCGACGGGATCGGGCAATTTGTTGAGGACTCAGTGTATCCAAAAGACGCTGCGGAATTTCCTCATGCAGGACAGCATTCATGTTGGCTCGCAGCAGTGCGTTGGTTTTGACCGTGTCCAGCATATATCTTGCGGCCGCTTCGTCTTTCTCGATAAATAAATCCACCTCATGCGTGGTGGCGGTGTCCAGTTCGCCGTCGATATAGGCCGAAAGTATCCTCTCGTCGTATGTCTTTCTCATTTTGCCCTCTCCCCGGTAAGACGCTTGGATGGCTGGCGGTCCTCAGGCCGTCCATGAGTCAAAAACCTGCCGAGCATGGTTCGCCCCCGCGCAACCCGGCTTGCAACAGTCCCTACAGGTACGTCCAGCACAGATGCCGCCTCTTCATAGGAATAGCCCTCCACGCTCACCAGCATGATCGCAGCGTGATGTTCGGCAGGCAACGTCCCGAGTGCCTTCTTTATATCCAGTGCTACGGCCAGGTCCTTGCCGCCGGAACCATCTGCTGCGACCGCGGCATCTTCGTTGGTCAGCAGCACAAGGGTGGCGGTCCGGGTCTTGCCCCGTCGCACTTTATCAATCCAGCGAGTATAGATGATGCGATAAAGCCAGCTGTCAAGCCGGGTTCCATCACGAACCTGATCCAGCCTCTCCAGGGCACGCTGGCAGGCTGCCTGGACAAGATCATCCGACGTGTCCGGATCCCGGGCAAGACTTCTTGCGAAACGTCGCAACCGCGGAAGGAAGCTGACGATCTCCTGTCTAAGAGACTCCTCCCGCGGTGTTATATGCTTGATACGATTTGAGCTCATGAATTTACGACTTCATTTTGGAATTTCATCCCGGTGCGGTATCAGTTCTTCCCACCCCAGTCGCCGACCAGGCCCTCTTCATCAGCTGCGGAAACAGGTGAAAGTCCCTGTATCCCGCCGACACCGCCCAGCCCGCCTTGGTTGTCGTTCGAACTGTCGGCATCAGCGGTGCCGCTGCTCGAATCCCCGGAAGACCCCTGGCTGTCGCTGCTATCACTTCCGCTGCTGTCATCACCGGCCTGCCCGGAATCGTCACCGTCATCATCGGCATCGTGACCGGCGGAATCATCGGCGTCGTCACCATCGTCACCGTCGTCACCATCGTCACCGTCATCTCCAACATCACCGTCGTCACCGCCGCTGTCACCGTCGTCACCGCCGCTGTCGCCGTCATCTCCACCGCTGTCGCCGTCATCTCCACCGCCGTCGCCGTCATCTCCACCGCCGTCGCCGTCGCCATCCCCATCCCCATCACCGTCACCGTCACCGCCGCCATCTCCATCATCGGCCATTGCCTGGGAAATCCCGACCCAGCCCGATTTGGCTTTGATTTTAATACTATGGGGCAAAGCGACCAGGGCAAGTACCATCAGCCCAATCAGGGCGAAAGTGCTCAGTCGATCTACAGTTTTTCGAAAACCATCTCTATTTTTTATTTCTATCTTCATACTTGCCTCCAATTTTTTTGGTATTTACCCTGATAACGTTTGGCAGAGCGTTTTTTATCCATGAACATGAAAATAAAACTTCTTTCCATTTTTACAAAGAACTGCCATCAAAATTATGTCTGCTGACAGGTACCCGGTTGGATTAACGCAAGGGGTCAAGTCTGCTCTTGACTCTTGCTCAACGCGAAACCGATACTTTCAACCCGGTTTCTCAATTTGCCCTCTTTTGCCATCGCTGTTTTTGTTAGCTCAATGACGCTGCTTACCGAATTGTATTTTTTCATCTGAAACTGTTCGCCTACCTGTTTCAAACTTTATCTCCTCAACCGCCGGATTAAATATATCGCTATATTGCGGGGTTCATTGAATACTCCCCGTTTGGAGACCTGCAGTTCTTCATTATTTATTCGGTAGTGTTCGCATACCGGTTGAATTTTTACGTATAAACGCCGTCAATGTGTGCATAAAACGGGAAATTTTGGCATCCGGCGCTTGAATCAACAAATGATAATGTTTGGGCATCAGGCAATAGGCGGCAACACTCAGATTCCATGCCTCTGGGGTATCTTTGGAAAGGTCAATAAAACCGCTATAATCATGGGCGTCTGCAAAGATGGGTTCGCCGCGCCTCCCACGGTTTTGGATACGATACCACGCATTGGCGTATTCTATCCGCAAGGGCCTGGCTATGGCGATTTTGATAACAACAAACACAATTAAGAGTCAAGAGCAGACTTGACCCCTTTGCATGACCCCTTTGCATCAATGAACCGACATCACCCTTGAAAATCGAATTAAGGTCGGGAAATAGCGAAGCATTCCTTTGACTTTAAGCCGGCCGCTTTTCATAGCTGCCAATATTTCTTTGCCGGTTTCATCAAAGTAGTAGGGCAGCCCCCATTTGATTCGCTGATTGGACAGATTCATGAGGGTTCCGGAATCGGCGGTGATGTTTAGTCCCCCCTGGCCTGTCACACCGTTTATAATCGTCAAAGATTCATTTGAAAAATCAAGGGTCAGTTTGATTTCCACATCGAAAACGTGAAGCCCGATCGGAATATTCAGTTTGCTAAAATCGGAAATTTTATGCGGATTCTGCTCGAGATTTTGAATCAATAAATCCCGGAGCATTACGGCAAGCCCTATTTCCTCAGCCCCTTCAGCAATATCGACTTGAATCGTATTTGTCATTTAATAGGCTTCCTCGTAGACGGCAAAAACTTCTTCAGCATCCATTATGATTTTGGGGTTGTAAATAATAGACCCGTCGCTCATGCTGAGCTCCGAACATTCTTTGAGTGTATCCACCTCTACCCCTAAATCCCGCAGTCTTTGTGACAGCCCGATTTTTTTTGAAAGCGCCTGCATCTCATTTACCGCAGTCTGTCCGGCATTTAGGGAATCCATCCCGGCAATATCGGCTCCCATTGCTCCGGCAATATCGGCCAGCAGCTCCGGGACCTCTTCCAGGTTGTACTTCATTACATGGGGAAGAAGCAGTCCATTGGCCAAACCATGGGCGATACCGCATACAGCTCCCAAAGAATGCGCCATCGCATGCACCAGCCCTACCATAGCATTCGAAAACGCCCAGCCGGCAAGCAATGCCGCCACCTGCATCTGTCCGCGGCCAGCTAGGTCCGAGCCGTTATCCACGGAAACGGGAAGGTAGGCTGTGATCAACTTAATTGCGTGCAGAGCCGCGGCATCGGAAATCGGGTTGCGCTGCTGCGAAACATAGCTTTCCACAGCATGGGTCATGGCATCCATACCGGTGGTCGCCGTCAGGGACGGCGGGAGTTTTTCGGTCATCCGCGGATCAAGAATGGCGACCCTGGGTGTATTGAAATATTCAAAAATAATGACCTTCTGCCCCTGTTCCTGATCCATCACCACCGCGCCCGAGGTGACTTCGGATCCGGTGCCGGCCGTGGTGGGAACAACAATATGCGGTATCTGCGGCCGGGTGAGCATCTGCATTCCCTGAAAATCCCTAAAACTACCCCCCTCTTTCATTACAATGCACATCCCCTTGGCCGTGTCGATGACGCTGCCGCCGCCCAGACTGACAAGTACATCCGCCCCGGCCGCCAGCGCTGCTTCCGCGCCTTTATCGACAACCTCCATTCCGCTGTCCTGGGGTATATCTGAATAAACCCCGGCCAGTAAATCACCCATTCTGTCGGTTACCTGGTCAGCCAGCCCTGTTTCCCTGATACCCTGATCGGTCACCAGAAAGGCCTTTTTCCCCAGAGTCGCGATCTCCATGGGAAGCTCCGCTATCGACCCGATCCCGAAAACAACTTTGGTCGGCCCGAAGTAATTGAAATTTAAATCAGCATCGTATGGCATGATGGTATCTCCTAAATCAGTTGAGCACGAACGCTCAACATCCGTTGTTTGCGGTCAGTTGTGGGTTGCATTCTATCACTCAATTAAATTTTCAATCATCCGGAAACCTGCTATCCACTTCTGTAAGACATCTGATCGACTCCTGGACCCCTTTTAAATATTTGACGACGTAAGGAAGATTGCCTTTGAGCTTGAGCTTGCCCTGCATCATAGCCTTGACGGCATCAAGCTCCCTCAGGGCCACCTGCTTCCAGCGCACATAGGGTCCGCTAATAACAAATTTCGCATTTTCAGCCGTCTCCCTGTCAACCATCCGAATCCCATTGACGACACCATCTTCAAAATCAAGGTAAAGGTATTGGTCTTCGGTAACCTTTTTATCCGGATCCTTTTGCATCACGCAGCCGATGTCACCCTGCCATCCTTTGTTGTAAACTGCAAAATCCTTACTGGCTTTGACTTTATCTTCCCAATCTTGGCACCATTTGTCACTGAACACATCCAGCTTAGCCATAGTCAACCTCCTTTTTATTAGCAACCGAATTTAATTCCGCCTGGAGTAATTCCAAATCCAATGATCGCAGCAATTGGATGGTTGGAAATCCCCTTTCGTCCAGCCCTCGAATCTCATAGTATTCCTTACGCATCAGGTCCTCATCCGGTACACTGCCCGCTGCACTGCCTTCGGCCGTTGGTGTCAGGACCTTTTGGGGAAGCCGGTCATCGGCAGCCGTGATTCCCATGATATTATTTAAGGCCCTTTTTAAAACCCAGGCGCGTTGGCCGGCAGCCATGAATTCCTCCATGTCCAATCCATAACCGGTGACCGCATTGAACCCATCTAAAAATTTTTCCAGGCCCATCGCCCAGTGCACAAAGTGGCAAACGCAGGCTGCATTGGCTATTTGGCCGATATTCTCACTGATGCAAACCATTTCAGCCTTGCCGGTACTTTCAGTGGCTGCGTAATCTTCTTCCAGCCCAACTTCCGGCCAGGCGACCATCCCCTGCTCCACCGCCTGAACCGTATGCTGCAGGTGACAGGCGCCACGGTTGGAATTCATGTAGGCTAAACCCAGCCCGTGAAAACCCCTGGGATCATGCATCGGCAGTTCCAACCCCTTAACGGTCACCGCATATTTTTCAGCGGCTTCACCGATAGACGCTGCAAGAGCCTGGCTTCCCTCAGCCGCACGATCTCCAAAACCCTCGCGACAGGCAATTTTTTTGACTACCTCGATGGCGGCATCGACATTTCCCCAGATCAGATCCAACCCGTCGAGGTCCTGCAGGCTCAATAGCCCGTTGGCATAACAATCCATCATAAATGCAATGGTTGCACCGCAAGTGATGGTATCCAGTCCCAAACGGTTGCAAAGTTCATTGGCATGGGCCACCGCATTCAAATCATCGTTCATGATCATGGTACCGAAGCTCGCACAGGTTTCATATTCAGGTCCCGGGCCTTTTGAAATCGCATATTTAGGATGATCGACCGCTACGACGGGTTTGCATCCGATCGGGCATGCATAACAGGCGACACGTCCCTCGAGGATGGTCTCGTGGATCGCCGGTCCTCCAAGTGCTGCCGACAATGCGTAATCCTCGCCAATGGACCAGTTTTTTATGGGGACATCGCCGGTCATCATACCCATATCCATAGCTGCGGCGGTTCCCAGATCGTGCATCGAAGCGGCAATCATGGATTCCTTGATGTTGGCAAGTGCCGTTTTTCTGGCTTCCTGATAAGCTTCCTGATCGGCAACGGACACCTTGCCATTTCCCCGCACAACAACAGCCTTGAGATTTTTGCCACCCATGACCGCACCCATGCCGGTGCGCCCGAAGTAGTGTGCCTTGTCATTGCACACGGCAGCATACTTGACCAGATTTTCCCCTGCCGGTCCGATCGCAAGCACCCGCACCGATCTTTGATCCTTATATTTATCTTTCAGCACATCGACGGTCTGATAGGTGTCCAGTCCCCAGAATTCCCCGGCATCCATCACAGATACATTCGAATCGTCAACCATAATATAAGAGGGAACAGCGGCTTTTCCTTCAATGATGATACCGTCAAAACCGGCTTTTTTCAGTTCTGCACCCCAGAAACCACCGGATGCAGACTCTCCCCAGATGCCTGTCAGTGGTGATCTGGCACAAAGAACGAAACGCGAGGTCCCCGGGAAATTAGTGCCCACCATCGGACCGGTCATTATGTACATAGGGCTCTCAGCCTGCAGTGGTTCATATTTATAGCCATCAGACTCAAAAAAAAGCCGGGCCGCCAGTGAGCTGCCCCCCACATAGGTCCGCACCATGGCCTCATCGAGATCGATGGTTTCAATTGTTCCTGCGCCCAACTCAATTTTAAGAACTTTGCAATAATTTCCAGACATTCTCACTTCCTTCGACTGTTTCAGAGCTAAGGTTTCTCTTGATTGAGATTTGAAACCACTTCTATCCGTGAGATAGGAATCTATAGCCCGTCTCCTTCTTCAACCGCTCAAGCTCCTGCTTAAGTTGCCTTTCTAATTTTCTGCCTTTATCCGTATTAATGATATTGTGTTTCTCTTTCGGATCCGATTTGAGATCAAATACTTCTTTTGGTCGCTTATCATTCTGGTATTCAATATACTTATATCGATTCGTTCTGACGCCCGTTATTCCGGGTATGGGAATCGGAAATACCGGAAAGTGCTCATAAAGCCAGGATTGCCTCCCGGCGGCGGTTGAAGACTGCAAAATCGTCTTAATACTCTGCCCCTGCATAATCGGTGGAATATCCAACCCGACAAGGTCAAGGAGGGTGGGCGCGAGATCGATATTTAAAATCATCTGGGATGACCTGCGCCCCGGATCTTCTACCATGCCCGGATACCTCACTATGAAGGGAATGCGGATGGATTCCTCATAGGCCAGTCGCTTGTCATAAAGACCGTGCTCACCCCAGAAGTGACCGTTGTCCCCGGCGTAAATTATAACCGTATCATTTAAAATTTGCATTTCCTCGAGTTTATTCAGAATGCGCCCCACCTGTTCATCGACGGACGCAACCGTCTCGCAGTAATTTCGATACAGGAGGTTCATGGGCAAGAGGGCTCCCACAAACGGATGGTTATCAGTATAGGTAATCCAGGTGTCTGATTCGGGCGGAAGTTTCAGATCAACATTTTTGTAAATTCCCTTGAGATGCGGCGGCGGGCGGAATCCGAAATGAACCGCCTTGTGGGATAGGTACAGGCAGAAGGGATTGGTTCTCTGCTTCTCAATAAATTCAAGTGCGAAGTCGGTCAGGTCTTCTGTAATGTATTTTCCCTTTCTCTCAGTTTCAACCCCGTCAATTATCAGCGGGCAGTTGTAGTATATGCCCTGCCCGCCTTCTTTGGTAAAGGATATGAATCGATCAACGCCCCTTAGCCGGGGAAGCTCTTGACCCGGCATGTGCCATTTGCCGATAAAGGCCGTCTCGTATCCTTTAGTTTTCAGCAACTCAAGGAAGGTGACATTGCGGTTGTCCCATGGGGTGTGGTTGGTTACCACCCCGTGACGGTGCGGGTATTGTCCGGTCAGAAAGCTTGCTCTGGAAGGACTGCACAGGGAGGTTGTCACAAAAGCATTTTCGAATAAAATACCTTCATCAGCCAACCGGTCCAGATGCGGCGTTTTTATAAACGGATGACCCATACTGCTCATGGCATCCCAGCGGTGGTCGTCGGTCAGAATAAATATAATATTGGGATCTTTTTGCTTCGCAAAAAGATATTCAGGGATAAAACACCAAACGATCAAAATAAATGCTAACAGATGGAAAATTCGCCCGGTAGCCTTTGGTCCTCCTGCCTGAGACGCACCAGGTTCTTTAGCAATCTGCATCCCGTGTCTCCTTAGAAAAATAGCCGGGTATAAATATCCATGTAAAGGTAATAGTAAGCGTGACCGCCATTCCAGAGCATCAAAAATACCGACGTAAAACTGACAATCAGAACAAGGCTATTGCTCAGTGCGAACACATTCGGGGAGCCGTATCCGGGTTTTCTTTTTGCGATCATACGACACCAGATCTCCGATATGCCCATGCACAATAATGCCACCAGCGGACAGCCAAGAATAAAATGATGGAACGCCAGAAAAAAATATTCTCCAACCGAGTATATTCCGATAAAGTCATAGATAATTTTAGCGCACCAGACCAGGGGCGGCACCAGACAGACAATTAATCTCTCGCCAAAAGAGGCCCCCCTGAAGAAAGCAATCGTGTTGCCCAATAAGGCTCCCAGCCAAATACTTAAAAACATGAATACGGCGCCGGCGTTGGATAGAATCAGATGAAGGATACGATTTTCAACGTGCCGGGAAATATTATAGACATTGATGGACACGATCATGACGCCCGTAACCAGTATTATGGGGAATGCAACTCTGCGGAGAAATCCTTGACGTTTCATATAGCTGCCCTTGTTCTGTAAATGGGTTCTTAAAAGCTATTTGTTAATAGGGTTAGGATACTCAGTCATAGCGTACATGGCCGATCGATTAACGAATAACAAATAACTTTGGACAAATCTATTTCACGGCCGAAGATACAAACAGCCGATTTTCAATTTAAAAATCTACCATCGCCTTCAGTGCCACTTCCGGGTAAATTTGTCCATGCCCGGGCGGCATGGAATTATACACCCACTCAATGTCTACGGTTCCCAGTTTCAAGAATCGGTAGCGCTTAAAGCCATGAAAAGTCCCCCGAACCAGGACATCTTCCATCCCCATGGTCAGACCGAAAACTGCAACCTCAGTTCCCGGAGATAGCCGGTTAAGTTCTTCTGTGAATGCCAGGGGCGAAAAGGCCAGCGTCCGGCTGTCGGCCGCCTGGCATTGGATCACCGGAATAATGGCCGGATGGCCGTCCGGGCCTATATAAGCCATGAATTTCAATGAATCGAGCTGGTTGAAAAGCTTTTCCGCAAACGGTGTCAGGATTCTTTCGGCCATATCGGTTTTGGCCCTGCTTTTTGCCAGTTTGGTGAGCATGGCGGAGACGACGATTTGCGGCATGGGAAGGCTCTCACATTCGGAGGTCTCAATAAGATCCAGATAGTGAACGGTATTGATACCAAAGTAAGTATTGTAGCGGAACATCGGGATTTCATTATAACGCTCATATTCCGGGCCTTCCTTTTTGAGGTGGGTCCATTTTGCTTTGCCCCGCCACATCTTTTTATCCATGGTCATGATCAAAAAAGCGATATTATTATTTTCCTGGATATACTGTTTGCTCAATCCCTGGCAGAACTGACCCAGTGTAATCTGGTTGGGCTTTGGCGACATGATGGAAGTAATTAAAGAAACGTGCGGTCGTCCTTGCGGATTGATGCTGGCCACGATACCGATCTTCTCTGCTGGTTCGAAAGCCTTCATCTCCTGTTCTGTGAAATAGGTTCTTTGCTTCAATGTTCAATCTCCTGAAAATACGAAAAACGTTAGGCTATATACTACTGTCGGAAAAAATTCAAATTTCAAATTTCGAAAATCGAAACAAATTCGAATATCGAAATCTCAATGTCAAAAACTTTAAAATACCTGCACAGGCAATTGTTTTGTCGGATCTCGTCAAGGTTTGAATTTTTTGAATTTCGGTCATTCTATTTTGTTTCGTGCTTCGCATTTCGGGTTTCGAATTTCAGGCGAAGAAATTAAAACCGGACCCGATTTAAGAATTTTAGACCGTGATAACTTGCGCACCGGACATATCATCTGCATCAAGCCTGGTCGATCCACTCCAGTGGACGATGTCCGGATTGACGCCTGAGTTCCGTGCAACCGCTGCCATTTTTTCCATAAACAGCTTGCTCAACAGTTCACTGTCTTTAAACGACCAGTCCATGTTCAGTCGCAGATATTTATCTCGGCACAAATTGTTGAAGGCACACAGATCCCACCGGCTGACAAGGCCGTCGAGGTTGTCGGCCATATATTGACCGATACCTCTGATATTTTCTTCTGAAGCAGTGGCACCGGGAATTACCGGCGTTCTTATCCACAGCGCTTCAGGTTTGCCTTCAGATTCCATGGCCTTGCGGATATAAACCAAATTTTCTATGATATTGTGATTGTCACTGCCGGTAAAAAATTTGTGCTTCTGAGGGTTAATCTCTTTGAGGTCATAGAGCAGTAGATTCGTATGAGGCAAAATCCTGTCCAACGCCTTTGGCGAAACCAGGCCGCAGGTATCCACAGCCGTGTGGATGGCGTTTTCTTTTAGCCGCATTAGGAGGCGTTTGCAAAAATCAGATTGCAATAGCGGCTCGCCGCCGCCCAGGGTTACACCCCCGTTTGACTTATCGAAATAGGCTTTATCTTTGACGACTTCAGCGTATAAGTCTTCCAGGTTCCATGATTGTCCCAACTGCTCCAGGGCTGTCGAGGGACACTCTTCGGCACAGACACCGCAACCGGTGCATTTGCTACGATCGATGGTGTTGCCTTCCGGGGCAAATGCCAAAGCGTTTTCCGGACAGACTTCCAGGCAGGTATGGCAGCCGATACAGCGGTTGCCGATCCAGTGCACCTGGGGTTGGGAAGCAATGCTTTCAGGGTTGTGGCACCATTGGCATTTAAGACTGCAGCCTTTGAAAAAAACAGTGGTCCGGAGCCCCGGCCCGTCTTCAGTGGACATCCGCTGAATTTCCAGGATGGTTGCTTTAAAATTTTGGTTGCAGTTACTGTTCATCATAGATATACGATAGGAGCTCAACACCTCTGCGGTGAAAAATTTTCAAAATCCCCCATGGCTCACCCGCTGAATCACTTCATCCTGCAATTCTCTTCCGACCGCCGTAAAATAGGCATTGTAGCCGGTTATTCGGACCAGCAGATGGCGATAGTCGGCCGGATTTTTCTGGGCATCGCGCAGCATCTCCGGATCAAGCATATTAATCTGCAAAGCGCTGCCGCCATTTTCACAGTAGCCCCTTAAAAAGGCCTTGAATTTCTCTCTATGCTCGGGATCTTTTATAATTGAAGGATTAAAGGTGATGGTATGGCTGGCACCGTTGGGAAGACAATTACAATACTCTTGCCAGTCACCATTTCCATCAAGGGCTTTGCCGCCCAATACCTTGCCCACCGAATTAGCGTTGGCCGTGGGTCCCTTGATGTCTGCCCCGTTGGATGGGCAAATGGCATTCGACAGGAACTGACCCTTGGGCCTTCCATCGGCACTGGCGGCCATCACAAATCCGTCTCCGGCCCAATAGTTCCAGCTGAGCATACCGGGCCTGAATTGCCGGCCCGTGGAAACAGTCCGGTGCTTCCAGGTTATGTCACACCATAAATCCATGACCTTTTTAGCCATCTCATCCGCCTGATCATCATCCCGGCCGTATTTTGGCGCTTTATTTTTCGCCAGGGCCTGCAGCACTTCATATCCCTGCCAGTTATGTTTTAAAGCCTCGATGAGCTCGGCCATGGTAGATTTCTGTTTGTCAAATACCAGATATTTGATCGCCAGCAGTGAATCGACCGTGGTCGCATAGGTGACGGTCTCAAGCGTGGTCAAATTGATCTCGGCCCCGCCCCGGTTAATATCCCGTCCTTTTTCCGCACAGCCCCTTACCAGGCAGGAAAGATAGGGTGTGGGGAAAAATTTCGCCCGGATGGATTCCGACGCTTCGTAGATCTCCGCACATTTGGTGATGATGTATTCGGTCTGTTTGACATAAGCGTTGTAAAATTCATCCCAGGTCCTGAATTGAGTCGCATCATCGGTCTTCGGGCCGTCCTGTTGGATGGGTTCTTCCTTGCCGGTCATGGGATTGAAAAACGTTACCAGGTCTTTTCCGCCGGTGAGGGCCAGTTCCACCGCTTTGAGCAAATTAAGGTTATTGTCGACGGTGCCTGAACGATCATTGCCCACCATAGTATTCTCAAGGCATCCCACCGGAGCATAATCGTGGACGTTGCTTTCATTGATCAGGTGGGACAGGCCCGCCCGTTTGGCTTCGAGCATCATACCGGCCATGGAGCGCTCATCAAAATTCAGCAAAAACGGGGACCCCTGACTTGATGAGATCATATTGACTAACTTGTCCAGCAATTCATCGGGAGAGTTCCGGTGCAGCCTCACATTGGGCTTGGGCTCGAGAATCGGGCTCATTTCGTCGATCACTTCAAGGAAAGCATAGGTCAGATCATTGGTCAGATCTTCATTGTTGGCCCCCATGCCGGAAAGCGTAATCAACTGACCGAACCCCGATGTGATCCCCTGATTCCCGTTGCGGATCATGGCATCATAGACCGTATTGCAATGCACCCAAAAGCACTTCAAAATTTCTTTGCCGAACTCCCGATCCATGCCATGAGACAGAGAATATTCCCAGTGCGGCAGCAAATATTGATCAATACGGCCAAAGGATGTACCGGGTCCGGGGTAATTTTCGTCACTCATGATCAGCATATGATTTATCCACAATGCCTGCACGGCTTCCCAGAAAGTTCTGGCCGGCTCCCAGGGAACCCGTTCCAGATTTTTCGCCATCTGCAAAAGCTCCTGCCGCCTGGGGGGATCGCCCTCGGAGGCAGCCAGGTCTATGCAGAGGCCCTTGTATTTCACAGCCAGGTCGCGCACCATGGTTGCAGCCGTCATCATGGCCCGCAACTGATCTCCTACCGCTCCCACTTTATCGCTGCCACTCAGTTCGGCGTATTTAGACTCCAGGCCGGCATAAATGCCCTTCCAACCTATTTTCAGTGCCCGTTCATGATCGGGTATCAAATGACCGCTGGTGGCGCCGGCATTGCCGTAACCGTGGTCGTGAAACCATTTCATTTTCGTTCTGGAACCGTTTTTGCCGAGAACGGCCGCATCATATTCTTTCTGCTCCTTAGCGTTCAAACACAGGGAGGTCTGGATATTAAAGCGCCCGCCGGCAATCAGGTCGCCGGGCAGAATTTCTTTCGGCATGTGCGCGACCATGACCTCCCTTACGAACCAGGCACGTCGTTCGACAATGCTCCAGGACCAGAAGTCCGGGTGGAGATCAATTTTGCGGGCGGCCTGACGGTACGAGCCCCGCAGGGTCTGCAGAAGTGCATAGGTTTCGGGCACAATGTAAAAGTTCGTCTCGTTGAATTGAATGTCCCAGGAGGTCCCGGTGGTCCAGGCGACAAACTCGTTGTTCCAGGCGCGTTCGGCTCCTTGGAAATAGTAGTCCCGCAACCATTGAATACGGGGGGATAATCCTTTTGGCTCTTTTATGGGATGGTCATATTTTGGAAGGGTGGCGGCTGTCATTTGTGTCCTCCTTTTTTGGAAGCATAGGGCAGAAGCAATCGCCCAAAGTAGCTCATAGGTTGTAGCTCATAGTAAAAGGATCTCAGCCTTAGACTATCAGCTATCAGCTATGAGCTATCAGCTTTTTTTAAGTTTTCGGCCCCATGATTAAGCATCTGTTCCATTATCCTGACCGCAGATGTTTCGTCTTTATCTTTAATGGCTTTTACCATTTTTTTGTGAAAATCAAATACAACCGACACGACGGTCGGATCCGAAAAAAATTGACCGGCGAGGTTGGCATAGCAATGCCTGAATGAATTGAGCAGCAGCGGGTAGATGTGATTGCCGGAAGCCAGGGCGATGAGATGATGAAAATCAAAATCTAATTCGCAGATCCCCTCAACATCATGATGATTGATCATGGCTTCTTTCTGGAGCAGTGTGCTAAGGGAATCAAGCTGTTCCCGGTCTCGATGCAGGGCGGCAAGGCGGGCCGTTTCGACTTCAAACAGCAAGCGCATTTCCAAAAGACTGTCCAGAAGCCCCGGTTCAAGGTTGCCCTGGTGGTAATTTACCAGGGACGTCAAAATGGATAATGAACCTTCTGTGCGGAAATCATTGACCAGGGTGCCGACCCTCGGGATCATGGTGACCAGGCCTTTGGCTGCCAGATCAACTAAACCTTCATGGACGACGGGTCGACTGACGCCCAGTTGCAGGGCGAGTTCACGCTCGGAAGGAAGCTTTTGCCCGACGGGAAACTTTCCGGAAAGAATAATGTCCTCAAAGCGCCTGATAAATACGTCCTTGAGGCTTTCGGTGCGGATGGGTTCGAGAAGTTCTTGCATCTGCCTCTCCTTTTTTTGGCAGGTGGTATTACCAGTTGCCAATGTACAGGATGTGTCTATTTATGTCAAGTCAGTTGTGGGCTTTGGCCTGAATTGTCATACAGCACCGAGGCTCGGAATGTTTCCGACTCCGTGTTCAGGATATAAACTTTGACATCGGAATCTTAACCGTCCATGACGGGAAAGGAAAAAAGGATCGGATTTAGCCCCCAAACGATGCTTCCGGGATCTCTACAACCGCGGGGTCCCCGGTTTCAATGGCGTTCATTTTGCCCATTGAAATCGGAAGAATAGAATTTATAAAATATCTGGCTGACTGCAGCTGGCCTTCATAAAAAGCCGCGTCTTTGTTTTTTGCGGCCTTCGCATGCCTGGTCTTCGCGTCCAGCCCCCCCGCCAGTTTCTCCAGTTTGGGAACGGCGATGGTCGCCCGCCACAGTAACATCCAGGCCATGCAGACATCCCCCATAACGTCCAAAAACGGTTTCGCATATGCAAAGGCAACTTTTAAATCGGGCGACATCGCGGTTTTACCCAGGTGCATGGCGACTTCTCCCAGGCGGTTGACGGCCTCATCAACTCTATTGGCCATTTCCGCCAGTTCGCTTATTTCTTTGGCCTGTCCGGTGACTTTCTGAATTTCCTGCATGAAATTCATGAATACGATCCCCCCCTTCATTCCCAACTTGCGACCCAGGAGGTCCATGGCCTGAATCCCATTGGTACCTTCATAAATAGATGCAATTTTGCAATCCCTCAAAAGCTGCTCCACCGGATATTCACGGGTGTACCCGTAGCCGCCGTAAACCTGAATGGCTTCGACACAGATTTCAAAACCGCGATCGGAACAGTAGGATTTAACTATCGGGGTCAGAAGGTCGAGCAAGCCCTGATTATAATCTTTTACCTTATCGTCATCCGAGCAGGCCTGCCGATCTATCAGGGAACTGATAAAGTAAATGAAACTGCGCATCCCCTCGACATGAGCCTTCATCCACAACAGCATTCGACGCACATCCGGATGCCGGATAATGGGAACCTGTGGCGCGTCCGGGTTCATGATTGAATCAAGATCTTTGCCCTGTAGGCGTTCCCGGGCGTAATTCAATGCATACATGTACGCGGCGGAGCCGCTGATAAATCCGATAAACCCAACGGCCAGACGGGCAACGTTCATCATGTAAAACATGGCCCGCATGCCTTTGTTCTCTTCCCCCAGCAAAAGCCCCCGGCACTTGCCCTGGCTCCCCAGGGCCATGGAACAGGTCGAACTGCCGTGGATGCCCATTTTTTCTTCAAGTCCGGTGCAGACGATATCGTTGGGCTCTCCCAGGCTGCCGTCTTCGTTGACCCAGATTTTGGGAATGAGAAACAGCGAAATCCCTTTGGTGCCTTTGGGCGCCCCTTCAATGCGGGCCAGCACCGGGTGGATGATGTTTTCAGTCAGATCCTGGTCTCCGGCGGTGATAAAAATTTTGTTGCCTGTGATAGAGTAGGTTCCGTCCGGATTCTTTACGGCCGAGGTTGTCAGCGCACCCACGTCTGTTCCAGCCTGGGGCTCGGTCAACTGCATGGTGCCGCTCCACTCGCCGGTATACATTTTTTTTAAAAACAGCTTTTTCTGCTCTTCGGTGCCGTAGATTTCAACAAGCTCTCCGGCCGCATGCCCGACCACACCGTAGAGCGTAAAGGCGTAGTTGGCGCCTACCAGATATTCTGATGCTGCCTGTGATATGCAATAGGGGAGCCCCTGTCCACCGAGTTCGGGGTCCGCGACCATGGCGGTCCATTCGCCTTCCTTAAAAAGCTTGTAAGGACGATGGAAACAGGCCGGGACCTTCACCTGCCCATTTTCCAGCCTGACGCCCTCAAGATCTCCTTCGGCAAAGGTCGGCAAGATTTCTTTGATGGCCAGGTTCCGAGCTTCTTTGATGATCAGGTCAAAGGTCTTTTTGTTAAATTCCGCAAATTTTTCGTGTTGCGTCAGTTCCTCGACATTGAATTGTTCGTAGAGAACAAAATCAATGTCCCGTCGATCGGTGATTACCTGTGCCATGATCTTTTCCTCCCATTTTTCAATTCACGGCCTTTAAGCTCCCTCTGATTCCTGTAAAAACAGCTACCAAACAGGCATCCTAACAGAAAAGATGTTTTTATTTGCCGGAAAAACACAGGCAAATAAAATTTTTTGGTTTAGCGGAAAAATCTGCTTACTTTTTTTTCCACTTGGGATTTCGCTTTTCCATCATGGCTGTGAGGCCTTCTTGGAAATCTTGGGTTTTTAACAAAATGCTGTTATGATTGGCCTCCATATCAAGCTGGGTCATGAGGTCAACGCCGTCGCCGCGCTTGATGATTTTTTTAACGGCACCGCCGGCCAGCGGCGCCGTGACGGCCATATCCAAGGCCATTTTTTCAGCCTCAACAAACAGATCTTTTTCCGGATAAATGTAATTTACCAGGCCCCAATCGACGGCCTGTTGGGCCGTGTAATCGCGGGCGGTCAGAAAAATCTCCATGGCCCTCGATGGTCCCAAAAGTCTTGCAAGCCGCGAAGTTCCCCCCAGATCGGCGATTACGCCCAGTTTCAGTTCCGGCATCGCCCAAATACAATCGTCGCTCATCAGGCGAATGTCACAGGCCAGCGCCAGCTCAATGCCAAGACCCAGGGCTCGGCCGTGCATGGCGCAAATAATGGGAATCTCCACCGCCTCGAGACGATTAAAATATTGTTGGAACCTGTAAATCAGGGCCCGCAGTGGAGCGCCGCCGGCTCCGGCCTCCCCCAGGCAGGCACCCACTTCGGCTCCCAGGGAGTTAAAATCCACACCGGCGGAAAATATCTTTCCTTCTCCTTTTAGAATAATGGCCCTGATGTCCGGATCGCCCGTTTGGCTCTCCGCCATCTCGCAAATACCCGTCAGCATATCGACAGTGATGGCATTGCGCTTATCGGGACGATTGAAGCAGATGGAATAAATGCTGCCATTTTTTTCACCAGCTAAATAATTTTCAGTCATGATTTCATCCTATAATTCGCGGCTGGGAGCCGCTCCCACAAAAAAATCGTTAATAGTTATTCGTTACTGGTTATTCGTAGATCTTTATGTGTTTAACTTCAAAACAAATAACGATTAACAAATACCTGATAACGGACAATGTGGGAGCGGCTTCCAGCCGCGATCTGACTATAAAAGTATTTCTAGATCTTCTATCGGATACGCCATACACGAATGCACATAGCCAAACTGTCTGTCCGACTTTCTGACCGGTACACCCGGCGGCTGATAGACCTGGCCGGAAAGGATTTTGATCCGGCACATGCTGCAGTCGCCGGACCGACACAATGAGGGTACGACAACATGATTTTTTTCCAGGGCCGTCAGTAACGGTTCGGTAGCGCAGGCTTCAATATGTGCTCCGTTTTTAATCTTCACAGAAAAAGCATTATCTTGGCTGATCCCCTCCGGCCAACCTGGATAATCCCAGATGTTGGGAGGCGCGCCGTACATTTCCTGTTTGATTTTACGTTTGGGCACACCCATTTCTTCAACCTGGGGCAGGCAAAAATCGTAGAGACCCTGGGGCCCGCATATAAAAAAAGATTTGTCTTCGATGTCCTCCAGCACATTCTTCATAAGGTCACGGGTTATGAAGCCACAGGCCCCGGCAAAGCCGCCGGAAGGCTCTTCGACTACCGGTATGTAGTGAATATTATCAAATCGTTCGGCCAACCGGTCGAATTCGGTACCAAAGATAATATCATCCGTGGTTTTATTGCCGTAAAAAAGATAAACGGTTCGATCCAGTCCGCATTCAATGATCTCACGAATCATGCTCATAAACGGTGTAATCCCACTGCCGCCGGCAATGCACACCAATATTTTCTTGTGAATCAACGGATTAAAATAGAAATTGCCCGCCGGTCCGGAGCTGACCAGTGTATCGCCTCGTTTGACTTCATCGAGCAAATAGTTGGAAACCAATCCATTTTCAACCCGCCGCACGGTAATATCATAAAATCCGGTTTGATTGGGCTGCGATGATATGCTGTAAGGACGGCTCGTGCGAATGCCTCCGATTTCAAGAAAAAGGGCAATGTACTGCCCGGCCAGAAAAGGAGGAAGGTAGTTGTCCTTTGAGACCAGCCGCAGGGTTTTGGTCGACGGGGTCTCCTCGATGATGTCGCTTACCGAGAACTCTATCCGCTCGGGATGCAGTTGACGGATATATTCTTCCGCAGATGCCACCGCCGATGATACCGTTCCGCCCAATTTACGACTGACTTTGATTTCTTCGGCGATATCCTGGTAGCCGTCAAATTCCTGCCAGATACCTTTTCTCATAATACCTCCTGTGCCGGATAAACCGGAAATACGAAGCACGAAATCTTAAATACGAAACAAATTCGAAATCTCAAAAATTCAAATGTTCAAAACAGTGAAGTCAAAATCGCATTATTGAACAAAGCAGGAGTACTCTGGTGTTTAGAATTTTTGCCATTTGGTATTAGAATTTGTTTCGAATTTCGATATTCGAATTTCGAGTTTTGATATACAAACTTGAATTATCTAATTATGAATTTCCAAGTCTCCTGAGGATGGATTTCGCCGCTGCAATACCTGATCTAAGTGTCGGTTCAAACCCATTGTCCCCGGCCCATCCCCCGGCAAAAAACAAACCCTCAAAGGGGGAGTAACGACTGGGCTGAAAAAACAATGCGTCCTTGGTGAGCATTTCATAGCCGTAAATGGCCCCCAAAGGATGACCCAGATAGCGCATGTGAGTCAGGGGGGTACCGACCTCTATTTCCTCAATGTGATTCCTGGCCCCCGGGTATATTTGCTCGATTCGTTTCAGCATGGAATCGGCACAGCGAAATTTGACATCATTGTATTGCCGCGGCGGAATTCTGAGCCAGGGTTCACCGTACTTTAAAGTCACGACGTTGGCCTGGCAGGTGCCGGGCGGCGAAAATTCCGGATCGGTGACATCATAACAGCTGAGGACCATCAACTCGTCGTCAATGTCGAGCCGATTCATTCTCTCGAGCAATCCGTTTGATATGTCGGTGCTGTCCATCAGAAAATTGGTTGATTCGGTGATACCCAGCTGGTCCGGTTCGCAGTCGAAACCGATAAACATGGTCAAGGCCGAGGTGCTGAGATTACGGGATTTCATCTCAACCAGAGCGTCTTCGGGTACCTGATCCGGGTCTATCAAATGGTTATAGGTGGCGATGGGAGAAGCATTGGAAACCACATAATCTGTTGAAATCTCGATATCGTCATCGGTAACCACCCCTTTGACCTTACCATCCTCAACCACAATCCTTTTGGCACCGCAGTTGAATCGAGCCCTCCCGCCACTTGAAAGGAATTTATTCAAGATAGCATTGGACAGGGCCTGGGAACCGCCTTTTATATGAAACGGTTTAAATTCCATGTACTGAAAAAGAACCATGGCCAGGTAGGCAAAGGCCAACCGCGTCGGCGGCACACCGATATAACCCCAGAAAACAGACAACACTGCTTTGAGCAGGGGATCAGAAAAGTACTCATCCAGAATTTCTTTGGAATTTTGAAGGGCATATCTGTAGAGATTGGGATACTTTTCGCGCGACGGTTCCGGGTCACGGAAAATAAAGGCCCCGATCATGTCGTTGGCAAAGCTTGCCATCAGGTCAAAATATTTCTGGATAGCATCTTTTTCTTTGGGAAACTTTTCTTTCAGCACCGTAATGGTTTCATCCCGATCCGTCTTGAGAGTAATGTTAAAACCGTCAGGTGTGGCCACATGATAAAGATCAGAAATTTCCACAAATTCGAGATCATCCAGGACCCCGAGCTTATCCAGATCCATTCGCAAAAGACCGGGTTTCTCCGGTGTTCCCAGACCGCTCAACTGGTGCAACGCCACCTCGAACTCAAACCGGCCCCGGCAAAAACTCGTCGCCGCACCCCCGGGAATATTGTGCCGCTCCAGCAACATTACATTTAATCCCTTTTGCGCCAGTTTCGCCGCGGCCGTAAGTCCACCATTGCCGGCCCCAATTACCACTGCGTTGTATTTGTCCATTCTGTCACCTTGTGGTTAACACAAATATTTTAGTGTCACTAATTTCATAGACTGTGCCTTATCAAAAAATCCGAATATCGAAACTCGAAATCCGAAACAATTTCAAAATTCGAATTACCAAAATTTTTAAACAAAAAATCGATTTTTTTCTGCAAACATCCACGGCTGGTAGTCAATGCTTGATTTATCGCGGCTAAAAGCCGCTCCCACAAGCCATAACCAACTCCTCCAAAATTATCTATCGACTTGAATTGGTCTAAAATAATCCCATGTTTTTTATGTTTCTAAAACCGGTTTTAAAGCCGTAGGCTATGGTTGAGTTCAAAACAGATTTCTAAGAGCGTGAGAATTGGACTCAAACTGCCAGGTTTTGTTCGAGTGCAAGGCGTGAGGCGGTTCAAAAGCGGAGCGTACACCTTAGTACGTGAGCATTTTGGACCGGCTCACAACGCCGCAATCGGGCAAAAAATGGTTGTTTGAGTCCAATTCTACAGGCCCATGAACTTAGCCGCGATGTTTTTCATCACCTCATTAGTACCCGCAAAAATCGTCATAATCTTGGCATCGCGCCAGGCCCTGACGATCCGGCATTTCTCAAGAGTGCCGAAATCCCCGCACAAATCCAGGGCGCGATTGGCCACCCGATTCAACATCTCGGTGGTCCAGTATTTGGCCATGGAGGTTTCAACAATGATATTTTTTTTTTCAATGTGATCCGCCACCAATTTTTCGACAAACGTTCGGCCCAGCTTGACGTCGGTGGACAATTCCACCAGGGCGAACTGGACCGCCTGTGATTTTGAAAGGGGCTTGCCGGAAACAGTCGTCTGTTTGCAGTAATCCATGACCCACTCGACAATGCGTTCAGCCCCGGTTACACCCATGATGGCACACACCAGACGCTCCTGCTGAAGCTTGTCCATCAGCATCAAAAACCCCATGCCCTTTTCTCCAAGACGATTCTTTTTGGGAATGCAGCATTTGGAAAAGAACATCTCAGCCGTGTCCTGGCTCCACATTCCCATCTTTTCCAGATGACGCCCCGCGGAAAATCCGGGCGTATCGGTTTCAACCACATAAAGCGAAAGGGCCTCGTATGGATTTTCGACTGCCGGGTCCTTAGCTGCAACCACGATCAGATCTGCATTCAAGCCGTTTGATATAAAGGTCTTGGAGCCGTCGATGACGACTTCATCGCCTTCCTCCACAGCCGTGGTCGCGAGGCTCGCAAGATCACTGCCGGCCCCCGGTTCGGTCATGGCCACCGCCGTAATAATATCACCCGATACGCAGCCGGGCAGATATTTCTTCTTAAGTTCTGCAGAACCAAAAGAGCTGATATAGGGGACGACGATGTCACTGTGCAGGGGAGTTGCCAGTCCGGTAATCCAGGTTCTGGTCATCTCTTCGGCCGCGATAAGGGCATACAAAAAATCGCCCCCCATGCCGCCGTATTCAACCGGAACATCCGGACACAAGAATCCGCCCTGCCCCATTTTCTGCCAGGCGCTTTTGGGCACAATCCCGTCCTTTTCCCATTGATCACCGAAGGGCGTTATTTCTTTTTCCAAAAATAGCCGTAGACGCTCGCGAAAATCTTTATGGTCATCGGTGTAGTTTAATATTTCCATGCATTCATCTCACTATGTGCGTGGCTCACGGCTCCAAAAAGAGGACAGAGGACAGAAAACAGAAGTCAGATGACAATACAGACACATTGTAAGAAAATGTCGCTTTTAGAATTTTCTGCGTGCCTTGAGCCTTCTAACCTGACACCTGACACCTGAAACCTTTTACCGTTTAGTATTATCTCTATTCCCTACCCGTTGCCTTGCGCCTGCACCTCTTATTAATCATACTTGCCCACTATCGATATGCTGCAAACGTTCATGGCGGGAAAGCCTCCCAGGTTATGGGTCAGTCCGAACCTGGGATCTTCAAGCTGACGCTCGCCGGCACGTCCCTGAAACTGGAGATACATTTCATAGAGCATTCTTAAACCCGATGCACCAATGGGATGGCCGAAACATTTTAAACCGCCATCCACCTGGCAGGGGATTTTACCGTCGCGGTCGAATACGCCGTCCATCACATCGCGCCAGGCCTCGCCCCGGCCGGAGACTTGCAGATCCTCCATCGTCACCAGCTCGGTGATGGAAAAGCAATCGTGCACTTCCATCATGCTGATTTCTTCTTTGGGATTGGTGATACCGGCCTCCTGGTACGCTTTGGTGCTGCATTTGCTGGTGGTGACAAAATGATCGCCGTCCCAGTCGTTGTAGCCCATCTCCTCGCCGCTGCTCAGTGCCAGTTGAATGGATTTTACACTGATGAAATCTTTTTTGCCCAGCTGTTTGGCCATTTCAGGTGTGGCAACAATGGCGCAGGCAGCCCCGTCACTGACCCCGCAGCAGTCGAAAAGCCCCAGAGGATGGGCGATAATGGGAGCCGCCATGATCTGATCCTCGTTGACGGCCTTGCGCAAATGGGCCTTGGGGTTTAAGGCGCCGTTGGCATGACTTTTGGCAGACACATGTGCCATCGCCCGTTTGAGATCCTGATCGGCAATTTTATATTTGGCGGCATACGCGCTGGCAAGCTGTGCGAAAGCACCGGGGGCTGTCATGTTCGGAAACCATTGCCACATCAGACTGCCGGAATCCGATCCCGTAAAACTGGGCAGGCCGCCGTAGCCGGTGTCTTTGAGCTTTTCCACACCCAGGGCCAGCGCAATATCACAGGCGCCCGAAGCCACTGCATAACAGGCGCCTCGAAAAGCCTCGGTGCCGGTGGCACAAAAATTTTCTACACGGGTAACCGGTATGTTGGGGAGGCGAAGTGTCAGCGAAAGCGGAAGTGCGCTGCGGCCTACATTGATGCTGTCAAAACAGGTTCCCAGCCAGGCCATGCCAATCTCTTTTTTTTCGATGCCCGCATCTTCCAGGCACTCTTTAAAGGCCTCGACCATCAGCTCCTCTGCCCCCATGTCCCAGCGCTCCCCGAATCGGGTGCAGCCCATTCCAATAATTGCAACTTTATCTTTTATTCCTGTCGCCATAATTTTTCCTCCGGAAAAATTGGTTGAAAAGTTAACTAGTTGATAAGTTAATTAAGATACCTGAACACCGCTGCCGTCCTGCCCCGTCGATTCTGCTGTCTCCGACGCTTCGGCCGGTGGCGTAATCAGCGCCAAGATAGCGGTATTGGCGTCTTCCATCTCTTTGGCACCGTCCATGGAATTTATTTTTTCCCAGTTGTCATGAATCTGCTCCGGCGTGGGCGGATTGTCCGGATCTCCAAGCTGAAAAGTAGGACCGGTAAATATGGCCGCCCGGTTAAAATACCCCATGCCGCTGTTAAAAATTGCCCCGGATTCTTTACAGTTTTCACCGCTAAGATAAATCACCATGGGAACGACAAACTCCGGTCTGGATTTTTCAAACAGCTCCGGTGGCATGACGTCTTCGGTCAAGCGGGATGCCGCAATGGGCGCAATCGTGTTCACCTTGATATTGTATTTTTGACCTTCCAGTTTGAGGGTGTTCATCAAACCCACCAGTGCCATTTTGGCTGCTGAATAGTTGGTCTGACCGAAATTACCATACAGGCCGGCGGCTGAAGTGGTCATAACGATCCGGCCGTATCCGTTTTCTTTCATCACAACCATGGCCGGTCGGGTGACATGAAAGGCGCCGTTGAGGTGCACGTCCATCACCGCCTTCCAGTTCTCGGGCTCCATTTTTATAAAACTCTTGTCTCTGAGAATACCGGCGTTGTTGATCAATATGTCAAACCGGCCGAAGGTGTCCAGTGCGGTCCTGACAATATTCTCGCCGCCTTCGGGGGTGGCCACATTATCGTAATTGGCAATGGCTTCACCGCCAAGAGCCTTGATTTCATCAACGACCTGGTCGGCTGCAGACGCCGATCCTTGGCCGGATCCGTCCCGGGCGCCTCCCAAATCGTTGACCACGACTTTGGCACCCCGCCGGGCCAGCTCCAGAGCATAAGCCTTTCCAAGACCGGCACCCGCGCCGGTGACCACCGCCACGCGGCCATCAAAACGAATTTGATCCTTCTCCTCGGCCGCGCCAGGCACCGGCACGGCTTTCCAGAAATAGTTTACAAACCCGCGCTCCTTGTCCACCCCTTTGCGCTTAAAAGCCATTTTCACCGGCAGCCCGACCCGGATATCATCGAGTTCGCAATCGGTAAAATCCACCACCGCCCGGCCCCCGCCTTCAAACTGAACCATGCCATAAATGGCCGGCGGATCAACGGATACCGCAAGCAGATCACCGGTGAAGGTTTTAACTTTGGCCTCAACATCGGCAAACTCATAATCCTCCTGGCTGTGAAAAGCCCCGCATTCCGGATTGACACATATGTCGGCTTTCGGAAACTGGGGTGTATTGCATTCCCGGCATTTGCCTCCCACCAGTCCCAGGATCATTTTGTTTTTGCGCCATAGAACCGAGGTCGCGGTCTGGGTGGGGGCCTCGGCCCGAATCCCCATTTCGGTTTTGATCAGGTCCCTGAATTTTAGCCATTTGAGATAGTTATCCGTCGACTTTTTATTGGCCAGTGATCCGCCAACCCCGTTTCTGCCGGATAGTTTGGTAATGTTGTCCGTCACCTTAAAATAGAGGGCATTGGCGCCCTGGCCGAAACCGCACATCAGGATCCGATCCCCGGGTTTGGCCTCTTCCAGGGCCGCAATAAACATCATAAAAGAATGCGCCGCGCCTGTTTCGCCGCACACCTCATGCATGTTGTCCACCAGCTTTTCCGGTCCGGCGCCAAGGCCGGCAGCGATGCTGCGATGGTCGCGCTTAAAAAAACAGGGGTACGCCAGCCGGTCGACATCATCCATGCTGATTCCCAGCTTGTCAAACAGTCCGTTAACGACCCTGGGGATAATCTCCCCGTAACCGGCATCTCTGGTCCAGCGCTCTTCCCAAACATAATCGTATTTTTTATCAGCGCCGCGGTAATGATCGACAAAATCCATGGAAAGGGAATAAGATCCTTTGAATTCGGCAATCACATCATCGTCCCCCACGGTTAAGGCGGCCGCGCCATCGCCGAACCACATTTCATAAAAATAGGCTGTTCTGGTTTCCCGGCTGTCGCTGGCCGTCACCATGATGTTATGCCGCTGTCCGCTCTGAATTGATTCAAGAGCCGTTATCAGAGCGGTAGTCGCCGCTTTCTGGGAAGAAGTATGGTCGGCGGTAATCATGTCATCTTTGAGGTTGAGCGCGGCCGATACGATTCCGGCATTTTGGCGATCGGCAAACGGCAGGGTTGTCGACGCCAGGTAAAGCGCATCCAGCTTGTTTTTATCCCGGCCGCGCAGACAGTCACGGGAAGCCTCCACCGCCATGGTGATGGGATCTTCATCCCAGTTGCACATGGAACGCTCACCCTGGGCCACCATCATAATAGCGGGGGCAAACCAGCCCATCCCCTGAAAGATGGCCATGCGGTCCAGTCTCAACCGCGGAATATAAGCACCATAGGAAGTAATTCCGATCATGGTTATGTTCTCCTCTGTTATTGAGTGTTCAATTCAGTAAAAGTAATATTTTCTAAATCCCAAGACTCACAATACTGCTAAATCCGAAGCACGAAAAACGAAATCCGAAACAAATTCAAAATTATAATTTTCTAATGTTCAAAACACTGAAATCCACTTAATCCAAAATACTTTCGGCATTGATAATAGTTTGGAATTTCTGTCATTTGATATTCGGATTTGTTTCGAATTTCGAGATTAGAATTTCGAATTTTTTTTATTGTTATCCCTTCAATACCAACGATTATAGTTTTTGAGTATTTTAGAATTTGAACAATTTCTCAATCAGTTGCGACTTCATTATGTCGCCCTCGATTTTAAGCTTTCCCGAGGTGTAAGCCTGCATGGCCGGCAGCTTGCCGTTCATCATGTCCAGAAAGTCGCCGCCATCCATCTTCAGCGTGCAGTTCGGCTTTTCGTGGACCCCGGTCTCGACCCGGCATTTTTGATCTTTAATCACACTATGCCAGTCGCCACCGCCTTCACCTGAGATGATGTACTGGAAAACAACGTCCACCCCCGCTGCAGCATCGGCCACGAAAGAAGCAGGCATGGCATCAAATACTTCTGAAGCGGAACCAAGTCCAGCCGAAGCTCCGGTTGACGCCTCAGCCGGTTGCGTGAAGGCCGCCAGAAGATCTCCTATCTGCTCATTGACATTCTGATATTCTTTAGCGCCTTTTAAGGAGGTTATCTTTTCCCATTGAGACGCCAGCTGTTCCGGGGTTGGAATGTTTTCGCCGTCTCCTACGACCGCTCCAGGCCCCGTAACCATCGCCACCCGGTTGAAGCATCCCAGTCCGGCGTTGTAAATGGATCCGCTGACCGGACAATTCTCTGATACCAGATACAGGGCCATGGGCATCACCAACTCCGGCTTGAGTTTGTCCAGAAAATCCGGCGGCAAGATATCCTCGGTCAGCCGCGAGGCCGCCACCGGTGCGATGGTGTTGACTTTGATGTTGTACTTTTGCCCTTCCAGTTTCAGGGTATTCATCAGACCTACCAGGCCCATTTTAGCGGCCGTATAGTTGGTCTGACCGAAATTACCATACAGTCCCGCCGCCGAGGTGGTCATCAAAATACGACCGTAGCCGTTTTCTTTCATCACCGCAAAGGCCGGACGAGAAACGTTGAAAGCACCGTTGAGATGCACACCGAGAACGCCGGCCCAGTTTTCGGGGTCCATCTTTAAAAAGCTCTTATCCCGCAGAATTCCGGCATTGTTGATCAGAATGTCCACCGTCCCGAAAGCATCCAGGGCAGTTTTGACAATGTTCGCACCGCCTTCGACCGTAGCCACATTATCGTAATTGGCCACCGCCTCGCCCCCCAAAGCCTTAATTTCGTCAACGACTCTAGCAGCCGGCCCCTTGGAACCGTCGCCGGAGCCGTCCCTGGCGCCGCCCAGATCGTTCACCACGACTTTGGCGCCGCGTTTGGCCAGCTCCAGAGCATAGGTGCGGCCCAGCCCGGCACCGGCACCGGTGATAATGGCCACACGCCCGTCAAAACGGATCTCTGTTTTGGGAATCTCCCCGTATTCAAATATGCCGTTATCGATCACCACTTCCTTGGTTTCGGTGTTGATGACTTTCCAAACCGCTTGGCCCTCATCGGTTTTCCAGATGACCGTCGTAACGGGCATACCGGGGTATAATGGCCTTTTAAAGCGGCAGTCCATGCGCCGGGCCTTTTCCGGTTCTCCGGGGACAAACGTTTGAATCAAAGAACGGCAGGCGTATCCGTGGGTACACAGTCCATGCATGATCGGCTTTTCAAACCCGGCCATTTCTGCAAACTCCTGGTCGACATGCAGTTGAAACACATCACCGGAAAGCCGGTAAATCAGGGGTTGGTCTTCAGAAGGTTTTCCTTCAACCACAAAATCCGGATCCCGGTCAGGGAAAACAACCTTTTTGGCGGGAGCATTCTCTCCACCAAAACCGCCGTCCAGGCGGGCAAAAACCGTCACGATGCTGGTGAACAATTTCTGGCCGTTGGAATGGGAAGTTTCAAACTCGGCAATTATCAAAGCTCCCTTTTCTTTGCCTTTGTCGTAATAATGTTTAATTGTGCCTTGGGTCGTTAAAGTTCCTTCAGGGGGTATCGGATTGTGAAAAATGAGCTCCTGCTCTCCGTGAAGGACGCCGGCCAGATTGACGTTGCTGGTGGTGGCCAACTCGGGCATAAAATCGTACATCGTGGTGATGCCAAAGCTGGGGATAACCCTCAAGTCTTTTTCATAGCAGTATTCCAGATCGGAGAAACCCGCTCCAACGCCAAGCGCATACAAGATGGCATCTTTCCAGGTATAATCCTTTGTAAAGGGGCCGATTTTTTTGCCGAGCGCATCAAGGTTTAGCGCCATGTTCTATCCTCCCATAAGTCAGTTATTCGTTATTTGTGTATTTGCTATTCGAGTCCGGTAAAAGTTTAACCATAAATGCCTAAAATTACAAAATGCCTAAATTGCCTAAAATTTAGGAATTCTGTCGATTCTATAAAATAATAAACACAATGTCTGTAAACATATTCTCCTTTAGATGTTTGATTATCCTATCTACAAATTTGAATTTTCATAAAAAAGACGGAGCGCAGTGACGCCATAATTTTAGGCATTTTAGGCACTTTAGAGCACTTTAGGCATTTTCGGAAGTAAACGCCGGCACGAGAATAAATTTGAGCGTCTCTTTGACCACCCGCATATATTCTTCACGGTTGATATCCAGCAACGGCCGGAAAAAATTTTCTCCGGAGATAAAATTCAGAACCGTATTCCAAACGGCTAAAATCCGGGCCTTGGCCTCGGTCGAGACCGTTTCTCTGTTTTTCGAAAGCCCCATGGCAAAGGCAATGTTGGAAATGTATTGCGACATACTGATGTCCAGGGTGACGCCATGTCGGGTTTTGTTAAAATATCCAAACAGGATCAGGTTTGAGACTTCGGGATGGGAAAAAAGGTAATCCGACATCATGTCAATGGCTAATTCAAGACGGGTTGCCAGGGATTTGC
Source organism: Desulfobacterales bacterium (assembly GCA_049669725.1). Lineage (GTDB taxonomy): Bacteria > Desulfobacterota > Desulfobacteria > Desulfobacterales > JAFDCJ01 > JAFDCJ01. The sequence goes on from JBATKU010000155.1 coordinate 46,470, forward strand.
CACTGACCTTTTTTTCTACTTCGCTTAATTTTATCTGGATCTCTTCGCTGATCTCTATCAAAACCGCTTCGTACAGGTCCTGTTTTTCCCCCCAGTGGTAGTAAAGGGTTGATATATCGATACCCACGTCTCCGGCAATCATCCGGGTGGTGGTGTCATTATACCCGTATTCACCGAATATTTTGCGGGCTGAGCCAAGAATTTTGGCCTTCATCGAGTTGGGATCTTTCCGGGCCCTTTCAAGGCGTGACGGCATTTAATATCTCCCTTTTAATCGATCAGTAAATTCCAAATAAACGTTTCCAGCATTTGATGGAGAAAATAACCGATTTCACCGCCGGATGTCAAGGACTATATGATAGCTATTGTCATTGCTTCTACTGTTTACTCAAAGACTACGACTGTGATAAGCTCCGGCCAATTTGATCTACCGGGAAAAAGCCATTATGAAAGAACGATGTTTCGGGCCCATTCGATTCATTCCAGGGGAAAATCGCGGCAAATATCCATTTTGCCACTCCCTGTATATAGATGGTGCTGGAATCCTGATAGATCCGGCTTCAGATCGTGATCGCTTAAAACGTCTTCATGATGAAAGCGGCGTCAGGGAAGTCTGGCTCAGCCACTGGCATGAAGATCATTTTATGCACCTGGACCTTTTTGATGATCTGCCCCTGCTAATGTCTGAGCAAGATGCGCCTCAGCTATCAGATGTCGAATTATTTCTGGACGGCTATGGGATCAGAATGGAAGATCAGCGTCGGGTGTGGCGTGATATCATCACCACCCAGTTTCATTTCCGGCCCCGGAAACCGGCCGATTTTCTGGATGCCGAAAATAAAATCCGGCTAAAAGATCTGACAGTTGAAATCATCCGGACACCCGGCCACACACCCGGGCATTTGTGTTTTTTCTTTCAGGAACCCGGCGTGCTTTTTCTGGGAGATTATGACTTAACCCCTTTTGGCCCCTGGTATGGCGACCGGGATTCAAGCATTCAGGAGACGATTTTATCTATTGAACGGCTAAAAAAAATTCCGGCAACTATCTGGCTCACCTGCCATGAAACCGGTATATTCGAAGAAGATCCCGGAGACCTCTGGGGTCAATATCTGGCAGTCATCGATTATCGAGAGCACCGCTTGCTGGACTTGTTAAATCAGCCCAGAACCATGACGGACATCGTTGATGCATGGATAGTGTACCAGCGCCCCCGGGAACCAAAAGAATTCTACGCCCTGACCGAAGAGATGATCATGCAAAAGCATCTCGATCTTCTGGTTTCCAATTCACTGGTGGTTAAAGAGGGAGAGTCGTATGTTCGAATTGATTAAAGTTGGATGAATAGTTTTTGGTGTTTGGTATTTGATGGGTTCGAGAGCAAACTAAATACCAAACACAAAACACACCGGGTCTATAACGACTAAATTGAGACTTACATATTATTGCAGAAATGACAAAATTGAAACGCTACTTGGCCGACTCTTTCTTTTCTTCCAGTAATTTATTAAGCGTCACATTGATGGTCACAAGAGACGCTTTGATATCATTTAACTGACTGATGACGGATTCCCGGTCAACGGAGCCGGCAGACAATTTGCCGGCTCCGCCTCCGATTTTGCGGGCTATTTCATCCAGGCGGATGCCCAGGGTGACAATGAAATACAACAGCAGAAGAAACGTAAAATCTTCAGCCTGCCAGTAAAGTGCCTGCCAGCCGATAATCATAATGATTAAAAAAATGGCGCTTGTCACAAGATAGGGACGATCTGTAATCCACTTTTTCATTTAGCCTTCTCGATCTCCTCGTCTCTTAGTACCCGGCGCAAAATTTTACCGACATTTGAAACCGGCAGGGTTTCCCTGAACTCAACTATTTTGGGACGTTTATATCCGGCCATGTTTTCTTTGCAGAATTCAAGGATTTCCTCTTCGGCAGCTAGTTCCCCGGGCTTAAGCTCGATATAGGCTTTAACGATTTCTCCGCTTTTTTCATCCGGTACCCCAACGACCGCCGCAAGGGCCACTTTGGGATGTTGAAACAGGATATCTTCTACATCCCGCGGATACACATTGAAGCCGCCGACCAGGATCATGTCCTTTTTGCGATCGGTGATCAGAATATACCCTTCTTCATCGACATGGCCGATATCTCCGGTCAGAAAATACCGCCTACCGTCTACCTCGCGAAACACTTTTTCGTTTTCATCGGGTCTATTCCAGTAACCCTGCATGACCTGGGGGCCGCTAATGGCAATCTCTCCGTCTTCGCCCTGGGGCAAGGCCTGGGTCCCGGTGTCGATATCCAATATTTTGATGTCTGTGCCGGGTATCGGGAAACCGATGGTCCCGATTTTTCGATTTTCCCGGCTGGTCGGATTGGAGGTGGCCACCGGGGCTGTTTCACTCAAGCCGTAACCTTCAAAAATGACCGCACCGGTTTTGTCCTCAAACTGTTTGCAGACTTCCGGAGGCAGCGGCGCACCGCCGGAAAAACAACCAATCAGAGATGTCAAATCGTAATGGTCAATCTGAGGATGATTGGTGAAGGCCACAAAAATCGTCGGCACCGCAGGCATAATGGTGGGCCTGTATTTCTGGACGGCCTTGAGCACTTCGGTGAACGGGGGGTTGCCGGCCCGGGGATCGGGAATGCAGATGAGGCTGCCGCCAATTCCGCAGGAGGACATCATTGCCACCGTCAAACCGAAACTATGGTACCAGGGCAGGACCCCCAGATAGGTGTGGAAACCGCCTTTGCGAAGCTTTTCCGGCTGTCCTCCGGGCTCATGGACGAACATGCCCCATTCCTCTAAGGCCGCAAGGTTATACCTAAAATTTGAATGGGTCAAGGCCGCACCTTTGGGCACGCCGGTGGTTCCGCCGGTATATATGATCAAGGCCAGGTCCTCGGTCGGATTAATCTCGACCGAGGGCGGCTCCGGTTTGGCACCTGCCACCACATCGTCAAAGAAAAGGTGGCCCGGCTGGTAATTATCAGCCTTGGGAATTTTGCCCAGCAGCCCGCCCAGAAATGCTTTAACCTTCGGCAGGTATGACTTGACGCTGCATACCACCGCAGTTTCAACATCGGTATCCTTGATGGCCTCTACCGTGGTCGGATAAAATTGCGGATGATCCATACAAAATACCGCTTTGGCACCGGCATCCTTCAACTGGTAATTCAGCTCATTGGCCGTATAAAGGGGGTTGCAGGTCACACAGACAGCACCGGCTTTGAGAATACCGAAAAAAAGTGCCGGATAATGGGGAATATTCGGTAGAAAAATCGCTACCCGATCCCCTTTTTGAACGCCGCGGGAAACCAAAAAATTAGCAATCCGGTCGGCTGTATCTTTTACCTGGGCATAGGTCCGGGTGGCATCATTAAATATGGTGTAAACCTGGTTGGGGTATTCCCGGGCAGAGTCATCAAGAATTGAAAACAGGGGCTTTTCATAATCGCTTACATCATGCGAAACACCCTCCGGCCAGTTGGAAGTGGGCCAAGTCGTAGCAACCATTTCTACCTCCTTGCGCTGATGGTTAGTACCCCAATTGTGGTAAACAATTGGGTTTTAACTGTTACGAAAGTTGATTGTCGTGGGAGTATATTGAAAACCGGCGCGGGTGTCAAACAAGAAAGATATGGCTATATAACAAATTGAATAATAAAAGAATTTAAAGATATTCGGAGAAGTCTGATAGAATCACATCATGTATTTTTTGCCCGATGGCCAAACCAAGATCAAGGAACTGCGGACCGTATTGCTTTCCGGTTTCTGTTCGGAAGGTAGTTTTAATTTTTTCCAGGCTTTCCATACCCTGGGGATACCGAGCCATGAATTTTGACAAAGGTGGATTTAAGAAAGATACCATATCCCACAGGGTGTCGGTGAAATTATCGGGACCCCACCTGAATTTATCGGCATCGTAGAGACAATCCGATATCAGAGCGCCTTCAGAGTTGTCGATAGTGACGTTGCTTTTAAAGGCTTCGTGGTTTAGGATGGCCCGGCAAACGTCCTCGATTTCATCATAGGAAAGCGAATAGTTCTCGAGCACGGCACGGGCATAGTCCGCTCCATGCTTTGAATGATCTTTCTTTTTACGCTTGGTGTCATGCAGCAACCCGGCAGATTGAACGATTTGGGTTCTACGTTCAAGCATGGATTCACTGTAGCCGGCTGCCTGCCCCTCAATATTCATCAGCGCACCGGCATCAATCGTTACTTTGATCGCATGTTGCAATCCGTGTCCGAAATCATCATCCAGGTTTTCGCTGACAAAACGGCATAATTTTCTAATCTCAGGATCGGCTTGAAATAACCGGCTTGAATATTCGTAGGCTTGAGAATGGTCCTGATAAAAATCCGGGGAAGGAAAGCTGGCAACAATTAAACGTGCTTGCTCGCGCAAACGAGCATAGATCGATTGCATGTTACGGCATCAACTTTCGGTCAAAGAAAAGGGTTGACCACAAACTTTCCAGCCGTCATCTTCTTTTACCACAGTAAGGGTTTCTTCAACTTTATAGGTATCACCGAGAAAAAAGATTTTTGCCACCGCCGCAAACACCGGATTAATCGATCTTCTCCGTTCACAGGAAATTTGGACTTCGGCCATGTTTTCATCCACCATCTCGGTTTCCAATTCGATGTGCGAAAGGGCCATTTTCTTCCAGCTTGGATCAAATCCCTCGGCTCTTGCCTCTGCAGCAACGCGTTGAAGATAATCATCCACGACGTCAGCACCCTCATCTTCCGTCATCTCTGAGCAGAGCAGAGCAGCCATGTCGACATCCAGGTTGAAATAGGCCTTGCTAAAAGCAACGGCTACCGTGCCGGGGGTTTCATGCCGATCTGCTGCGATCAACACGATCTGCAAGATGAAAGCCACAATAATTACGGTCGCTAATACCATGATTTTGCTGCCGCTACTCATTTATTTTACCTCCTTTTTAACCTTGACCAAACCATATAAAAACACCGCTGGATTCAAATTATGGGATAAAGATCTGAGAAAGATATAAGATAATTTTAAGCAATTTTGACAAATCACCTAACATGAATCCTACCCAATGACAACAATTTTTAAACCCGGCTTATTGGTTTTATAATCACGGGTTCTATGCTATTTAGCGGTTATGGGAAATAAAAATGAAAACTTAATCGGCCACATTAAAAATGCTTTCAAATACACCTTTGCCGGGTTGGAAACAGCCTGGCAAAACGAACTGGCCTTTCGGGGAGAGGTAGTGATGGCCATAATTATGGTGCCCCTGGGCATCTGGCTCGGGCGCTCTGCCGTTGAACAGGCCCTGCTGACGGCATCCATCCTGCTGATTCTTCTCACTGAATTGCTGAACTCAGCCCTTGAAGCGGTGGTGGATCGAATCGGCCCGCAAAGGCATGAATTATCAAAACGGGCCAAAGACATGGGTTCTGCCGCGGCGTTTATCAGCATGGTCACGGCAGCTTTGGTGTGGATTATCATCGCTTTAGAACGTTTGGGATCTTATTTTTGAAAAGCGTTACAAACTTTTATCGATAACCACCATCGGTCATTTCTCTGACCTTTTGCTCTAGAGCCTCGATCCTCTGGTTTGCCGGAAAAGTCGCTGCAGAAACCCTGGTTCGCTCCAGCATTGCGACTCTTCTGGTTAGTTGATGCATGTTTACAGCCAGGTCTCGAATTACCTGCTCTTGATGCTGGTTGACAGCGGCCATAAAAGTGGCAGTGTCCTTCCAGGAAATCATCTGATAAAATTTAATACCTTCAATTTTTTGGGAAGAATATCCGGCAAGAAATTCAGAGATATCATCGGGGACCAGCCAAACACTTTTGCCGCCGTCAGGGTTAATAATTCCCACAGGCTGCAACTTTGCCGGTATTTTTCCGCTATCAGCCCCTTCTGATGGAAAGTTGCCTATAAACATCAGCCCGACGGTCAATATTACCATCACGGCAATCTGGGAAAAATTAGTTGTTTGTTTCATGATAGTGTCCTTTATTCTCCATTATGCCAGCACATCACCTTTATGTTAGCGGCTGAAACCAATTCATGAAGCGCTCATCTTTGAATTGCATTATCCCATTTATCAAATGCACGACCCGTTGGGTTACCGGTCCGGGTGCCTCCAATAGCCTGTCTTCAAAACGGGCGACCGCTTCGACTTTGGTGCCGGTATGGGCGGTAAACATTTCGTCGGCCGCAAACAATTCATCGGCCGAAATGGGCCTTTCAACGATCGGTATGCCGATTTCCGGCACTGCCTGTAGGATCGACAGGCGTGTGATGCTCGATAGGATCCGGCCCAGAGGCGGTGTCATTAATACACCCTCTTTGACGATAAACACCGATTCAGTCGAGCTTTCAGCAAGAAAACCATCGGTCCCCAGCAGGATACCGATATCAAAACCACGCGAGGCGGCATCTTTGCGCGCCAGGTAGCCATTCAGATAATTAGCACAAGCCTTGGCACCCACCGGAACTGTTTCGGGATGCAGTTTGCGCCATTTGGATAGACAGGCGGATAATGTCTGCTTTTTGTCCAAGACCAACTCCTCGCTTTCCGGAATGGCAAAAATGGCGACATCCAGCTTGGAATTCAAAACAAGTTGAATGATGGACTCTTCACCCCAAAAGGCCAATATTTTTACAATGCCGCGTCCGAGGCTGTTGGCCTTAACCGTTGCCTTAACAGCCTCGGTGATTTCTTCTGTCGAATATGCCAGCTCCATTCCCAATAACTCGGCACTTTTCATAAATCGTTTCAGATGGTCATCCATCCTGAACGCCATGGGGCCTTGCGGCCCTGGGTGAACCCCTAAGACATCAAAAATTGCCGATCCGCGCGAAAAACCATGGGATAAAATAGGTACGGTGGCATCGCGCCGTGGAATCAACTTTCCGTTAAACCAGACTTGCAAATCGTTGTTCATATCAGCTCCGTTTCTATGATCCCAATATGGGGTATGGTAATATCAAACCTCTGTAGTTCAAAAGGTCGAGGGTTTAAGGCCTCTAATACTGGTGTCAGGTTTCAGGTGCCATACTAAAGAAGACAGAGGAGAGAGGACAGGTTGACAATGCAGAATGATATTTTTTGTCTTCTGTCATCTGTTCTCTGTCTTCTGTCATTTAGTGACCCAAATGTAGTCGGCTATATCAAGCTCCACCTCAGTAGCGGCAGAGGCCGTATAAATGGTTTTAAATGCTGCGCCGGTCTGCTTAAATGCTCGATCCGGAATCCCGTATTTGAACTGAATATGTCCGTTGCCGACCAGAACGACCATCACATCATTATTCAAATTTTCTGCGATTGCTTCCGCCATGGCATCTTCCCAGACGGACTGGGCGGCATAAAAATTTTCAAAATCAACTTCACCGCTGAAATGGTGCCGATGGGCTTCAAAAACTTTTTGAACGTAATCCCGGTGGCCTGTATTGGATAAATCAATTTGCTGCGGAAGGTGCTTTTTTTCATCATCCCTTAAACTTTCGATACCACCTTCGCGGATCTTTGGAGGAATATGATTGGGAATATTCAGCCCTACCAGCCGAAGGCGATTGTCTTTGATAAAATCCAGAATATCTTTATACAGAGCAAAATCATAGCGCCAATTGGCATACCAATGGACTTTTCTTAAAAAATCCCCCTGATCCAGTTTACCTGCAGACCATTGATCAAGCACATCCTGATAGGAATGATCAAACATCTCCATACCGACTGCCAGATTGGGAAATTTCTGAAAAAGGGCCTGAATAATCTCCAGCTGAATCTTGTGGGACTCCTGACTGGTGTGGTTTTCCCCCACGTAGATCACCCGACTGGTTTCTATATCTTCTAACAGCTCTTCAAAAGAAACCGCCGCTGGTTTTTGGGTGGAAATAATGGTACCTTCGTCAAAAGCATCCGGCTTACCTTTTATATTCAATTTTTGAGGTGCCACGGCACATCCCCATAAAAAAATAAATATTATCAGACAAATTACCAAATATCCCGACTGCTTGGCAAACAAATCTGTTGCCCGCCTTCTATTTTCCTTCTTCATAACTTGATTTTTTTCACACATCAGCATAAGATTTACTATAATTGATAACAACGATTAAGATCCTTAATTTTAGGCATTTTAGGCACTTTAAACTTTAGGCAATTCTTTTAATCATGCCATCCGAAAAAAGTCCGGTATTTAGAAAGCCCATAATTCCCTGGTACCAGTCCAAAACGGCTTATAGTCTTACCATTGCGTTTATGCTGGTTGTCTTCATGGTCGGTCTAGTCGGCATTTCCGTAACACGTGAATATGACGCATACAGCGTCTACATCTGGATACCCGCCCTGCTCGTGATATTAAGTGGATGCCTGATTATCACCAACATCATACGCCTTATCCGAAGGTATGCTTCCAAATAATGGATACAGTTGCTCGATGAGATGATGCAACATACGGGCGGTTGCACCCCAAATAACAACATCTTCAAACGGATATCTGAGCTCATCGATAGGCGGTAAGCGATTGTGGAAATTATTGGCGTGGTGGGTATGAACAAGCATCCCCAAAGGAATTTTGAGGATTCTAGAAATTTCTGAGGGGTCATGCCGGACTGGGCCGGTAGCATCCCAGACTCCGATAAACGCTTCGATATCTCGACCGTTGATGGTCTGGTAATGGCCGAGAGAGCCGATCAATTCAACCTGATCGCGGCTGATTTTCGTCTCTTCCTCCAACTCGCGATATGCCCCTTCGAGCGGGCTGGCGTCTTCTTCTTCCAGATGCCCACCCGGCAAAGCCACCTGATTACGCCAGGGATAACCCTCGCTGTCCGTTTTTTGGATCGCCAGAATGTGAGGTTCTTCAAAATTAAACAGCAGAAGGAAAACAGAGCTAGGTTTATAATGACCTGGCTCTGGCGGCCCCGGAATTGCATTCTTCTGGATAATATCCTTCAATCCGTCGACGTCGAACCCGCTGAATTCATTATATTCGTGCTGTTCAAATGGATCCATGTTTATCTGGGAATTTCCTCATCTCTAATCTTGAAGCTTAAACCTTGGGAGCGAAACATTCCCAGGCAACACATCAAGGTTCTGGGACCTGTTCCATAAACATCTTCAAAAGGACTTTTAGTTGCTCCGGCGAAATATACCCCGGCCGGTGGC
>JBATKU010000156.1:0-2447 GCA_049669725.1 Desulfobacterales bacterium
CCAGGACATTATCAAACCCCACGACATTGGCCACGGTCAGGTTCAAACCGGCACCGGTGAAACCGGGCAGATCCTCCACATTGGTATCACTGCGCACAAACACCCCGTAGGTACCGTCAGGGCCAAAAATTTTCTCCATGGCCGCTTTCAAGTGATTGCGAAAATCTTTACCCGGATCGGCATTTATGATCCATTCGCGCATGCGCTGCAAAACTTGCCGGATAATCTGATCCTGCTTTTGCGGATTTTTTTCGAAGGACTCGATCCGGGTATATTGCTCCCGCATCCAGCTAAACACGCTGGGTCCTCCAGGTTCCATCTCCTGATCCAAAAGGGCCCTGAAGAGACCAAACGGAATCACCAGCCCATCGGTAACGGATTCGGGAAAATGATGTTTGAGTTCACCGAGATTTGCCGCTTTGGGACCGGCAACACTTCCTGAATCCGCCGCCCGCAATTGCTGCAACGGGATAAAGCTATCGTTATAAAGGTCCAGTTTATTGAGGTCCGGTCGAATGAGGACGTCTTTTTCCCTGGTTTTAACCGCAAAGATCTCATCCCACCCGGTGCCATCCTCCACCAGCTGGACAATCCCCTGGGCACTGACCGCCAGCACCACCCGCTGCCCCTGTCTGGATGAGATTCGGTCCAGCAGTCGTTTTTCAACGGCGACATTGGGGATACCCAGATTGCGGGCCAACAGTTGAACATGGGACAGGATGTTGCCTTTTCCGGCGGTAATGATCCCGGCCACCGGTGGAAGGTCTTCGGTGGTTGACGGTAAAATATAGATACCCTTGCGGTCAAAATTCTTTGGAGTGCCATCCGGATTGGGGAATTTTAGAACACCGCGGGCAAGGCCGGCATTCAATCCGCGCAGACCGGTGGCCACTTTTTGACCGAACAAGTCATTATAAATCCCCAGCTGCTGATCGGCATCTGCCAGCAGGGTTTCCAGGATCGCCGTATATGACAGCAGCAGGCTTCCGCGCAGGGCATCGTGAACGTAGCGGTGAACAAGGGGCTCAATCACCGCGATGTGCTTGATCGTCTCTGAAAAATGAAACCGTATGGTCCGGTCGGCCCACTCGGGGACCTGGGCGGCGTATTCCAGCGTGGTCTTATATTCGATCAAGCGCGGTGTTGTTTTATTAAGCGCGGCAAAATCCTGCTGCAGGGCTTTGCGATGGCGCAATGAAATTAAGCCGACACCATAGAGTCCCTCAATGCTGGATGAGAGCAGCGTTGTTCTCTGGCGCCGGGTAGCCAGGTTGAGACTTTCCAGCACCTGGTTGCCGCTGCGAAACAGGTCTCCTTCGAGCAGCAGGCTGATATCCATCAGCGCCAGCATTTGATTGGGAGATCCCTTGCCGTATAAAGCATCCCGGATGGCAGCCAGCATACGACAGGCAACTTCAAATCGCACCACCGGGTCATTATCAGCTGCCAGCAGGGCGACATCCTTGTTGATCCTGCGCCGCAAAGCAGAATTTTTTATCTTTTTGGTCAGAGACTTAATCTCGGGTACGATATCCCGGGGCTGATAAATCGCTTCGATGGTTTCAGCCAGATGCTCATACTCGGGTAATAGTTCCTCCCGGCCGCTTTTGGCGGCATAATCCCGCACCTGCTGAGCATCGTTTAACTCTGGGCGGACATGGAGCTTGATTCTAAGCTTATCAAAATTTTCGTCCTGTTCAGCAATACTAAGGGCCAGCTGGCGCATCTTACTGATCGGCGCTCCAATGCGGCCATGGGGCAGGTAACGTACGGCCTGTCTCAGGAGAGCAAACTGCTGTTTTCGCATCAGGGGATCTTTAAGCAATTCCAGCAAGAGACTGCGTCCGCCATAGGTCTCATTCTCGGTCTGCAAAGCCCCGCGATAGTACCTGGCCCGGCGCAGGATCCAGCCGTCATCGGCATCGATTAAAAACTGCTCCAAAATCATCTGCTTTAAAATTTCCAGATGCCGGGAGTCTTCCATGAAAGATTCGGGCTGGATATCGGCGTAAACATTGGCAATATAATACCCGTTGCTGCGCATCAATTTGACCCGATCGGTCCATTCACCGTGTTGAACCCCTCCGCCATGCTCCTTGCAGGCATATTCTTTGGGAGGCAATATAGTGCCGTCAGTGCAAAACCAGCGCAGGTGCTTGAAAGGCCCCCGTGGAGCTTTTTTCATCTTCTGCACCCAGCTGCGCAAAGTTGCACCATCGGGCAGTTCCGTCTGGGCACCGGCAGCCGGCGGCATGAGCAGGGCGGATAGAAACAAACTGATGGCCAGGACTCGCTTCATAAATTTAAATCCTTAAAATAAAATATTTCTACCATAGGCATGATTTTGCTTTTTCCCATTATTGAAATCCGTTTTTAATAACTTATTAATCAAGTGTTGTCGAGTAAAACAAAGCATTCTTTACTCAATGGCAGGAAAAGTTTCAGAT
>JBATKU010000157.1:0-13854 GCA_049669725.1 Desulfobacterales bacterium
TCACGGTGTCGCACCGGTTGTTTTGATCTATACAATTCTCTTCCTCACATGGATTTTGATTGGACTTGTGTTGAAATTGATCACGAAAGGCTTCCTTCCTGAACTGCTAATCGAAATTCCCCCCTATCGAATACCCGGTCTGCGGGCTCTCGGTTCAAAGTTATGGATAAGAATTATAGGATTCCTCAAGGAGGGGTTACCAGTTGTCATCGGCGCCATTTCCCTTGTGAACATTTTATATTATCTCAATGTTTTTGAATATATTGCAAACTTTACAGCGCCTGTCATCACTAAGCTCTGGGGATTACCGGAGGAGGCCATCATACCGCTTCTGATCGGCATCCTCAGAAAAGATGTCGCGATCGGCATGTTTGCTCCTCTTGAGCTCACGACCCATCAACTGATCACTGGAAGTGTTGTGCTGGCGATGTATTTTCCCTGTCTAGCTACCCTTATCGTCCTTTTCCGTGAATTAAGACTGCACGACGGTCTAAAGGCAATTGGGGTCATGCTGTTGACTGTTCTGATTGTCGGCACCGCCGCTAATTTTATCCCTCTGTGACAGTTCAGATTGGCATGCATTGTGCCCGATAGAAAAAGTAATATGAAAAAAGCATCTTTACATAGGATTATATTGACTCTGACGATTGTCGCGGCTTGCAATTTAATTTTCTTTTCTCATTCTATGAGGGCTACCACCATGAAACTGACGGTTAACGAAACTACTTCAGCGGCAATTGGCGAGTCGCGCATCACCGTAGTCTACGACAACAATCCTTACAAAGAGGGATTAACAACTTCATGGGGTTTTGCCTGTGCCATTAAGGGAGCGGAAAAAACCATCCTCTTTGACACGGGCGGTGACAGCGCCGTGTTGCTCAAAAACATGCAGCAGTTGGGAATGGATCCTAAAGAAATCGATATCGTGGTATTGTCCCATTTTCATGGAGATCACGTGGGCGGATTGAACGGATTTCTTCAAAAAAATGTTAACGTAACGGTTTATTTGCCCGCCACATTTCCCCCGGAATTTAAAGAATCAATGAAGCGCGCCGGAATTAATACGGTTGAGGTGAATGAACCTGCCAGGATTTGTAAAGGGGTTTATTCAACCGGGGTTCTGGGATCCATGATCAAAGAGCAGGCCTTGATGATTTCCACCGGAAGGGGGCTGATTGTAATCACCGGCTGTGCTCATCCGGGTATTGTCCATATCCTTCAGGCTGCCAAAGAAATCATAGAAGACAAAATTTTGCTGGTGATGGGAGGATTTCATCTGGGAGCAATGGACAAGGCCCAATTGAAAGAAATTATTGGCAATTTCAGGAAACTGGGTGTTGAACGGGCTGGCCCTTGCCATTGTTCGGGGGACCTTGCCAGACGTATGTTTAAAGAGGAATACGGTAAGGATTTTTTTGATGTGGGAGTCGGCAGGCTAATTAAACTGCCATAACCTCGACAGCGGCTTTTTCGAAGGCCTATCGTATTGATTATGTAATATTTAAGCCATTCGGATTTGAAGAGTTGCGTAAACAGCCTTGTGAAATGAATTCTTGACAAATTTCGGTTTTTTATCAAAAAGTATGGCATGATCTATCAAATCAGATTCAAACAAATATTTTATCATTCAATCCCTTTCAATTGAGGAGGGGAGATGAAATTAAGCTAAAATTAAGCCCTCATCCGGATGCATCAGTTTGTCCAGATGCGGGCTTTTTTTATTGGGATCGATCATGAAAAAATCCGGAACCAAATCACGTCAATTAAAAGCCCTGCATGATCGGGCCGAAGCATTTCTGCAGGAAACACCAACACCCCAGGCGCTTAGCAAAATTCCACCAGGAGAGATCCAGCAGCTGATCCAGGAGCTTCAGATACACCAAATTGAAATGGAAATGCAAAACGAGGAACTTCGCCGGACGCAGCTGCAACTGGAGGAAGCACGCGACAAATATTCTGCCCTGTATAATTTTGCGCCCGTAGGCTATTTTACCCTGGACCCAAATGGCCTTGTGGCGGAGGCTAATCTTAGCGGCGCCAATCTGCTGGGCGTGGCAAGAAGTGATTTGGTCAAAATGGCCTTTACTCGCTTTATTGCGCCGGAATTCCAGGACAATTTTTACTTTCACCGGCGGCGGGTTGCCGAAACTGCAACCAAACAGACTTGCGAGCTGAAATTATTGAAAAAGGACGGCACAGAGTTTTATGGACTTCTTGAAAGCATCGCCGTGCCGGATGCCGACGGGACTTTTAGCCAGCATCGAATGGCATTGACTGATATCAGCGCGCAAAACCAAACCGAGTTGGCGCTTCGCGAGAGTGAGGAGAGATACCGCCAACTCTTTGAAAACGATTCGGACGCGGTGATGATTTTTGATGCCGAGACCGGGCAGTTCGAGGATGCCAATCAAGCGACTTCAGATCTTTACGGCTATTCCAGGGATGAGTTCCTGGCATTAAAAGTCGAGGATATCTCCGCCGAGAAAGAAAAAACAAGGTCTAATCTTAAAAAGATCAGGGCGGGTGGGGCATTTTCCAAACAGGTGCCTCTGCGTTACTTCAAAAAGAAAGATAATACGGTTTTCGCGGGAGAAATAAGCGCGGGGAGATTTACTATCGGAGGCCGTCTAAAGATCATAGGTGCTGTACGCGACATTACGGAACGTATGAACGCTCAGGAGGATCTGAGGATAAGTGAAGCACGTTATCGAGCACTGTCTGACGCAACATTTGAGGCCATCTTCATTTCAGAAAAAGGAGTCTTCCTGGATTTAAATCAAAGAGCAGCTGAATTGTTCGGTTATGATTATAATGAGTTAGTCGGAATATTCGGCACTGATGTCATCGCTGCCGAGTCTAAAGAACAGGTCGAGCAGAACATGCTGTCAGGCTACGAAAAACCCTATGAGGCAATCGCTCAGAAAAAAGATGGGTCCAAATTTAAGGTCGAGATTCGCGGCCAAATGATGGGATATAAAGATAAAGAAGTTAGAGTTACCGTAATGCGCGATATTGACGAGCAGAAGCGTGCAGCGGAAGCGCTGCGCCAAAGTGAAAAACGCTACCGGGACCTATTTAAAAGTATTCCTATTGGACTCTACCGTACCACACCGGAGGGTGCGATCCTGGATGTCAACCCCACCATGCTGAAAATCCTCGGATATCCGGATCGTAATACCCTGCTGCAGGCCAAATCCCAGGAGACTTACATCGATCTTGATGACCGCGAACGATTCCAACACCTGCTGGAAGAACAAGGTTTTGTTCACGACTTTACGGTTCAACTTCGCCGGCATGACGGAAGGCGTATCTGGGTTAGCATCAATTCCACCATCGCCCAGGATACCGACAGTCAGATCAAATATTACGAGGGCGCCATGGCGGATATTTCAGCCCGCAAAGAGTCCGAAGAAAAAATTCACCAATTGTCGCAACAACTGATACAGGCCCATGAAGATGAACGTCAGATGATTGCGCGTGAGCTTCACGATACCGTGGCCCAGGAGCTATCCGTAGCCAAAATGAAGTGTGACTTGATTTATAATGAACTGCTAAACGGTCGACAACCGGAAGCCCAACGGATCCAAACAATTTGCGAAGCGCTGCAAAAAACGATCTTAGACATACGCAATATGTCCTATAATTTACGTCCCCCCGAGCTGGAGGAACTGGGACTTGTTGAGACCATTTACCGGTTCTGTGAGGAGTTTACTCAAATGTGGGACGTGCCGGTTGATTATCAGGCCGCCGGTTTCAAAAACGTAAAGCTGAGTCATGAGGATCAGATCAATCTCTACCGCCTGGTTCAAGAAGGTCTCACCAACATCCGCAAACACGCTGCCGCCAGTCGGGTAACGGTGAAACTGACGGCGGCTTTTCCAAACATCATGCTTCGAATCGAAGACAACGGTCGGGGCTTTGATGTGCAAGAGCGCGAGGCCGCGGCCGGTCAGGAAAAGCGAATGGGTCTGCGCAGCATGCAAGAGCGGGTCAATCTGATGAATGGCAAAATGAAACTGCGATCGAAACCGGGGCATGGCACAAAAGTTTCCATAAAGCTGCCCATTAGGGAGAAAAAGAGTGGTGCCCAAGAAAACCATCTTAATCGTTGACGATCATCCCCTCGTCCGGGAAGGTTTAGATTCGATCCTCAAAACCGCTGCTGAATATGAGGTAGTCGGGCAAGCCGGCAATGCCCGCGATGCTATTAAAATAGTCAAAAGTCTTAAGCCGGATTTGGTGCTATTGGATTTGGGGTTGCCCGATAAAAGCGGTATTGAGCTGGCGAGGGAGATCCGAAACATCTCACCGCCGACACGCATCCTGATTGTCAGCATGCATTCCAAAGTCGATTACATTGTCAAGGCCTTTCAGGCCGGGGCCACCGGCTATATGACCAAGGAATCGGCCACCGAAAGGCTCCTGCCAGGGATCGAACACGTGCTGAACGGTGAATATTTCATGGATGGCGGCATCTCGCATAGAGTGGTTGAGAAACTGATACAAACTCCGGAAAAGGAAATGAAAATCAGTGATGGAGCTTATGAGACTTTAACGCCACGGGAGCAGGAGATTATGGTGCTGCTGGCGGAAGGGTATCCTGCCAAAGAAGTAGCCGCCAAGCTTTTCATCAGCCCCAAAACCGTTGACAATCACCGGACCAACATTATGAATAAACTTAACCTTCACAGCACCCTCGAACTGGTGCGCTATGCCGCCCGGCTGGGTCTGGTCGATGTCGACCTCTGGAAGGAATGAAGCATTTGCATGCGTTCACCGGTTCAGCGTTCAGCGTTCAGGGTTACCCTTCATGCGTCGATCTAGCCCGTAGACTATTAAATTAGCCACAGACCCAAACAGAAATACACAGACGCTTTTTCCCCCAAACCAATTGTCCAAGTGCGTCTGTGTGTCTGTGGCCAATTATTCAATCTTCACCGAAAAGCCCGCCTAATTTTTATCTGTGAGCCATTCCCAGTCGTCCGAGACAATTCCCCATAAGCCGGAAATTCCCCTATAAAAATGAGGCGGTCGCTCTATGGACAAACTTGATTTCTTTAGAGATAGTCAAATTGGCCTTAATAGAGATATTTCCGATTTTGGAGTTGGCACAAAATATTTCCAACCGAAGCCTGGGAAAACTTTCTTATTATGGAAACAATGGAGAAGGCCGTTGGGGTTTAGTTCCTTTTTGAAGATTAGGTTGAAAGTATAGTTGCTGGTGAAAATGGTGACCGAGGACAATTTTAAGTCAAAGCCGAATTATGTTGATTTAGTAAAGCTTATCCGAAGCATTCAGCGCGCTGAAGGCAATATTGACTGCTATGGCAAGGGTTGGCAACAGTGTGAGCGGACAAATTGTGCCTGGCGCGATCATTGCCTCATGGCGCCCGGAGAGCAATCAACGTCTCCTGTTGGATCGCGAGATAAAGCCGAAAGGTGATCATGCCAACAATATTAGTGTTGGGTAAACAGCCGCAAATTCGGACCCTTCTATCACAAAGCCTATGGTTTGAAGGCCACCTGGTTGAAAGTGTTGCTGATGCCGCCATGCTCTGGGATCATCTCGGTCATACGCAGCCGGACCTGGTGCTGCTCGATGCCAATTCGGACGGATTTGGCACGATGACGCTTTTCCAGGACCTTAAACAGCAATTTCCGGACCTTGCCATCATGGTTTACCAATGCAGAAATTATGGCGATGTTGATAGAATCAAAGGCCTAATCGCTGATGCCCTGGAAAGAAGCTCGGCCCCCCAGCCGAATATACTTGGCTCCAAAGCAACAGCTATCGATAATTAACCGTTGGCAATCAAAATTCCACATTCGATATTATAGTTCGCAATTTTGCGAAGCAGTGGTTCGAATTTTTGCTAAATCATAACTTGAAACAGTCACGACCTTACACGCCAACACAGCTAATTATTTGTAATTATTTTGATTATTGGAAATTTAGTTGGATGGCACATCATATGCAAGAGATGGGATCGTGTCAGCGGTATCGGGCAATTTTGCAAAGCACTAAATTATACTTATTTCTCGCAAAAGAAAAAAATGGCGCACAATTTTAAAATTAAGAATCAGCAAATTCGCATCCGGTTTGTCGGTCCCAATGCTTTACAAATCGCGCCACCTGATACCAACTGACTGTGGGCAGATCACAAGGATCCTGGTGAGTGACATGAATACTCTTTATGTTATCAGTAAAGAAGATCCACTCCTGCTGGCTGATGAAGTCGGGCTGATTGAAGACGGGCGCGATCGAACGGGAATTGATGATTCACTGCCACCGGATCTGGATGCCTTAGATGGGAAGAAGAGGGTCGAGCATCGATACCACAGACGATTTCAACTCAACGAAAATACATTTGCTCTAATCAGGCCTCTCACTGCCGGACCACTGAAAATTCGCGGTAAGAGCATGGGCGGCGTCGCCTGTGCCGTGTTCGACGCAAGGCCGGCCAAGCTGGGTAGAATCGATAACATCAGCATGGGCGGACTTATGTTTCATTATGTTGATAGTATGACGCAATTAAGGGAGGCACTTGTGCTGGATATCTTATTGGCAGATTGTGGATTTTATCTGGCTAATATGGCGTATAAAACCATAACCGATGTTGTGATACCTGAAGATCTTCCCGGCGATCCTTTTGAAATGCATCAGGTTCGTCTGCAATTTCAAAAACTGAACGCTAACCAGCAGGCAAAGTTGAAAGATTTCATTTCTAACCACGGCGCAGAAAATGGCGACCTCAACGTCAATGAATAGGTTAGTTTTAAACAAATACCCAATACCTCCCAAATGGAGGATTCGATAATGTCCAATTATATACCACAACCCCGGATTCTTTTCGTATCTCCCGAGGCGGCATTTATGCCGGAAGGGGCGGAATACCGTCCCAACTATACTAGTGCCCATACAGGATGCTTCGGCGATTTTCCGGCAGAATTAATATGTGATCTGTATCATCTGGGTGTCGATGTTCACGTGGCCCAGCCGGATTACCGCAGGATATTTTCGAATTTAGCTCGGAATGAACAAACCAACTCCGGCATCAAGTTGCCGATCGATCTCGTTCAACTTGCAGAAGATAGGACATTTTTCTACTCCAAACCCATCGATTCAAATTCTGAGTGGGAAAACATCAAGATATCCCTTGCATTCCAGAGGGAGGTTATCAATCAGATCATTCCGTGGATTCAACCGGATTTAATTCACTGCCACGACTGGATGACCGGTTTGATTCCGGCGGCAGCCAAAAAAATTGGGGTCCCCTGCCTTTTTACGGTTCAAAAATTTGATACCGCCGGATGCCTTCTTTCCTGTATCGAGGACATCGGAATCGATGCCGCAGGGTTCTGGCAAAATCTGTTTTATGATAGATATCCCGGCAGTTATGAGCAAACACGCGACACCAATCCCCTGGATCTGCTTTTAAGCGGAATTCTGGCTGCCAGCCATGTCAACACTGCAGATTTCGTACTATTGCCACGCATTACCGAAGGCCGAAGTGATTTTATGTGTTCGTCCCTGGGACAGTTACTGGCCCAGAAGTGGAAAGCCGGGTGTGTTTGCGAAATCCATAGGCCTCCTTCTATAGGTCTTAATCCCACCAATAACCAAAAACTGGATTGCAGTTACCGCCTCAAAGTTCATGATGCTGGAACCCAGAAAAACGATCGTGCCAAGGGGCAAAGCATCTCATCGTCTGATAATCGGACTGCGGGAAAATGCTACATCGATCTGTATGAAACGATATTACAGCGTCCGCTGGTAGCCTCGGAAAAGAAAAAAGTTTGGCCAATAAATAAAAATAGTGGTATAAATATATCAGGCGTTCAGGCTATTCCTTGTCGAAAGACACGCAGTGCCAAGTCCTATGCACTTACCAACGGGCAGATTTCAACCCCGGCTATGGTACCCGTATGAGTGATTCGTTCGGTCTGAATTTGATAATGTGCTTGTCCGGTATGTCCAAGTTACTAAAAAAAGACACCTGTGGGAGCGGCTTCCGCAAAATCCATTACCGCTTGTTCTTTCCAGATAACCGTGTTTATAATAAAGGGAACTGGAACAAATTGGCAATTTTTCGAAATATTTAATTACGATTACAAGGAGATAAAAATGAGTATCAGAAAGCAATACCTTAAAAGTAGACCGGTATGCAAAGCGACCTTTCGGATTCCGGAGGAGGTGGGTAACTCCGCTAAAAGTGCTCACGTTGTTGGCGAATTTAACAACTGGACATTCTCTTCTTCTTCTATGAAGAAGTTAAAAAGTGGCGCATTTACGACTACTTTAGAACTTGAACCGGGCAGAGAATACCAGTTTCGCTATCTGCTGGACAAAAAGATCTGGGAAAATGAAAGCGATGCGGATAAATCGGTACCTTCTCCCTATGGGGACAGTGAGAACTCGGTCATCGTTATTTGAGCGGGTCGGGGAGTTTTTTTCAACATCTTAGGCAGCTTTATGATCATAGCAAATCGATCCGCACTGTAAACAACGACTGGCTTCCAATAATGCCTGCACATCCGTAATGGAACCTTCAACCTCCTCGGTAAATGAGTGCCGAAGGACTTCCACAGGAACTTTCTGAATTCGAACCCGGGGTATACCTTTTCTTCAAAGGACTGCCCTTTCCCGAAAAGATTGCACTTTTCTCTGACCATGATTCCAACGAATGAGTTCTCTGATTGAGTAGCTCAGCAAAAGGTATGCCAGTACCTTTGATTTCTCTTGAAAACAATCACACCCAATTTCGATACCCGTCCCGCCTGCAACAGAGCTGCTGTTGGCTTCAATTAAAATAGTTGACTCCATTTAATTCCAGACAGCATTACCAGCAAAATTTTGAAAATTTGCGAAAATTACTTTCGAAATTCTTAGAAATTTAGCCGAGTTAAAAGAGAAATTGAAGCGCAGGAGGCATAACTATCTGATATCAAGCGTATATATGATTTTTCAAAAGATGGCACACTTCATGCTTTAGAAGGTTTTAGAATCAGAAGGGTGGAAAGGCTGCTCTTCAGATACCAACTGAATTGCTAAACTCGAAACATGGACAAATAGATAAGGAGGTATTGAATCATGTATTTACGAACACTTCAACCGTACCGCAAACCGGGATCCATCCGCAATGAGATTGATAATCTCTTGCATGAATTTTTCGGTGGACCTATCCACACCGGCCCGTTAGCCGAAGAGTGGCTGCCACCGGCCGACATTACCGAAACCGAAGACAGGGTCATTGTAAAAGCGGAACTGCCCGGTATCGAAGAAAAGAACATTGACATTAGTATCAGTGGCAACGTGTTAACCATCCGGGGGGAAAAGAAAAAATTAACAGAAGTAAAAGATAGCGATCATTATTTGGGAGACAGATACTACGGATCTTTCCATCGGACCTTTCAGCTTCCCGCCGATATTGTCCAGGAAAAGGTGGAGGCAACTTTTAAAAAAGGCGTATTGAGGATAAGCATTCCGAAAGCGGAGGAATCCAAAATAAAGAAAATTGCCATCAAAAACTAAGTCCATCGATTCGTAAATACGATGACGTATTTACTCACTCAGGACTTAGTGCTGAGTAAGCAATTATGTTGGATTGGTCAATAATTATATGTCACTGTAATTGCGAATCGAAGCACTAAGCAGCTTTTTCGCCGGACAGGCTTCCTGACGGTGGCAGGAACCAAATGATGTGATGGAAATATACACTATTTTCAAGCATGCCCTGGAGATTACCTTTTTTGTGTTCGTCATGATGCTGCTGGTGGACTTTATCGATTCCGCCAGCAAAAGGCGTATGTCGGAATTCATAAAAGGTGGACCTTGGCGGCAATATACATTGACCTCGTTTCTGGGTTCAACGCCGGGATGCCTGGGGGCCTTCATGAGTGTGAGCCTGTATGTGCACGGCATGATCAGTTTTGGCGCCATCGTGGGAGGCATGATCGCCACTTCCGGCGATGAAGCTTTTGTCATGCTGGCACAGTTTCCGGTGACTGGTCTCGTGCTTTTCCTGTTGTTGTTTATATCCGGAATCCTGTTTGCGTGGGTCAGCGATAAAATTGTCGGGGTTTTACGGATCACTCCTTGTGAGACTTGCCTTGACGGGCATTGCCAGCAATGCCTTTCCGAAACAGAACAGCGCGTAAATGTGGTGAATATTTTTCGGCCGTAAAAAAATTTTTGAGCAGTTATCATTCACTAACTTTTACCCGCTTTCTTTTTCTGGCTTTAATCCTTTTCATTATAGTTTCTGTTTCTATCGGAATTCTCGGGCCATCTATCTGGAACTGGAAACGCATCACCTTCGCCGTCCTGTCCCTTTGCGCCTTGTACATCGGAATGGTTATTCCCGAGCATTATCTTCCTGATCACATCTGGGAACACATCATCAAGCGTCACCTTTTTCGAGTGTTTCTTTGGAGCTTCGGAGCCTTACTTTTTGTCCATTATGGATTGAAATTCTGGGACCTGGAAACCTACGTTCACTCACACATGCTTTGGGTATTGGTGATTGGGGCCCTCCTTGGTATCATACCTGAATCCGGACCGCATCTCATATTTGTGATGATGTATGCCCAGGGTCTGGTGCCGTTTTCAGTTCTTTTTACCACATCATTTGTCCAGGACGGACATGGCATGCTGCCCCTCTTATCATACAGCCTTAAAGATTCACTATTAATCAAGCTTTTTAATCTTGTTTTTGGTCTCACAGTCGGAGGTATTCTTTTGGCCCTGGGACTTTGACGGGTCATGATTGAGTCCCAAGACTTAGACCCAAATTACATGTGGTTTTCCGGGTGCTATGATGGCCGGCAATAGGAATCAGTTAGACTTCCATTCCTCATGAAGGTTAGCAATTCATTTCGGTAACGATTTGCCCGTAAAGAAATTATTTATACTCAAAAACTGATTTGGAATTTCGCGATAATTTCGAGATTTTTCTAAATCCGCTTTTTTGTTTTTTTAAGCGGATCTTTGTAAAACGCATATTTAATTGACTTAATGCGATCAAGCTTTTCGTAATTTGGTGGCACATATTATGCATAATTTAAAAGTAAAATATTATGAGCCATAAAAAGTAGGGGGTGATTGAAGTGCAGAAGCAGGGATTATGCTTATGCCAAAGGGATTTTATGTCGATCTGCACCGCTGCCGGTCAAAGTGAGCAAGAAAAATGCAGATTCTATAAAAAAGCTTCCTTCAGCGATAGGTGTATGTATTTTATGTTTGGTGAATATTGCGATTGCCTTGAAGCACAGTTAGAGACCCAACAAGAAGTTCAGGCAGATTATATTTGGATATAGCTATACCCCAATTGCCATTAAACCAATTGGGGGTTAATCGTTTTATGCTTTTAGTCAATAGCCCAGAAAAGGAGAACCCATCCCATGATCAAAGACATTATCAACTCCGGCACCGAAAACCGTAAAGCCCAAATGGAGGTGCAAAACAAGGAGATTGCGGAAACATTGCGCCACATCAAGAATAAGATTCTGGTTATGAGCGGCAAAGGCGGGGTGGGGAAAAGCAGTGTCGCAGCCTATCTATCAGTGGCGCTCGCCAAAAAAGGTTTTAGGGTCGGTCTTATGGATGTGGACCTGCATGGACCCAGTATTCCCCGCATACTGGGACTCAAGGGAGACCTTCGCTTAGGCGGTCATGAAGGCAAAATGCTACCGGTTAGATATCTTGCGAATATGGAAGTGATTTCAATTGAAACCCTTATGGGCGAAAACAAAGATTCGCCCACCATCTGGAGAGGGCCTTTGAAGATCGGGGCGATCAGACAATTTATCTCCGACATCGAGTGGATGGATTTGGATTATCTGGTGATTGATTCGCCGCCGGGCACAGGCGATGAGCCTTTGACCATAGCCCAGACCATACCGGATGCCAGGGCCTTGATTGTGACCACGCCCCAGGAGGTTTCATTGGCCGATGTCAGAAAATCCATTAATTTTTGCCGCCAGGTCAAAATGGAAATTTTAGGTTTGGTGGAAAATATGAGCGGTCTGAAGTGCCCATATTGTGGGGAGATAATTGATGTATTTAAAACACAGGGTGGGGCGGTAACGGCAAAGCGGGAAAACTTAAGACTATTGGCGACACTGCCCTTGGAGGTCGAAGTAGTGAAGGAAGGGGATGCGGGAGACTTGGGTTTTCTGGATAACCATGAGCTTTTAATCGCCAGAGAGTTCATTAAGATGGTGGATGAAATTGTGAAATTGACAGATCCCAAAACAACTGCCCCGAGTCAAAATGATAAAACCTATTTAAAGACCGGTTGAAATAAAAATTGATGAAATTACAAAAAGGCTACATCCAGGTTTATACCGGCAACGGCAAAGGCAAAACAACAGCGGCGCTGGGCCAGGCTTTGCGCGCCGCCGGCAGAGGGTTAAGGACCCTGATCGTGATGTTGATGAAGGATTTTGCCTATGGAGAATTAAAGAGCCTAAATCAATGGAACCAATGGATCCGCTTGGAGCAGTATGGGAATGATCGCTTTGTTTTTCGCAAACAGCCGCCGGGTGACGAAGATATTCAAGCTGCAAAGCTCGCAATTCAGCGCGCACGGGAAGCCATGTTAAGTGGTAGATACGATCTGGTTATTTTGGACGAGGTTTGTGTTGCGATCCACTTTGGGTTGCTGGAAACCAGGGAAGTGGTTTCCCTGTTGAAAGAAAAACCGCCAGCGGTTGAACTGATTTTGACCGGACGGTATTGTCCCGATGAACTTATGGCAGAGGCTGATCTAGTAACCGAAATGAGGGAAATCAAACACTATTATCAGAATGGCGTGGTCGCCAGGAAAGGTATCGAGTCCTAAAATGGATTTATTCAGCAAACTGAAAAATATGGATATTTTAATCATCGATGATGATGAGTGGATCCGTGACTCTTTAAAGATTTTTTTTGAAGCCGAAGGCTGTCATGTGGTGGTTCTTGAGACGGCTGAAGAGGGCCTGGCTGAACTCAAATATCAGACCTATGACCTTATTATAGTGGATTACAAACTGCCCGGCTTGGATGGTATAGAATTCCTCAAACGGACCCATGATGAGCATTCGGATGCCATGAAGGTTTTGATCACTGCCTATCGGACTGATAGCGTCATATCGGAGGCCAGGAAGTTAAAGATTCAAGGATTCATCCAAAAACCTTTCACATCTGAGAGTCTGATGGATTCTCTGGCGCATTTGATTGAGATGCGCGAGTTAAGAAACCAAAGGGGAGTTCATGGATAAGATTGCATCGATGCACAATCTTATTGCAAACAAAAAGGAGGGTTACCATGACCAAAAATAAAACAAAAATTAATTATGTACCGGGCATGCATGCAAAGCAAAGGTCGGATGTCGCCCATCTGGCCGGTCAATTCATCAGGGAGTGGGAAAAAAAACATTTCAAACTGAAGGGCAAAAAGTTTGAACCGTCAGAGATACCCCCGGCAATCTGTTTTTCGCGTAAAATCGGCGGAGGGGCACTGGAGATTGCCGATCTTTTAGCCGAAAAAATCTATTATCGTATAGTGGACCGGGAGTTGCTGGAGCATATCGCCCAAGATAAAGACTTGAGCAAAAAAACCGTTGAATTTTTCGATGAGCGCTATCCGGGGAAAATGTCGGAGCTGGGATCGATGCTTTTCGGTGAAAAATCGTTTATCATGAGCGATTACGTTAAGAATTTAATTAGTGCCGTATTCACATTTTCAAATATGGGGTCGAGTATTTTTGTGGGTCGCGGAGCCCATCTTATCCTGCCCAGGGATCGTGTGCTGGCGGTACGCATTATATGTTCGGATAAGTTTCGCATCGAGCGCTTGGCCGGTATTTTAGATG
>JBATKU010000158.1:0-1616 GCA_049669725.1 Desulfobacterales bacterium
CCGTAACACCCCCCGGCCAGAAAGCCTCCATCAGTAAAACGGCCTTGGGGGGTATCTCCCTGACCAATTCGGGCAAGAATGTCCTGTCCCTGATCAAAACCAGGAGCGGGCGATGGAATTGACGTCCCTTGATGTCAAAAATTCTCTCGACAGCCTGGGGATTGTTTGCATCCGCCCCCAGCCCATACAGGGTGCTGGTGGGAAATGCGATAATCCCCCCTTTACGAATCACCTGGACAACGGCATGAAGGGTGGCCGGGTCGGGCGTTGTTGCAGAAATGTTCCAGTACACGATTTTATGTTTCCAGGGCTTGGGCTTTCTGGGCCACTTTTTCCGCCATATCCATTTTAAAGTCCGCCAGTTTTGCTTCAAGTACGGCATCGGACAATGCCAGTATCTGAACGGCAAGAATACCGGCATTTCTGGCACCTGATTTTCCGATGGATACGGTGGCCACTGGAATGCCCGGCGGCATCTGCACGGTGGACAGGAGCGCATCGAAACCTTGAAGACAGGACGAATCAATGGGCACACCTATGACGGGCAGGGATGTATGCGCGGCCATGGCACCTGCAAGGTGTGCGGCATGTCCTGCACCGGCAATGATGACCCGGATGCCGCGTTCCCGCGCTGTTACGGCAAACTCGGCCGCCCGTGCAGGGCTCCGATGGGCGGATGCCACGGTTATTTCATACGGTACCTTAAACTGTTTTAGAATGCGGGTCGTTTCCTGCATGACACCCAGATCCGAGTCACTTCCCATGACAATACCCACGGCGGCACTGTTCTCAAATTTCTTGAATTCCATCAAACTGTGTTCCTTCTTGTTTTGTTTTTGGTGTATTGTGTTTGGTGCTTTTTTAAAACCGGGTCCCCTTCAATTAAGTGCGTCCAGGCTTACGTTTAATGACACCAGGATGAAAGTTTCCGGTTAGGTCTTCCGTTTCAATCGGTGCCTCTCCATACCCAGAGCGATTAATCGGTCCAGGAGTTCCGAAAAGCTGATACCGGCTGCAACAGCGGCTTGGGGCAAAAGACTGGTGGCGGTCATACCGGGGATGGTATTGGTTTCAAGAATATAAATCTCGTCTGCCTGTATGATCATGTCCGTGCGGCTGTATCCCTCGCAGAACAAGGCTCTGTGGGCCATTTTTGCATAGGTCTGGGCTTTTTCGGTCATGGCATCACTGATGCGGGCCGGGCAAATTTCCCTGGTAGCACCTGGGGTGTATTTGGCCTCGTAGTCAAAAAACTCATACGCATCCCCGGGAATGATTTCAATAATCGGCAAAGCCTCCAAGGTCTGGTTGCCGATGACACCCGCCGTGATCTCGATGCCCTCCACGAAGTTTTCCAGCAGTATGGCGTTTCCGTGCTTGAAGGCTTTTTCAGCCGCCATCTCGATTTCCGACGCTGATTTGACAATCGTCATTCCCACGCTCGAACCTGCTTCAAGGGGCTTTACCACCAGGGGCAGCCCGAATCTTTCCTCACAATCAGCGGCATCGACCCGGTCCCCCTGTTTCAAAACCATATAGGGCGGCGTTGGCAGGCCAGCCAGTTCATACATCTGTTTTGTCGCCAGTTTGTTCATGGCCACGGAACTTCCAAGGAC
>JBATKU010000159.1:0-1598 GCA_049669725.1 Desulfobacterales bacterium
GTTATGCCCAGACGCCGTGCCGCTTCGCTTTTATTGCCGGTCACAGATTTCAGGGTGCGCAAAATAACGGCTTTCTCAATCTGCTCAAGGGATATATTATTATTTTTTTCGACAAAAACAGGCAAAGCTTCATGGGATTGCCCGGATAAATTTTGCATGATCGTGAAATCTGTATCATCGAGGTAGTCTGCACGAGCAAGCACGACAGCTCTTTCAACCGCATTCATCAGTTCTCGAACATTGCCGGGCCAGTCATATCGTATAAGCCGATCCATTGCAACAGGAGTGAACCCCTTTATTTCTTTTCGGTTCTTTTTCGCAAACATTTCCAGAAAATGTCGGGAAAGCAAGGGGATGTCCTCTATTCTTTCTCTTAAAGGGGGGATGTCCAGGTTGACAACATTTAGTCGATAGTAAAGATCTTCACGCAAAACCCCTTGAGCTTTAAGCTCCGGAAGATATTTGTTTGTGGCCGCAATTACTCTGACATCCACCGTGATCACCTTTTCTCCGCCCACGCGGGTCAATTCCCTTTCCTGTAATACACGGAGCAGTTTTACCTGCATGGTCAGGGGCATTTCACTGACCTCGTCGAGGAACAGGGTCCCCCCGTGGGCTTGATAAAAACGGCCTTCCTTCCTGCGGTCAGCACCGGTGAAGGCCCCTTTTTCATGCCCGAACAGTTCTGATTCAAGAAGCGTTTCCGTAATGGCGGCACAGTTGATCTTGATAAAAGGCCCGTCTTTTCTGGGACTGTTAAAATGGATAACCCCTGCAATCAATTCTTTACCCGTGCCGGATTCGCCGGTAATCATAACGGTTGCTTCGGAAGGAGCCACATGAGCCACTGTTTCCAGAAGGGTTATCATGGCCGGGCTGCGACCAATGATATTCTGCATGTCGAAATGTTTCCCGAGATTTTCCTTTAAAATCCGGTTTTCCTCTTTGAGTCGGATGTGTTCCATGGCCCTTTCAAGAGTAAGACGCAGCTTGTCGAAATCCAGCGGCTTTGTAAGATAATCGTAAGCCCCTTTTTTTAGGGCCTCGATAGCGGTTTCAACCGATGAGTAGGCGGTCATTATGGTTACCGGTATGGCAGGATTGAACGCTTTTATCCTCTCAAGGGCTTCGAGGCCTGAAACCTTGAGCATTCTTACATCCATCAACACCAGGTCAAAGGGGCGTTCTTGGACCTGGTCCATGGCTGTTGAGCCGTCATCCGCCTCAAAAGCATCATATACCCATCCCCCGATAAGGGCTCGCAGCATGGTTCGATGGGTGCTGTCGTCATCAACGATCAATACAGACGGTTTGTTTTTCATGGGTTTTCTATGGCTTATTTGTAAATTTGTGCATTTTGTGGCAAAACTTTTTCAATTCTGCCACTAAAGAACCAAGACACAAAGAAAGAATAATAAATATATCCTTTGTGGCAAATGATTTTTTTCCGGTTTGTCCGGCTTAAGTATGACGGTCTCGTAAAAAGTCCGATTTAGACGGTTTCGTAAAAAGTTCAAATTCAAGGCGTGCAAATTTTGTAATCATGAGGCGTACTTTTCGTACGTTGAATGATTGCGAAATGCAGCACAACGAAGAAG
>JBATKU010000160.1:0-5596 GCA_049669725.1 Desulfobacterales bacterium
AATCACACGAGATAACCCAAATTCTATAGTGTTTAGGTCAAATTGCCAACACTATATCAGTTTTTATTGTAATTACAATAGGTTATTCTATTTACATACCAATACAGTATCGCTTATGTAAACTGTAATATTTCCAGCACAGGAGATGGCAACCAAAAAAAGATTCAATCGAAAATGGACATTAGACAGGGAAAAGTTTCTGTCCGAAGGTGAAGTCAAGAAACTACACCGAGTTATTGAAAATAAAGCACTGGCCTATATGCAAAAGGGTCGTACGACTTAGCCCGTGGTTTTTGGGACATCCTCAAATTATAACTTTCTAGATTGGGGGACATGGGAGTCATGAATATATGAAAATGCAGAGGGGCAAAAGACGTGTAAGTTGACCTAAGTCAAAGAAAAAAACATCCTGCACTGGTATATACTCCCACCATGGATCGGATGCCTGATGATGAATGCGCTTTTAATACTTGAAAAAAATTGCCAGGGTTATATAAGATGAGGGCTTCAAGTCGAAGAGCGACCATAATAGCAGGGTTGTCCATAAGGAAGCATATCAAATGAATCCCAAGCAATCTGACATCTCTCAGATAAAAATCGGGCAGCACACCCATGGAGTTGTGGGCCTTAAGCAGGCTCTTGAGGCGCTGAGTGAGACCCATGCACAACAGCCTGATGAGGCAGTGGCGGAAGAATTATTACGGCGATTGTCAAATAAGAATTATATCCCGGAAAAAGTGCAGGAAAAATACGGCCGCGCTTTTGTCAGGGAGTTTAGAAAATATCTTGGCCAGGCTTTTGCTGAAGATAAATCAGAATTGCTGGAGATTAAGGTTCTGGGAGCAGGATGCGCAGTTTGTGACGGCCTTGAAAATCAGATAATGGCAGCCTTAACTGAAATAGGCCTGGCGGCCGGCCTGGAACATATCAGAGACGCCGACCGGATTGCAGAATACAAGGTAAAGACGACACCCGCGCTGATAATCAACGGCAAGGTAATGGGCTCGGGCGGAGTTCCGTCAAAAGGTCAAATTCAAAATTGGCTGAAAGAATTCAGCCATAACGAACAGGCAGGTGGTTTAATGGACAAGCCGGCATTTATAAAGAACATTGTTTTTTCTGAGACCAGGCGTCTGGTTGATCTGGTTGATTATGAGGATGGGCGGGTCGTCAGCAGAACCTTTGCACAGAACCCGTCCCTCAGTATGACCCTCTTTGCCTTTGACAAAGGAGAAGGCGTCAGCACGCATACCGCGCCGGGTGACGCTCTGCTGCAGGTTTTGGATGGTGAAGCCCTGGTTAATATTGACGGAAACGAAATGACCGTTGGTGCAGGAGAGGTTGTGGTCATGCCGGCCAATATTCCCCATTCCGTCAACGCTGTCGAACGGTTTAAAATGCTTTTAACGGTAGTAAAGGAGGTTTAATTATGGGAGATTGCGGTAGCTGGGGAGGCGGCGGTCCTTTTTCGGTCGGCCGCGAACTTGTTGAGTTTGTTTATAATGCCCATGGTGGCGGGGTTAGAAATCAACTTATTCCCAATGGTGGCTTGCCCACCAAATGCCAGGGATGCGGCGCCGACTTTACTTTGGTAACCTTTGTCAGCCAATGTCCTGAATGTGACGGGGTTCACGCTGTCGCTCCGCCGAATAGTCATGATGCCTCATGCATCCAGTATGCCGGCCAGGATTATAAGCTTCCTTTATAGCACGAACTTTGGGAACGGTCATGAAAATATGCATTTCTTTATTATAGTTCAGTACAAATGCATAAAAACATGACCGTCCCCATGCAACCGCATAAACAAATAGGAAATGAGGAAAGGTACTTTATGCCCTAACAAGCCATGACTCAATTCTGATCCTGACCCTTGCGAGAAGGATGATAAACCTTCCGCCGAACTTGCCAATCAATATCGCCACTATAATTCCGAGCACGGGAATTAATACTGTTTCAGGGGGTCATAGACCATCCGTAAATATAGGTGTAAATACATCAAATTCATTCATTACTGTCGCCCTTTGGTCAAGATTATTGGAATTTATCCTAAATTAGCCGTGCGCCGTGTACCTTTTTCATTCAATTGTAAATAGTATTCACTATTCAAGCTTTGACCATTGTACCGCTTATGCCTGGCTCCTTCGTTTTATGGAAACGGCGGATATTATTAATAAACCGTATTGTTCTTTTACGAGATGCGCAATGCCTATTTGTTCCAACCGGAAAATTACGATCGACCATTCTTCAAATCTTGTCAACCAGAAAATCTATCGGATGGGGACTAAACAAAGCGGGATCTTCTCATTTGTTGATATGACAGCCCGAGCAGCTGACCTAACAACAGTTTGGTGAAAAGTTGGGCCCAGCCTTTTCGGCGCTAATTGGTTAAATTACCCATAAACGCCACCGACCCTTCCAAGTTAAGTTTCTCGCCGGCAGAATGTCTCAAATTGACAAAACCGTTTTGGCGTTTAGCTTATTGTTTAATCACGTGATTGAGGAGAAATGAATCGATGACACCTGCTGAAAAGAGAATAGCACTGGTTACAGGCGCTAATAAAGGGATCGGATTTGAAATAGCCCGACAGCTGGCACAAAAAGACATCACCGTTCTCATGGGGGTACGGGACCGGGATCGAGGGATGGCCGCCAGCAAGCAGCTGCAGTCGGAGGGGCTGGACGCCCAGTTTATCCTGATCGATGTGACCCGGGCAACATCCATAGAAGCTGCAATCGGAAAAATCAAAGATGACTTCATGCGTCTGGACATACTGATAAACAATGCCGGCATCATGATCGACACGCAGTCCGGCATCCTCGAGCTTGACCCCGAAGTTTTTCACAATACTCTCGACACCAATGCCACCGGCCCTCTTCTGTTGGCCCAGGCCTGCGTCAGGGTCATGATGGCGAACGGCTATGGCCGCATCGTCAATATGGCCAGCACACTGGGCTCTCTGACCGAAATAGCCAGCGCGGACAGCCCTTATGCTGCTGTACTCTCTCCTGCCTATCGGCTTTCGAAGACGCTGCTGAACGGCATCACAGCCCTGTTGGCCATGGAACTGCGCGGCACGAACATCCTGGTCAATTCGGCCTGCCCGGGGTGGGTGCGCACTGATATGGGCGGCGACCAGGCTCCGCTACCCCCGGAGCAGGGCGCTGAAACCCCGGTCTGGCTGGCTACTCTGCCAGACGGCGGGCCTACCGGTGGTTTCTTCCGCGAGCGGCAGCCAATCCCCTGGTGATGTCCGGCAAGCGGAGGAAGATGGGGACTTCCTATCGTTCTTTTGTCAAGAGAAAATCAATATAAAAGAAACTATGAAACTTAAAACTCCAAACCAACCTCAGCAAAGGGCCCGTAAAACTCCGCGTCGATGTCAAGATCCTTATAATCTATTTTTAAATTATCGTATCGATAGCCACCGGCGACAAACACCGGTCCAAAGGGCTTTACTTTCAATCTTCCAGTGAGGCTGACGTAATAATTGGAACTCCCACCGATTCCCCGGCCTTCGAATTCAAAGGCGATAAAATTTAAGGGCTTAATCTGCACTCCGGTGTAAAGCATGGGCAGGGGCAGGAAATAGCTTTCGGACTCTTTTAAGCCCAAATCCTTCTGTTCGATCTCGGCTTTAACATCCATCATTCTGACATTAAGCCCTAGATCGATGTTCAGTACATCTGCGGTAGCTGTGCTAATAAAAGGCAGGCCCCAAAATAAAGCAACATCGAAGTGATTGAGTTTTAATTCTGAATCAAAATCCACATCAGCTTGGAATTCTTGACCACCAAAGATAAAATTCACATCTTTGCTGCCTGGTTCATCCCATTTCATGGGTGTATACATAAGGTAAATGTTCGGTAATAAAAAGGGCGTATCGATTATGAGCCTCCCGAAGGCCTTCCATTTATCATCATAGTTAAGATCGTCTTCAAGGTCGAGGTCATCCGCATGAGTCGATTTATCAAAAGACATCGTTCCACTTGGCTTCTGATGCCATGCACCGCCGGCAATTTCCAGCCCCCAGGCAAAAGATGTTGTCGGAATGGACAGAATGAAAATCAAACAGAACAGCAGGATAATTTTTTTCATCATTTCCTCCCAAGGTTTTATTAAATATTTTATAACTCATTCAGTTTATTGTCAAATTTTGCTGTTACGGTGTGGGATAAGTTCTAAAGCGTTTGGTTGAAAAAAATCGGATAATAAAGGCAAGACCGAGACCGGTCTTGCCTTTATTGCCGGGATATTGATTGGCAGTGCTGTAGCCGATTGTCTGACTGATTAACTGCGGTGGGACCGGGCAATTATCATTTTAATTTTTTGAGAGTCGGCTATTTTTTCTGCCATTTGAATAGAGATATTTTTCAGGCATTGCTCCATACTGCCACTGATTGCGGTTGCGCCACCGCCGCAGGTTCCACCTGCATTTGAAAATTCTTTCTTGGTGTATCCAACTACCGTGCGCCAGACCGGATTCAGGTCTGCGTCATAGAATGTGAGTTTGATATTCATCTCAACCCACGACTCGGCCGTGCCGCCCCAAAGACCGTCATTGAATTTCACATCAACATCAAAGTCCAGCAGCTCCGCAGCCAATATTCCATCAAATCCGTGATCCTGCGGAACCGAATCGACCGCCTTGCAATTTTTAAAAACGCCCTGCGCGGTTTCAATCAAGCTGGCTTTTATGCTTTTTCCGGCCTCAATCGGAAATTTTACTGTGCTGCAATGACGGCTTTGCGGCTTTACGACTTGATTTAAGTCGGCCAGATCCGGATGAATAAAAATGGCGATATTTCCATCAACTTTGCGATCAATAAGCTGGTTAGCAAACGGTGAAACTGTGGGGTTAACCGTTACCTCGTGCGAACAACCCAAAAAGGCTAAGCCTATCGATAGAATTATTAATTTCTTCATAGGACCTCCTGATACTTCAGTTTGGAATTTTTTATTGTCATTATACGTAATACATATCGGCCAAATTGGGGAAAACTTAAAATAAGTTGCGTTCTATATGTTGCCTGAATGAGAACATTATGCTGCCGGGCTCTTCTCCCGACATCGGATAGTGTTATCGATTAGGGTTGACTGCCAACCTCCGAATTGGGTATAAACACGTGCTATAGATTCTTGATTTTCCTAATCCAATTGACCTGAAGCGGTTCTTAATTTTCAGAATTCGATCTGGTTCATATCTGATTTCCTAATCACTCTCTAACGGAAATTGATATGCTGTGCTCCGTGCCGATGATGAAGACCCACGGCCTTGCAAATGTTACCCTGGGCCTGGAAAGCCGGAATGAAACCAACCAGTATAGATGAAATTGAAATTAGGGGGGTAACCTTAAAGGATGTTCGACAAAACTTTATTAGACCAACCATCTACCCCTGGGGTTCAATCAGCCAATATGGACCTCCCTGTTAGAGAAAATTAGGGTCAAAGATTGAATTGGGAAATGAAAACAGAAGTTGAGGAACAGGATAAACCCATAAACGAGAAGTGATCGTAATGTGTGGCCGATTCGTTGGATTTCGCAGCTTGGATGAACTAAAAGCCTTTTTCCCCATTGATAAGGCGGCATGCGAAGC
>JBATKU010000161.1:0-1650 GCA_049669725.1 Desulfobacterales bacterium
CTAACCCATATTAAAGGTCCAATGTCAAGCACAAAAAGTCCTCCTGTTCGACTTTTTTGCTAAAAAAATCGACAAATTAATGATTGACATCATTAGTTACAGAAAGCATTAACAATCATATTTAATCGGATGAACAAAATTATCAGCTGACTTTCATTCTAAAAATACAGGCTCGATGTTTTTAAACCATCTGCACTAAACACATATATAGGATCTATTGTTCTTTGAAATCACAGAACATGCCGCAGTTTGATGCGACGCCAGAATTATCTTGGATACCCTGATGCTGTGCTAGTCAAAAGCGTAATGGCTTCCCGGCAGTTGTTTAAAGCCGGGATCCGGTTAGGAAATGGCTACAGCAAGGGGCAGCTGGTTCATACGATCAAATGATCGCTGTATATATAAGGGGCAAGGGCTGTTTCCCCAATCAATCGCGGTTGGTTAAGCTAAATTTCCGGAGTTGCCCACCAGTTAGGCGCCGGGTTTGACAGCCCAGCCCATATTTATTTCATATTTGTCTGCACAAAGCGTTTTTCATCAAAGACTTGTTTGTTTTTGAGCATGTAATAAATGGCAATACCAAATTTATGGCTGATAATACTTTTGGCTTTTCTTTTTCCAAAACGGGATTGCAGTTTCTGGTAGTACTCGCCAATCACTTGTGATTTATGGGCAGCATGAATGATGATATCAGCAATGGCCCATTTGAGATAGGGGTTACCAATTTTCTGGTTTCCTCCTTTGGTATGTTTCCCGGCAGAGGATCGTTCACATTTGACAAGCCGGGCATACGAGCAGAAATGCTGATGAGATTGGAAACGGTTGATATCACATACTTCATAAAGGATGACAAGTGAAAAAACATCACCAATACCGGGTACAGACAAAAGGATATTAAGCGATGCCCTGTCATGAGATTTAGCCTGGGCTCTGATTTGCTGTTCTAATTGTTTGATTTTAGGGTCAAGGAAGTCCATCATATCCAGATCAGCCTGGGCGCTGAGATAAATATCGTTGTCCAAATGATTTTGAATAAGTTCTCGTCTTGTTTTAACACTTTTTACTTCATTCGAATTAATGGATATACCCTGCTGATGAAAGAGTGATTGAATATGGCGATAGCATTCAGCACGCAGCCGGGAAAAGCGATGTCTTCTGCGAAGCAGATCACGTGTCCCGCGCATTTCTTTTGGATAGGCATGGGCTAATGGATAATAATTGGTACGCATCAGATCGGCGATTTTGCGGCTATCGAGACGGTCGGTTTTTGTTTTACCGCCATGGATGGTTTTCATATAATAAGCATGGCCAAGAAAAAAAGGAATGCCTTGCTCTTTGCAGGCATCGGCCAGCCAGTAATACATATGAGTTGATTCTACCCCAACAGCCAGATCTGGCAGAAAGGATTGAATCTTTCTCTTGAATAGGTCAAAGTCAGTTCGCATATTACGATGAAGAAGAACTTCGCCTTTCTGGTTCATGACACAGGCATACATCTCTCTTGCATGGAGATCGATGCCACAGACAAATTTAGAATTGATTTGAGCATAACGCATGATAAGGTCCTCCTGGGATTATGGTTTATTATTTGGTCAGAAGTAAAATAATGAATTTTGGGAGGACCTTTTAGATAATATCAATGGCATCAAG
>JBATKU010000162.1:0-5445 GCA_049669725.1 Desulfobacterales bacterium
GGCCGCAGCGGGCACATTTGGTCATATTGTGCTGAAGCGTTCGTCGATCGTCCTGATCGTTGTAACTTAAAGCCGAGGCAGGACAATTTTCCACACAGGACAAACACCCGTTGCATTTCTGGTTTACTTGGAAATATGACATAAGACACCACTGATCATTATTGCAGTATAAAAATAGATTAGGGTTGTTTTAAAGATGAACGTCGAACATCGAATAATGATATCGCTCCGCTATGCAATTTAATTTGTTTACTATTTTTGTTTCTTTTCAGCCGTTTTGATACTCGTAACGAAAATCTTAATCAGTTCTTCTGTTTCCTGCAAAATATCATTCAGCAGTTCAGGTTTTTTTATTAGTGGTACTCGTTGAATTAGTTTTAACCATCTTTGGGTCTCCCTAAGTTCCTTTAATGCGATACGAAGCTTATGGATAAAGTCCTTTGGGGACTCCGCTGCTTGGTCTTCACCATGGTTTGGATAAGGTGAAGTTCTCGATTTTAACAATTGCCCCGCAACATGGTTGCCCGCCCTAGTATTGGGGAGCTGTTCAACGATCTTTATGATTCTCACCGAATACTCGAGCAGCCTTTCTTCCAGATCATATGTCTGTTTCTTCATCTTTTTCCATTCGACATTCGATGTTGGACGTTCGATGTTCGATGTTCATCTTTTTCAGTAAATCTTACACAGCCCTCTAGCGTATAAAAACTTAGCGCCTATGGGGCCTATCCTCCACCTACGAGGAGCATAAACTTCACCGAATCCCCGTCTTTTAAAATTCGCTTTGAATACTCGTCTCTGGGCAAAAAACCTTCATTATTGATCATTACCTGGATCGCCATATCCAGCTGCCCTTCCGGATCCAGCAATATTTTAACCGCTTGCGGGCCCTTCCGGCCCACAATGTGGGCAACTAGATCCGCCAATGTCCCGTCGGTCATTTCCAGTTGCGACTTTTTACCAATCAGCCTAGATAAGGTCGGCAGCCCGAGAGATTCTATCTGAATTTTCAATGGATACCTCCAACAAACTTGTTCATTAAGATGAACATATTTTGAGGCAATCATACCATCATGAAATTATTTGTCAAGTAAATCAAGTCAGGGGCTTCGCCCCAATGGGAATAATGGAATGCTGGAAGATTGGAAAATTTGGTCTTGTTTTAAGGCTCGGAAAGGCTGCTGCAATATAGGGTAATTGGTTTTCTGAAGGTGGAGCGAACATAAAATTTATATGAAGCAATAGCGTTCATTATAATGAACTACCAGGCAAATATATCCTCATTGCAAGATAGGCTTTATTACCTTTTCAGCAGGTACTGTTTAGTTTCTCAAATTTCCAGTTTGGTTTACAATGTGGCACAATTTCCTTGACTTCCGATAGCAGTTAATATAGCTGACATATAGCTATTTAGAATCGGCCCAACAAATAAATTCGGGTAAGCGGCTAAATTCTATTCACCGCCTTAGAATTATCCAATAATTTCATACAAAAGGCCATTCTCAGCGTTATCATTTTCTGCCGGTGACTCACTTTCGTGAGCCACTATCCCCTTTTTAACTTTTTAATATATTTCAGGTATATGTGTATATTAACTTTGTAGAACACTATAGAAAAGCTCACAGAAAAGGAGGAGACTATGAAACAAAGATTTTTCTTGTTAAGCACAGTATTCGTCGTGGCATTCGCATGGTTGATCGCAGGTCCGGCAGCCTATGCGGCCGAACCGATCGTCATTGGAGTACCGACCTCGTTAGGTTTTCTGGAAGGCAAGGAGTCGCATAAAGCGGTTCAGATGGCGGTAAGCGAAATAAACGCCAAGGGCGGTGTAATGGTCGGCGGTGAGAAGAGACCTTTTCGAGTGGTGGCCGCCGATCTTCGCGATGCCGCTGCGGGTGTTCCGGTACCCGAGGCATTACTGGGCTTAGAAAAGTTGATTTTGGAGCAAAAGCCAACCGCCATCCTGGTCGGACCGTTCCGCTCCGAGGCTTTGCTGGCAGGGATGGATATTTTCGCCAAGTACAAGATGCCCATGCTGGGTACGGTAGCCATGAGCCCTGCGACCGAAGCTAAAATAAAAAAGGATCCCGAAAAATACAAGTATGTTTTCCGGGTTTCCTTAAATGTTATCTACTGGGCCAAACTTTTGGCCGGGACCAACGCAACTCTCAAGCAGGAATTCGGTTTTGACAAAGTTTACATCATGAACCAGGACGTTGCCTGGGCCAGGGGTACGGCAGGCGCAATGGAGAAAAAGGTTTTTCCGGCTTTAAAAATGGAAGTTGTCGGCCACGATCAATTCCCGACCGGTTTTTCCGATTTCTCCGCGGCATTGATGAAAGCTAAAAGCAAAGGGGCCAGCGTGCTGTTTACCTGTTTTGATATGCCTGAAAGCGGCGTGCTGGTTAAACAGTGGAAAAGCCTCAAAGTTCCGGGACTAATTGCCGGGTTTATATCCCCCATGGCCGGTGAGGCCGCCTGGGATACCTTTGACGGAAAAATCGGCGGACTGATGAATGCCATATTTGAGTTGGGAAATATTCCTTCCCAGAAATATGCCCCGGCCAGAAATTTCTACAATAAATACAAAAATACTTACGGCAAGGGGATTCAGTCCGGCCACGGACCGGCGCCGTCCTACGAATCGGTTTACATCCTAAAAGAGGCCATCGAGCGGGCCGACTCTTTGGATCCGGATGCCATTGTGGCTGAAATCGAAAAGACCGACAGAAAAGGCGTTATGGGCCGCATCCGCTTTGATGAGGGTCACCAGGTAGTTTATGGCACCGATCCGGCTGAAACCGCTGTCGGCGCCTTTTTTCAGTGGACCGATGACGGCAAAAGAAAGATCGTCTATCCCAAGAGCCTGGCGGAAGGTGAAATCGTCCTGCCTTCCTGGGTAAAAAAACGGTAAGTAGTTATCCCGTAACCGAAACACCAAACCTGCCCTCCTTTACAGCCCGGAAAGGTGGGCAGGTTTTTTCTGGTATTTTTATGATAGCAAATACTATCGTCTACGGTTTTGTGAACAGCGTTATCCTGATGCTGGTGGCCCTGGGATTCAACCTGACCTTCGGCATCAGTGGTGTGGCCAATTTTGCTTACGGAGCCCTTTATATTTTGGGGGCCCTGCTGTGCTGGATTTTTTCCAACTCCCTGGGCCTGCCCTTTATCCTGGCGGTCATACTGGCAGTGGCATTAACTGCTGTTGCCGGCGCAATGATGTACCGGTTTATTCTGCTCAGAATTCGAGGCATGGTCTTATCCGAAGTCATCGCTACCTTCGGAATCGGACTCGCTATTTTAGAACTGCTCAAGTACCTGGGATTTATCGGGTTTGAATATTCCTTGCCGGTCTTTATTGATGATAGCCTCGAATTTGGCCCGGTGATCATTGATATGCAGCGTATATTTATCGTGATCATCGGCGTCGCCATGGCCGCTTTTCTCTGGTTTTTTACCCACCATACGCGCACCGGTCTTCGATTCAGGGGAATTGCCCAGGACGAAAGGACCGCGCTGAGCCTGGGAATTAATTCCGACCGGGTGGCTATGCTCAGTGTTTCCTTTGGTGCCGCCTATGCCGCCGTGGCGGCCATTGTTATTATGCCCCTGGGAACCATCAATGTCGAGCAGGGTTACAGTGTCTTAATCAATGCCCTGGCTGTTTGTATTGTCGGGGGCCTGGGCTCCACCGGTGGAGTCGTATTGGCTTCCTTTTTAATCGGATATGGCCAAACCTTTACGGTTACGTATCTGGAAAGCCACTGGGTGATGCTGGTTCCGTTAATTGCAATTCTGGCCATACTGGTTATTAAGCCTTCGGGCCTGTTTGGCGTACAAAAAGAGTTGGAAGAACGAATTTAAAGGAATGCGGAAGTCGGAATGGGAAATGCGGAATTAAATACTAGGAATCGAAAGAAAAAGCGTAAGGAACGAATAGACCGGGGCATCAAGGCTCGATCCAGCGATATTTTTGCGCTTTCTTCCTGGCGGGAAATGCTCTATTTGGCGGCCCCCCGTCTGCTGCCGGTTGTGGGCTTGATCGTCCTGTCTTTGGCCCTGAGCGTCTACTGGCAAAGGGTTTTACTTTCAGTTTCGGTCTTTGCGCTCCTGGCTATCAGCTGGGACATCCTGGCTCAAACCGGCATGATCTCCCTGGGACAGGCGCTGTTTTTCGGGACCGGTGCCTATCTGTCCGGCATCATGAACCATTACTGGGGATGGCCGCCCTATATTGCCATTCCGCTGGCAACCGTCGGCGGCGGCCTGCTGTGCACCATCTTTCTTATTCCGGTTTTAAGACTGCGCGGTATCTTTTTTTCGATGGTCACCCTGGTGCTGCCGCTGATGCTGGTGCGCATAATCGAGGCAACGCGAATTTTCGGGGGCACCGAAGGCCTCAGCGGCCTGACCGCCCTGCCCTCGAGATGGGTTGAGATATATGTGCTGATCATCGTTTTGTTGTCCGCCCTTTTCGGATTCCGGCGCCTGATGAATTCCGATTTCGGTCTGATATTAAAAGCAATCAACGACAACGATCGTTCGGTGATGAACGCCGGGATCAACATCTACTGGTTTAAAATCCAGGCCCTGTTCATCGCCAGTTCCATCGGCGCTTTTGCCGGTGCCTTTTTAACCCATGTATATTTGTTTGTCGGCATGCCTGTTTTTGCGCTGGATTATTCTATTCTGCCGATTGCATCGGCGGTGGTCGGCGGCATGGGTACGCTGGCCGGCTCGATGCTGGGGGCTTTTATTCTGGTTCCGCTTTCGGAAATTCTGCGAGGACTGGGAGGCCTCAGAATTGTGATTTACGGTTTGTGTCTCGTCGTTTTCACGGTGGCAATCCCAGAGGGCATTTTCCATTACATCCAGCGCAAATATCACCAGTTCGAAAGATGGGTGGAGGTTGAATAATGGAAACTGCACCTTTACTCAAAGTATCCCAACTTTACAAAAATTTCGGAGGCGTGCAGGCCATCCTCAATTTAAACTTCGAGTTGGCCAAAGGGGAACTTGTGGGCCTGATCGGACCGAATGGCTCCGGAAAAACCACCGCCGTCAACCTTATCACCGGTTTTGTGAAACCATCCGAAGGCGAGATTTCCTACCGCGGCAAAAATATTACCGGTCGCGCGCCCTATAAGATCGTCCGCATGGGAATCGCCCGAACCTTTCAGATGGTGAAACCGTTTTACCAGCTGCCGGCCTATAAAAACATGATTATTCCGCTGTATTCACCCCGGGTCAAACAGAGGATCGGAGGCAAATTCGGCGACCGGGATGCCGTGGCGTTGGACCTGCTCGAAGAGGTTGGGTTTGAACGCGATTCCTATGTGGCTTACAAACCCGCCAGCGTATTGCCCCAGGGTTATTTGAAACGCCTGGAGCTGGCCAAAGCGATTGCGCTCGATCCGGACCTGATCATCCTGGATGAGCTAT
>JBATKU010000163.1:0-2044 GCA_049669725.1 Desulfobacterales bacterium
CGACATGAACATATTAAAAAGCTCGGGCTCGATAAAGCGCAGCACAAAGGCGTATAAACCGCCGCCGACGCCGGCATAAAATGCGCTGACGGCAAAAGCCAGTGTTTTATAGAAAGTCAGGTTAACCCCCATGGTTTCCGCAGCGATGTCTGCATCCCGGATGGAGATGAAGGCGCGGCCGACCTTTGTTTTGACGATATTGCGAGCGATAACCACAAGGAAAATAGTAATGGGGATCAGGACGAAATAAAAGTCTTTGTCGGTTTCGATAAGCCAGGGGCCAATCGTCAATTCCGGAGCATGCAGGCCCTGGCGTTCGCCGAACATTTTAATCTTGCCGATGATCTGGGTGGCGGTGATACCGAATCCGAGCGTGGCAATCGCCAGGTAGGGACCTTCCAGCCGCAGTGCCGGCAGGCCCAGCAGAAACCCGAAGACGGCTGCCACAAGACCGGCGCAGGGCAAGGCAAGCAGAAAGGGAAAATGGGCCTGGGTCATCAGGACAATGGTTCCGTAGGCGCCGATGGCAAAAAAACCGGCATGCCCCATGGAAATCTGGCCGGTGTAGCCCACCAGAAGGTTCAGGCCCACCACAACGATCACGTTGATGGCCATGTAATTGACGACATATACATAATAATTTTTTGCGAGGAAAGGAAAGGCGGCAAGAAAAACGATCGATATACAAAACCAGAAGGCAACTACACCGGATGAGAAAAACCGAACATCCTCATAATAATCCCTTTTCATATCCATATACAATTTCTCCAGCTGTCGAAATTAGGTCAGGCGGGAAGATAGGGCATTCTCCCCTTTGAGGTCAGCTCCACGATAAAAAGGGTAAGTTATCCATGTCAAGAACGTCGTATATTGTCAACAAATAACATATTTCATCAATAAAACAAATGCGATTCATTTTTCTGCGACACTTCACCAGTATGTCCCCCAAAGCAGAGGACAAGTTAGCAGCTAAATACTATTTATGCAACAGTGGGGTAGATTGTTGTCTGCGCTTAACACAATGTTTAGACTTGCTAAAGAGTGTTCCGAAACTGTATTGTGAAAGAAAACTATGATACGGTTAGACCGTGTTTAAATTTTAATATAGACGAAGGATGGAGTTTTCCAATGCCCCTGATGACCGCAGAACAATATGAAAAAAGCCTTAGAGGTTTAAAACTGGTGGTTTATATGTTTGGCAAACAATTGGATAATGTGGTCGATGACCCCATTATCCGGCCCTCCATGCAGGCGGTAGCCAAAACTTACGAGATGGCGCACCGCCCCGAACACGAAGACATCATGACGGCCACCTCCCATATTACCGGGGAAAAAATTAATCGCTTCACCCACATCCACCAAAACATTGACGATCTGGTCAAAAAGAGCAAAATGGGACGGCTGCTGGGGCGGGAAACCGGCTGTTGTTTCCAGCGCTGTGTGGGAATGGATGCATTAAATGCCCTGTCCATCGTCACCTACAATATGGACAAGAAATACGGCAGCGAGTACAATCAACGTTTTTTAAAGTATCTGGAATACGTTCAGGAAAATGACCTGACCTGTGACGGCGCCATGACCGACCCCAAAGGTGACCGCAGCCTGCCGCCCCACAAACAGGCCGATCCCGACCTTTACCTACACGTGGTCGAAGAAAAAAAAGACGGTATCGTTGTCAAAGGCGCCAAAGCTCACCAGACCGGTGCGGTTAATTCCCATGAAATCATTGTCATGCCCACCATGGCGATGCGGGAAGAAGACCGCGACTACGCGGTTTCATTTGCCCTGCCGGCCGATGCCGAAGGCATTGTCTATATCATGGGACGCCAGTCCTGTGACACACGCAAGCTGGAGGAAGGGATGATGGATCGGGGGAATATATTATTCGGCGGGCATGAAGCCCTGGTTGTTTTGGACAATGTCTTTGTGCCCTGGGACCGGGTGTTTATGTATAAGGAATATGATTTTGCCGGCCAGTTGGTTGAAAAATTTGCCGCCTACCATCGCCAGAGCTATGCCTGCAAAGTCGGCGTGGGCGACGTTT
>JBATKU010000164.1:0-4986 GCA_049669725.1 Desulfobacterales bacterium
AGGCCGTCACCAGGACGATTGCCGGCATTTTAGTCAATTTCGGGTGGCTTTTAATACGCCTGGAAGCTTCGATGCCGTCCATCCCCGGCATCTTCCAGTCCATGATTACCAGTTCAAACGGTTTATCCCCGTCGGCCCTTTCGATCTCTTCC
Source organism: Desulfobacterales bacterium (assembly GCA_049669725.1). Lineage (GTDB taxonomy): Bacteria > Desulfobacterota > Desulfobacteria > Desulfobacterales > JAFDCJ01 > JAFDCJ01. The sequence continues at coordinate 153 of JBATKU010000164.1, forward strand.
AGGGCCTCTTTTCCGGAGGCCGATAAATACACCTCGAAGGAAAACGACTCCAGGATATCCTGCAGGATCTCCCGGGAAGTGGCATTGTCATCCACCACCAGCACCTTCAATCCCCTGAGATCCGGCGATGGCTCAAAGCGTCTTTTTACCGTTTCCTTTGCCAAACCAAAATCGGCGGTAAAGTTGAATGTTGTGCCCTGCCCGGATTCACTTTCAGTCCAGATCTCTCCGTCCATCATATTCACCAGGCGTTTGCTGATGGTCAGCCCCAGCCCGGTACCGCCGTATTTGCGCGTGGTCGAAGTGTCGGCCTGGGAAAATGCCTGGAATAGTTTGTTCTGCTGTTCGGCCGTCATGCCAATGCCGGTATCCCGCACTGAAAACTGAAGGGTGACCTTATCATCCGACCGTTCATTTACCCTGACGCTGAGCACAATCTCCCCTTGCTCGGTAAACTTAACCGCGTTATTTCCGAGGTTGACCAGGATTTGATTGAGCCTTAACGAATCTCCGACCAGAAAGTTGGGCACCTGGGAATCGAGGTAAAACAATACTTCCAGATTCTCCCTTTCCTGGGCCTTGACGGTGATCACGTTGGCGACGTTGTCCATGGTCTCCAACAGATCGAACTCAACGGCTTCCATATCCAGCTTGCCGGCTTCGATTTTGGAAAAATCCAGAATGTCGTTGATGATCCCCAGCAGCGAATTGGCCGATGATTGAATTTTATTCAAATAATCCTGCTGTTTGGGCGTCATTTCCGTTTTCGATGCCAGGTGGGCCATGCCGATGACCGCGTTCATCGGCGTACGGATCTCGTGGCTCATGTTGGCCAGAAAATCGCTCTTGGCCCGGGTGGCCTCTTCAGCCTTGGCCTTTTCCTCATCCAGGTCCTCCATCATATTGAGCATGGCCGATTGGGCCTCATCCAGCTCTTTTATCCGCTCATGCAAATCGTGGTCCATTTTTTTACGCTCGGTAATATCCTGGAAAGAGGCCAGAACATACAGGACATCACCGGTGTCATCGCGGATGCAGGCTACGGTTAAATTGGTATACACAGTCTCCCCATCCTTGCGGATGAAACGCTTGTCAAGGGTGTAGTTGTCGATTTCACCGGCCAGCATGCGTTCGAACTGTTTTGCATCCGCTTCAAGGTCATCGGGATGGGTAATCTCGGCCCAGGTTATTTTATGCAGTTCGTCCAGCGTATAGCCAAGCATCTTCTGCAATTGATCGTTGGCCTCAATCCATCCTTTGGTCGGTGAGGTAACCGCCATACCGACCTGGCTGTACTCAAAATACCCGCGAAAGCGCGCCTCCTTCTCCCGGATGCTCTCCTCCATCTGTTTGTGCTCGGTGATATCTTCCTTGACCGCCAAGAAATGCGCGATTGAGCCGTCAGCAGACTTCAGCGGTGAGATGGTGGCGGCCTCCCAGTAAAGCTCACCGTTCTTCTTTTTATTCTGAAACTCACCCCGCCACTCGCGTCCGGCTTTGATGGTCTTCCACAGTTCCCGGTAGGTTTCCCGTGGCGTACGGTCGGATTTGAGGATGCGGGGATTTTGTCCCATCGCTTCCTGGAAGGTATATCCGGTGACCTCACAGAATTTGGCGTTAACATATTCGATGGTCCCCTTGAGGTCGGTAATCACCACCGAGACCGGACTCTGTTCGACAGCCTGGGAGAGTTTCTTCAGCTCTTCCTCCGCCTGCTTGCGTTCGGTGATGTCCATGCCCGTGCTGATCAGCCGCAGCGGTCGACCGCCGGCATCCCTGGTCACATGCCCGCGGGCCTCGAGGGTGCAAACCTCTCCATTCGGCCTCAGAAATCGATACTCGCTGACATAATCTTTATCTCCTGCAAGGGCTTCATTTATCTCAGATTCGAACCGCTTTGCGTCCGGCGGATAAATGAGTTTGGTGAAACCTGCCCAATCGAGTTTGCTCTCGGCAGTATCAGTTCCCATAATCCGGTGCAGGGCTTCATCCAAGAAGATGGCGTCATTAGCAATATCCCAGTCCCAGGTACCGATTCCGGAAGAAACCAGCGCCAGGTCGAGGCGTTGACGGCTTTCTGCCAATTCATCGGTTGCTTCCTCGACTTTTTTAGAAATCGTTCGGTTGCGCTGCAGCAGCAATCCAAAAAACGACATGAGCAGAAGGGTGCCCCCAATCCCTCCCATCAGCGAAAAATCGGCCAGGGCTTCCTGGGGTCCGTTGCTAAAGCGCCTGTTGACATACCAGGTGATCGACAGATCTGCGCCGGCACTTACGGTCCGGGTGGTCACCGTGTGCAGAGCATCGGGTGCGGGCTTGCCGATAACATCGCGCTGAGGCCCGGGCCCGCCCATCTCCTTGAAGCGCCCCTGGATTTGAAGCTGCAATCCATCCAGCGTGTGGATGTCGAATATGTCCTTGGCAATGGCAGAGAAATTGACCAGACCGATGACAATCAGCGGGCCATGAACATCTTGAATGGCCAGCGCCGCCGGTGAATAGCGTAACCCCCCCGCACCGGTAAACGGTGGGCCCAGCAACACCTGGTCCGGATAGTCGACAGCGGCCTTGATGGTTTCGAGGATCACCGGGTATTTGCTCAAGGGCGTGCTCGGAGACAATGGCCCCAGGGGGTCATTGGAAAATTCGATAGCCCATTGGTCGCCGCCTGACCCCGGGCGGGCGACGGCCTTGGCGTCGAGGAAAAAGGCGGTGGCCCGGGCTTCCAGGGCATCCGTGGCACCCAGAAACTCAACCTCGGTAACCTCGCGGGAATTTTCGAAAAGGATCGCCAGGCCGGACAGGGGGGTATAGCTCTCATCCAGCCACCCCAGGACGGTTGCCGAAAGCCAGCGTGCGGACTGGGAGGCTTTCTCCTCCCAAACCTGTCGGGCATCGGTGCGGAATTTTTCACTCAAGGTGTAGGATCCGAGGATGCCTCCCACGGCCAGAAGAATCAATAAAATCCAAATTAATACGGTCCTCATAAGCAGATATCCCGTTATTTAATTCTAATTTGTCACATTTTCGCCACAAAGACGCAACGACACTAAAAAGAATATTGGCCGAAGGTTTGCTTTGTGTCTTGGTGCTTTTGTGGCCATTTTGCCGGATTATCCGGGTTAGGTTCTACTCGTTTATACTGAAAATGGGACGAAAACCCCGCGGTGCAAGGGTTGTCGAGGTATCCCAGCTGCGAATATTGTCACGGTCCACCACCGTAACCCTGGGAGCCACGTGTTTATAATAATCTCTTTTCTCGAGGATACGCACCATGACATCGACGGCAATGCGCGCCTGCAGAACCGTCAGGTCGCTGGGCGCTGCGGTGATGTCACCCCGGCGGATGCCGCGATGCACGCCAGGGCCGTAGTAATACGACAGAATTTTTATCCTGTCTGCCAGCCCGCGTCTTCGCAGGATTTTTACGGCAGCTTCAGCGGTAACGGCGGTGCCCACGATGCAGTTGAGATCGTCAGCATAGCGGTCGAGCACGGCCTCGATCAGCTTTGCCTGGGCCGCACTGCCGGTATCGCCATATCGTGTGTCCAGGATTTCGATGGCGCCGCCTTCGATTGCCTTGCGAAGGCCCGCATCACCGGCGGCAACCCAGCCGGCTCCCTCGGGCCCGGGGAACCAGGCCAACTTTAAGGGTTGTCCGTTGGTTTCCTGCAGACGGCGCAGGTAACTGCCGGCCTGGTAACCCATGTCCCAGAAAGATACGGCTGGCCGGGCGGCAATAAACGGCGAAGAAATGCCGTTTATCAAATCCACCACAGGAATTCCCTTATCAGCGGCCTTTTTTACAAGGTCGTTGAGGCCATCCAGAGAAATGGCACCGATGATCAGGCCGTCTGGATTTTCGGCGATAGCGTTTTCGATCTGCCGGCGCTGAACCTCAAGCTGGTCGTAGCCACCCGCCTCAAATATAGATAGACTGACCCCCAGTCGGCGGGCTTCGTGGATAAGCCCGTAATTGACCCCCAACCAGTAGTCATCTTTCAGGTGGGGAATAAAAACGTGGATACGCCACTTTTTTTGTGCCTTTTCCAGCGGGGTATAAAGCTTTTGCTCCCGCTGGCGCTGGTCATTAAATGGAGGATTCCATACATCGACTTCAACCGGATACCATGTCTTTTCCGCTTGAACAGCTGGCACCGTCATCGCTATTGAAACGGCAAACAAGCACAACACACGCCCACTGTGCTTTAGCCAGACAAAAGCTTGTGAATATACGATGAACAATAATTTCAGCATCGTGGGTTTACTCCTTCAGTGGATTTTGTATTTTTCTGAATTCCCGGTTACATCAAGGAGTTCATTGATTTCTTTTTTCAGTTCGATCATCTTTTGTTCGCGGCCGATGGCCATCCGTCTGAAACGAGACAGCTCCTGGTATTTTTCCTCTATTTCCTTTTCGGCCTTTTTTCTATCGGTAATATCCAGCAACCAGCCCAGAATTCCCTCCTCACCATCATAGGTCATCGGAAGGTAGGTAATTAATATGTCACGGACCTGGTGCTCCTGATTATACAGTTGGATATCGTAATTCTCGACCTTTCCTTCAGCCTGGAGTCGACCTATCAGGGTGTCCCGTTCTTCCGGTTTTACATAAAGATCGGGGGAGTCGTCACCGACCCCGACACCGAACATTTCGATGAAACGGGGATTGGCGAAATGGATTTTCCCTTTTGTGGAAAAGGCTACACCGATTGGGCCCGTATCGAGAATATATTGCAGTTGCGACTTGGTTGATTCCAGCTGGGCCTCCATATCACGTCGCTCGGTGATATCCATGAAGGTAACCACGGCACCGACGACCCGGCCGTCCTTC
>JBATKU010000165.1:0-2927 GCA_049669725.1 Desulfobacterales bacterium
TTACCCTTTCGATGGATATCGGTGGGGTTGATGTACCGGTGGCTTTTTCGGCCCTGACCGGCGAAGCCGGTCGCCTGGATCCCCTGTGGCTTAAAACCGGTTTTGTGTTCATCCTGGTGGGCTACGGCACCAAAATGGGCCTGGCGCCGATGCATACCTGGCTGCCCGACGCCCACAGTGAAGCCCCCAGTCCGGCCTCGGCCCTGTTGTCGGGTGTATTGCTCAACTGCGCCTACCTGGGAATATTCAAAACCAATAAACTCATGCATGCTGCCGGCCTCGGGGACTTTTCGGGCACAATTCTGATCGTACTGGGGTTGATATCCATTCTGGTGGCAGCCACCTTTATTCTCAAACAGACCGAATACAAACGGCTGCTGGCTTATTCGAGTATCGAAAACATGGGCATCATCGCCTTTGGGACCGGCATCGGCGGGCTGGGCGCCTATGGCGCCATGCTGTGCCTGATCCATCACAGCCTGATCAAGTCATCCCTGTTTCTGTCATCCGGCAATATCCTGCTGGGCTACGGCAGCCGGCTGATCACAGAAACCGGTAAGCTTGCCGGGCGCATGCCAAAGACCTTTGTGGCCTTTTTTGGCGGATTTGCCGGTATTTCCGGGTTTCCGCCCTTCGGGATTTTCATCGGCGAGCTGTTTATCATCATCGCTGCCTTTCGCAGCGGGCACTATATCGCGGTGGGAATTTTTATTCTGAGCCTGTGTGTGATTTTCGCCGGATTTGCCAAACACGTCATGCAGATTTCCTTCAGTGACGTCCAGGCCACAATTCGGATGGAAGAAAAACCCATCATGGTGTGGCCCCAGTATGTGCTACTTTTGACTTCTCTGGTACTGTGTATCTGGATTCCGGATTCCCTGTACCAGACAATTATCCATGCAGTGAATTCCATTGGCGGGGGATTTTAATGAACACGGAATTTATACAGATCGGTAATGGCGAGGCGGTAGCCCGGGACCGCATTCCCCATCTGGCTTTTGATGATTTTCGCAGCCAGGCGCTGGATATCGTCGCCAACGGGGGCAAGGTTGTCCATTTCTTTGCGTATCCCGCCGGCGATGGAGTCAACCTGCTGGCGATCCTGCGGTCCGACCGCCTTCTGATGGCCGGCTGCCGGGCACCGGATGCCTATCCGGCGCTGACAGCCGAATGTGAGCCCTTCCACATGTTCGAGCGTGAAATCGCCGAACAGTTCGGGATCCGGCCCGAAGGCCACCCCTGGCTCAAAATGGTTCGCTATCAGGCCAATGAAACTGGTCGGCCGGACGTTTTCGGAAACGACTACGGCGAAGACATCCCCGGCAAATACGATTATTATGCCGTGGAAGGCGACGAGATTCACCAAGTAGCCGTAGGGCCGGTGCACGCCGGCGTGATCGAGCCCGGTCATTTCAGGTTCAATTGTATCGGTGAGCGGGTCCTGCACCTCGAAATTCACCTGGGTTATCAACACCGCGGCGTTGAGAAGCTATTTTTAAATGCAGACGTCAAGCGCCTGCCGATCCTGGCCGAAGGCATTGCCGGCGACACTGCTGTCGGCCACAGCCTGTGCATGGCCCAGGCCGTGGAAGCCATGGCCGCCATCAATACCGATGCCGGCGCGCGCATTATCCGTACCATCGGTCTGGAACTGGAGCGCATTGCCAATCACGTGGGCGACCTCGGCGCCTTGAGCGGGGATGTGGCTTTTTTACCGCCGGCCAATTACTGCGGCCGCATGCGCGGCGATTTTCTGAACATGAGCCTGTGGATATGCGGCAACCGTTTCGGCAAGGGCCTGGTCCGCCCCGGTGGCGTGCGCTTCCCCCTGACCGATGAAGACCGCCGCGTCTTGACCGGGCGCCTGGCAGAATTGAAACCCCAGGTTCAACATGTGATCGACCTGCTGTTTTCAACATCCAGTGTCCGCTCACGGTTTGAAGGCTGCGGGGTGGTCAGCACACCGGATGCGGAAAAACTGGGCCTGGTTGGTCCCGCTGGTCGCGCCAGCGGGATTGCCTATGATGTGCGGCGCTGTTTTCCCACGGATCATTATCAACACCTGGATATCCCCGAAAATGCCGAACCCAGCGGGGATGTGTATGCCCGGGCCAAGGTGCGGGCCGACGAAGTGCTGCAATCCATCGCCATTATCGAATCCCTTCTGAGCAGCCCGGTTGAAACCCGCTGCGTCGAGGACGGGGAGTTCAAACTGGTGCCGTCGTCAATGACCGTCACGGTCAACGAAGGCTGGCGCGGAGAGCTGTCGCATTGTCTGCTCACCGGCGCCGACGGGAATATCCTGCGCTACAAAATCAAAGACCCGTCATTTCATAACTGGAACGGATTGGCCATGGCTTTGAGGGACACGGGGATCTCTGATTTCCCGCTCAACAACAAGAGCTACAATCTGTCCTACTGCGGGTTTGATCTCTAATCCGTGTTTTTCGGAGGGTGGAAGGCAAATGACAGCCCGATTTAGCGGGAACCAGAATAGAATTCACAATTGATAACCATAAACCGCCGAAGAGAAACAAAATGCTAAATACGCTGAAAAACAGATTTGAGCAGGGCTGCCGAACCAGCGCTTACCCCAAAACAACGATTGACTTGCCGGAGCGCTATCGCGGGCAGCCCCAGGTCCATACCGAGGCATCACCCGAATTGGCCGCCCAATGTGCAGCCGCCTGTCCCCAGGAAGCCATTGATGCCGATCGCAAAATGATCGATCTGGGGCGCTGTGTGTTCTGCGGCACCTGTGAGCGCCTGTCTGAAGGCCGCTTCGTCACTTTCAGCCAAAATTTTGAACTGGCGGTGGCCGCCAAAGATCATCTTCTGACCGCAGGCGAACTTCCGTCCCTGGCCGAACATTCTAAAAAACACTTCAAAAAGCTGTTCGGCCGCTCTTTGCAGCTGCGCCAGGTATC
>JBATKU010000166.1:0-56034 GCA_049669725.1 Desulfobacterales bacterium
GAATGGGTAATGGTCCTTGGCATTGTTTTTTCTTCCCTGGCCGGTCAACTGCTGATGAACCAGGGCTTCTTTTATTGCCGGGGCTGGGAGGGCGGCGTGCTCATGTCCAGCGAGGTGATTTTCACCGCCCTTGCCGGAATCCTTCTCTTCGAGGATCCGGCCACCTTGCGATTCTGGACAGGCGGCCTGCTGATTCTGGTCTGCGTTATCGCCATGAACCGGTTGCAAGCCGGGGCCGCGGAAAACCGGCATGACACGAATTAGCGGTTCGTCGGTGCTGACGCCGCCATCGAAGTAAAAACCACTATCGTTTCAAAAACTCAAGATACCTAATAAGTGTTTTATCCATAGTCCGTCTACCGTATAACCTACTTTCAAATTGTCATGCTGGCCTATAACATCTGGCGTTATTTAAAGATATACCCATAAAGGTTGAGGAAATTTCAGAAATAAGCCCTGGGTGCGGGACAGCCATTCAAAATCTTTAGGAAAAGAAAATTTAGTATTGGGCGATGGTTTCACAAGAATACTGGTCATTGACGACACGGATGAAATTCGCTACATGGTTTCAAAAATGCTGTCCCTTATGCGTTATGAGGTCCTATCCGCCAACAGCGGTGAGAAGGGATTGAATCTATTAATGAAAAACCGGTTTGATCTTGTAATAACCGACCTTGATATGCCCGGAATGGATGGATATAGTCTGGCATCGCACATCAAGGAGAACTTCCCGAACACATCAGTCATCCTTATGACAGGGAATGAAAATAATGAACCAATAGATAAATTCAACCTTAGTCCTGTGAATCAGGTATTGCTGAAGCCTTTTGGGTATAGAGAGTTTGAGGAAGCAATCAAAAAAATGATGGGGCCATAGATGCCGAATAATAATACCACAGAGACAAAAATTTCATTTTCCCGCGATCTGGGGCTTTTCGACGCCACCATGATCGGAATCGGTGCCATGATCGGGGCCGGGATTTTCGTGTTGACCGGCATCGCTGCCGGGGAAGCGGGTCCCGCCGCCTTGCTGTCTTTTGCCCTCAACGGTTTCGTGACCCTTCTGACCGCACTATCCTACGCTGAATTGGCTTCCGCCTACCCGAAATCCGGCGGCGGTTATTCATACATCAGCAAGGCATTTCCAGGTCCGGCGGGGTTTGCCGCCGGATGGATGCTCTGGTTTTGCTACATCATCGCCTGTGCGCTATATGCGCTCGGTTTCGGCAGCTATTTCTGGGAATTCGTTCAGAACTATTTCCCCTCGATATCAGGGTTTGTATTCGATTGCGTCGGCCATCGGGCGCCGGCGATGGTCATGACAGTGGCGGTTAGCGTGATATTCATTCTTATCAACATGCGGGGCACGGCCCTGACCGGAAATGTTGAGAATGTCATCACCATGGCCAAAATTATAATTCTGGGGGTGTTCATCCTGTTTGGAATCAAACAGATCTTTCATATTCCCAGCGCCGCTGTGACTAATTTTACACCCTTCTTTCCCAAGGGCACCGGAGGGGTGGTTCTTGCCATGGGGCTGACCTTCATTGCTTTTGAAGGCTACGATCTCATCGCAACCGTGGCCGAAGAAATCAAAGCACCGGAAAAAACCATTCCTAAAGCGACGCTAATATCACTGATCGTTACCGTGTCGATTTATCTGCTGGTGATGCTGGTTTGTATCGGTGCCATCCAACCAGAATCCGGGAAATCCTGGGAGTTTCTTGGCCTTCATCAAGAAACGGCCATTGCCAAAGCAGCAGAAAATTTCATGCCGTCTTTTGGAATTGCGCTGATTATTATAGGTGGCCTGTTGTCAACCATATCGGCCTTGAACGCCACGATCCTGGCTTCATCCCGGGTAGCCTTTTCCATGAGTCGCGATAAGATGTTGCCATTATCCCTTAGCACCATTCATTCAGCCCGCCGCACACCTCATATTGCCATTGCCGTAACCGGAGTCATTGTGATAGTGATGGCCCTTCTATTTCCGATCCATGTGATCGGCTCGGCTGCCAGCGTTATGTTTCTGCTCACCTTCTCGCTGGTCAACCTGTCGCTCATCGCGCTGCGTCGCAAGTTTCCTGAACTTAAGGGCGGGTTTCGTGTGCCGTTTTATCCGGCAACTCCAATTGCGGCGATTATTCTAAACCTTTTTCTGGCAGTCTACCAGTTCAACTTCGATCCCCGGGCCTGGTATATCACCCTGGTCTGGATTTTTGTCGGGTTGTTTGTTTATTTTATGTATTTTGAAAAGACCACCGCTGCAGATATGCCCCAGGTGCTTGAAGTGCAACCATCGCAAAACAACAGGCCTTCACCGTATCGGATTCTGGTGCCACTTTATAACCCGGACAATGTTATTCCGCTGATGAAACTTGCCATACCGATTGCCAAATCCCACCAGGGGCAAATCGTCGTACTCGGCGTGGTCGACATCCCCATTCACACCCCGGCCCATGAAGGCATGCGCTATGTTCATCACAAAACACCGCTTTTGAAGAAGGCCATACAATTCGGTAAAGAGCAGGGCGTGGAAACCCGGTCAGCAATCCGTATCGCTCATCGAATTCATGATGGCATCATCCAGGCAGCCGTTTCGGAAAAAGCATCATTGGTGCTCATGGGTTGGAAAGGCTATACCTCGACGAAGGATCGGATACTGGGAGAAGTTACCGATCGGGTGGTTCGGCTGGTTCCATGTGATTTGATATTTGTCAAGCTGCTTGGCGACCGCCCCATCGAGCGCATCCTGATCAGTACCGGAGGCGGCCCGCATGCGACCCTGGCCGCAGAGTATGTCGGAATCTACCGGCAGACTTACGGGTACGATGTGACCTGCTGCTATGTTGTAAACCCTGATGCCCATGTTCATGAACGCCACATCGCCCGGCAATGGATCCAGAAAACGATTCGACTTACGGATCTTGCCGGCCATGCAGAAACTTGCCTTTTAGAGGGAAAGAGGGTGGCGGGAACACTGGTTAAAGCCGCGGCGGATTATGATTTGATTGTTCTGGGGGCCTCCCGGGAAGGTGTATTTTCAGGTGTGCTCTTTGGCGAAATACCGGAAAAGATCGCGCGTTATTCTCAGACCCCGGTGATGATCGTAAGGCGTTACGAAGGCCCTGTGAAATCCATCGTAAAAAGAGTGTTAGGATAAACCGCATATCACCAAAATGACGTCAATTTATTTTTCAACCAGGTAAAAGGACTGCATTTTAATCATTCTGGATTTTGCTGACTAGGTAATAGCCCGATATGGAACGAAAACAAGCCGACTATCTAATATCTAATGTTGGCGATAGAATTGACAATCTATAAGGATATGATATGAAAAGCAAATCAATACGCTTATTAGCTATCTCTCAAGTTGCTATCGTTTTTTCCTTAATGTGTTTAACATTGGGAAATGAAATTTTAGATATTCCTCATTATGTTTTTAATGATGCACCCACGTTGTATTCACAAAGATTTGGTGAAGTTATAATTGAACTATTTATCTTTTTTATAGTAACAACAATTCAAATTCTGTTGTTTAAGAAACTATATAATCGAATTAGGGTTTTAGAAGGCTTCATACCAATTTGTGCCAATTGTAAAAAAATCAGAAACACAGAAGATCAATGGGAGCAAATGGAAAAATACATATCACAACATTCTTTGGCCCGATTTTCTCATGGCATTTGTCCTGATTGCGCCAGGCAACTATACCCGGATTTATATAGTGGCAAAATGAAAAGGACAAAATGAAAATTGCCCAAATAGATTCAGCGAATGGGTAATATCCGAGTCAAAACAAATTAAAGCCTCTAAGTGGTGCCCCGATTTAGTGGAATCCGAACGAATCATCATCCGATGCCGTATCGCTTTAACTTCCGCCATAAAGAGACCCGATCGATGCCCATTATCTTGGCCGCATGGGTTTTGTTGCCTTCGCTCTTGTCCAGAACCCACTGAATGTATCGTTTCTCCTGCTCCTCAAGGGTGGGAATATCCGAAGGATGGTAGCGATAGGTTTCAATTGACTGATTGCGAATGTAGTCAGGCAGATCAGCCACGAGAATTACAGGCCCGTTTCCCAGAGCCACGGCCCTTTCTATGATGTTTTCCAACTCCCGCACATTTCCGGGCCAGCCGTAGCGACACAACAGATCCATGGCTTGCGGCTCAATTGCATCGATCTCTTTTTGCATGACGCGGCTCCTCTGGGCCAAAAAATGATTCACCAGAAGCGGAATATCGTCGGCGCGTTCGGCCAATGGCGGAAGCCGCAAAGCGATCACGTTGAGCCGATAGAAAAGATCCTGCCGGAAATGTCCTGTTTGCACGTCTTTTTGAAGATCCCGATGGGTGGCCGCAATAAAACGCACGTCAACGGGAAAGGGATCTACCCCGCCGACTCGCAAAAGCTCTTTTTCCTGAATTACCCGCAGCAATTTCACCTGCATGCTCATGGGCATGTCACCGATTTCGTCCAGAAAGACCGTGCCCCCGTCAGCCACCTGCAACAAACCCTTTTTTTCCTGAACGGCACCGGTGAACGCCTCTTTTTCGTGTCCAAAGAGCTCATTGGCCATGAGTTCGTCGGTAAACGAGCCGCAGTTAAATGCCACGAATCTTTTTTCGGATCGCGGACTCAGGTGATGGATCGCTTTGGCCGCAAGTTCCTTGCCGGTGCCGCTTTCGCCCAAGATTAATACGTTAGTATCGGAGGAAGAAATCTGTTGAATGGTTTTTAACACCTGGATGATTGCTTTGCTTTTGCCCACAATAAAAGGAACCGGCTGTGCTTTTTTGAGCGATTCCTTGAGCTCCAGATTTTCCAGCTGGAGTCGACGCTTTATAAGGGCCTGGCCGACAATCTGCCTGATCTCATCAATTTTGTACGGCTTTGCAATATAATGATAAGCGCCTTCTTTCATAGCCGCCACGGCAGAATCCACCGTCGCATAACCGGTGATCATGATCACTTCGGTATAGGGATGAAGTTCCCGGCTTTTTGCGAGCACCTGCATACCGTCCACTTTCTCCATTTTAAGATCTGTGAGAACCAGGTCGAAGTCCTGGTGCCGCAACAAATCGAGCGCTTTTGCTCCGCTGTTCGTGGCAATGACCGTATAGCCTTCTTTTATCAGGATGTGTTCAAGGTTTCGGCGAGCAATATCCTCGTCTTCGACAACAAGTAGACTGTCCTCGGATGCCTGCATGAATTCCCCTTCCAGTTTGGATCATCAGATAGTGGTGTTGCGAAGATCCCGCCGGTTTAGGGAATGATAATAATGGAAAAACAGGTGGGTTTCAATCGAAATCTGTTTTAGCTTTGACGATGCCCTGGTTCGTCTATGCCAGAAACCACTTCAGGTCTTGGGGAGGGTAAAAAAACAGAAAAGGTGGTGCCTTTAGCGACTTGGCTTTTCACTTCTATCCGGCCCCCATGTTGCTCGATGATGCCGTGCGACACGGAAAGGCCCAGGCCGGATCCTTTGCCCACGTCTTTGGTGGTGAAGAAGGGATCAAAAAGTTTGGCCAAATTCTGCGGGGGAATACCTTTGCCGGTATCGGAGACTTCAAAACAAAAGCCGCTTTCGTTGCTTTCCCGACAGGCCCTGATGCTTAAAATGCCTCCATCTGGCATGGCCTGGATGCCGTTTAAAATAAGGTTGATCAGGACCTGTTCGATTCGCCGTGGATCCATGTCCGCCAGCAGATCGACGGGAACATCAACCGTGAGCCGCACATTGGCCGGGACTTCTCCCCTGATCAATTTCAGGGTGTTGTCCACCAGTTCCAGAAAATAAATCCGTTGCAGGCTGAAAGACCTTTTGCGCGAAAATTCCAGCAGCGCCCTGACGATATCCCGTGCCCGCTCTATCTGCCCTTCTGTCTGCGTGAGAAGCTCTTTTTTGTATTCCAGATCTGCATCTTCCAGTTCTTCGAGCAGGATCTGAACCGAGGTGGAGATGTTGTTCAGTGGGTTGTTCAATTCATGGGCGACGCCGGAGGTCAGCGTGCCCAGTGAGGCCATCTTTTCGCTTTGGATTAGTTGTTCGCTGCGTTTGTGCAGCTCGCTGATCATGTTGTTTAAACTGGCCACCAGAGACTCGAATTCATCCCCGGTGGAAATGGCGGGTATGTTTTTGTAGTCCCCTTCGACTATTTTGTGGATGCCGTTTTCGATGGATTTCAGGGGCCGGTTGACATTGAAGAAAAAAAACAGCACGGTCAATACCGCAAGGGCTAAAATTCCAGCCAGGGCCAGCAAATGGTAAATTTTCGATTCCCCGATGAGCTGATTAACATAGCGGCGTTCCTGGTTGAGGATTTTCTCCATATCCTCGGTCATATTTCTGGCCAGGGTTCGGATGGCTTCCTGATGTCGGGCGAAAGTTTCAATCAGATCGGGGTTGGTTACCGGCGACCCATTTTTTTGATGAAGCACGAGTAAAGCAGAAAGGGCTTTTTCGTATTGCCTCAGTTTATCCAGCTTGTTCGCCAGGTTTCTATCGAGGGTGTAGCGGCCGTAATTTTCTATGATATCAACCAGCTTTTCTTCGGCCTGATGTGCATAAGTCAGGGAATCCTCAAGATTTTTCGCTCCCATATATAAAAAGTAGTTTTTCTCGTGGCGGCGGGCTTCCAGGATCGTGTTTAAAAGATCCTCTTTTTTCTCCAGGATCTGCAGTTTTTGATACAGGAGCTGTTGTTTATAGTAGTTCAAAAGCCACACCGCCACCCCTATCACTAGAAAGAGCGAAAAGGTGATGATGATTTTTTTCCTGATACTGATCTTCATAATTCACTTTGCCATTTCCCCAGGCGCGCACAACGCCCGGGAAATAAGAAATCACCTCACACGGTGAACAAAAACAACCTTTTGCTGGGGATCCTGTGATTTGAAGTTGAGATACATTATCAGGAATAATAGGGCAGATCAATGTCGCAGATCACCTCTTTAACGCCCGGAATTTTTCTAACAATCTCTTCAATTTCTTCCGTTAAGTCCTTCCGGATTTTTTCTTTGACAAAGGTTTGGAGCTTGGGAGTGGTGTAACCTCTTTTTCTGATCTTTTGTGCCGGGACCTTGACATGAACGATGCCCTCATCCGCTCTCACTTCAGCTTTACAAATCCTGCACAGCGCGGCCTTCACATGGCTGCTTAAAGCAAGATCGCTAATGGCCTTTTTTGATGCCGGCGTGCTCTTATAGGTATCGCGTCGAGCGACAGCGCAGATCATTTCACAGGCATCCGGAATCGTCAACCAGCCGATATTAACGACCATATCGTAAATCTGCGGGTCATTGATATCTATTTTATAAAGATACCGGGTCCACTGGGCCCTCTCTCGGTCTTCTTTTTTTATAAATGCGGCGGCTTCGTCTTTTGATAGATTTTGCTTCTGCTGCAAAAATTCGATCCGTTGGTTGAGTTCGGCGATCACCCGAACTTTAAGCACGTGGCAGATCTCGGGCATCAGGAGATGACCAGCGTGCCCATGGTAAACGATGTTATCTTCCTTGGCATGTTCGAGCAGAGCGGCCTGTACATAAGCCAGATACATCTCCTCGCCGTGGGTTATGCGCTCCAGAATAGAAGGTGCATTGTGAAGGGATTTCAAAAGCTTCATTTCCGGCACATGAAAAAAATGAGAAGCCTCGATCAGAATTTCTCGGGACACACATTCGTACCCGAGCTTTGCGGCGACTTTTTCGGCAATCTCTTGCCCGTGGCTGGAGCATCCGCGGGAAATAGTTATAATGGCCATTGTTACTCCTCCCAGACCCTTGATTATTGGGAATTGAATGTCAATTATCAATTACAGTTCAATAAATCTTACAAGTATTGTCATCGGTAATTAGGATCCAAGGTGTTCCGAAACAGACCCGCCTACTGGATGCCATAGAAAAAGTAAAGCATGGCAAGTTCTACTGCCAAAAAAAGAAAGGTCAGGATCCCACCGGCTTTGGCATAATCCACTGGCCGATACCCGCCGGGCCGCATTACCAGGGCGTTTACCTGGTGGGTGGGGAGCATAAAGGTGTTTGAAGCAGACAGCGCAACCACTAGAGCGGCCATGCGCGGGTCACCGCCGGCCATAACGGCCAGGTTCATACACAAAGGCACCAGCAATACCGTAGCTCCGACATTGGAAATGATGAGGGTGAAAAAAGAGGTTAAAATACCGACCACGGAAAGGATGATAATCGGAGAGGGGTGCCCGATGAGGTTTAAAATGGTTCGGGCGATGTAAGCGGCCGTTCCTGTTTTTTCAAAAGCGATGCCAAGGGGTATCAGGCCTGACAATAAAAATACCACCATCCAATCCACGGACTGGTAAGCCTCATCGATGGAAACGACGCCGGTTATGATCATACCCAAAGCCCCGGTCATAAAAGCGATGGGGACTTTTGCCTTAAAGACGATAATCATCATCATCACGACCGCAAACCACAGGATGGCCAGTTTGGCTTTACCCGGGCGCAGAATTTCACCCTCCAGGGGGGTCGCAAACGTCAAGCTCCTGGGCTGCGGCCGGTTTCTCAGGATATGGAATTTTTCCCAGGGCCCCTGAAGCAGGAGGGTGTCCCCCATTTGCAGCCGGATGTGGTTTAATCCGGTATAAAATATCTTGCGCCCCCTGAACAAGGCCACGGGATTGAGCCCGTAAAAATCTGCAGGGTTTGTTTCTCCCAGGGTTTTCCCGACGAATTCAGATTTTGGAGAGACGATCACTTCCGCCATCCCGGCGTTGGTTTGGGCTAAACTCTCTGCAAAAACTTCAAGGCTCTCTTTAATCTGCCACCCGAATTCATCGGCAAGTTTCATTACATTGCTGGTACGTCCAATAATTGCCAGATCATCGGCGGCCGAGATGATATGGGTGCTGTTGGGGACAAAGATCTGCTCCTTTTTGGATGAATGACTGATGGCAACCACCGTGGAAAGAAATTTGCTCCGAACGGCCAGTTCCCCCAGGGTTTGATGACCGTTGAAGTCCCCCGGGACATGGACTTCAAAGAGGTTGCCCAACCCCCGATATTCCTCAATCAGGGAAGCGGTGATACCTTTATCTGATTTGCCGTCACCAGCGGGCAGCACAAATTTTCCAAACACAATAAAATAAAGGATTCCGGTGGTGAGCAGAGCGATCCCGATAGGGGTTTGGGTAAACATGCCGAAGGGCTCCAATTTTTTACCCCCCAACACCATCAGGTCGTTTAAAAGGATAGTTACACTCGCCCCCACCAGTGTTAACGTACCCCCGATGATGGCGCAAAATCCCATCGGCATCAAAATTCTGGAGACCGGCACCTGCATTCTTTTGGCCACCCGCTGCGCGGCCGGCAGAAATAGCGCGGCAGCTCCGATATTTTGCATCATACTCGAAATAATGCCCACCGTGCCGGAAATAAGTATGATAAGGCTTTTTTCACTTTTTCCCGCCAGCTTCACAATTGGACTTGAAATCCGGTTCATGATGCCGGTTTTGTCCAGTCCGGCACCAACGATGAAGAGCGCTATGATGGCCGGAATTGCATCACTGCTCAAACCGACAAAGGCTTGCTTGGGGGATATCAGGCCCAATATGGGCAGCAATACCATCATCAGGATTCCCACCACATCGACCCGCACCCACTCAAAGATAAAAAGTATGACAACAAAAACCAGGACAAGAATGGTCAAAATCATCTCAGGAGTCATGCGCGCAACCTCTTTTTAGGGCCTTTGAACCGAGTTTAATACCAATGGACGAGAATTTAAATTTCTTATTTTGTAGATGCGCTTCCATTATTTTTTTTTCTGAACCAGAAGCACAGGAAAAAGACGAACACAATCAGAAGAACCCTAAGATAAAAATGGATATCCATTCTACCTCCTTAAATCACCAGCGATATGATACAAAGAATTTTACCCTATTTTTAATCAATAAGAGAAGCAGAAAAAAGAGAAGCAGACAATCACGCCACGCCGCATCCGGCGGACAGTGCGTGAATATCTGCCATTATGAGCCGAAAGCCTGAGAATCAGACCATCGTATAGACAAAGATTTCCCGTCTTAGCCTTTCACCCTCTTCAACCCGGCTGGTGGCCTGATCTTCTTCTGCTTCTGAAATCACAAATTCGATGTCTCGAAACTCTCTTTTCATTTCTTCGAGGGCTTCATCCGGTTCAACGAATTTGACAACATGGAAAAATGGAATATCTATTTTTTCAGCCGCTTCCCTGAAGGCCCTGACGTTATCTTCCGAGATTTCTTGAAATTCCCGACAGAGCTTGTTGCTTGACAATGAGAATAATTTAAAGGTCTCGCAGGATAGAGGAACCGTATTCAAGGCCAGTATTTCATAGGACATCCGCTGAGCCATTTCAAGGGCATAGTCGATGATCTCCCGGGAAAAGGTGCTCTCGTGACCGACCACGAGCAGTTTAGCGGCGATCTTTTCCGCCTGCGCCTCTGGCAGGAACAATTCCCGGGCATGCTCCGTCTGATCGGCTTCAGCAAAAGCAATAGCCTCCTGGTACTGGTTTATCCGTCCCGTGAATTTCCGAACCCTGCTTCCTAATTTAGCTAAAATTTTTGCCATCGTCTACATCCTCCTTGTCAAGACCTTTATCTGATTGGTTCAGATCTCTCTCATGATTACGAGGGGGGTTGATAATTTCTGTCCCACCTGCCGGACCAAATTCCTTTTTTTCCCGGACGCTCCTTTGCGCTCATCTTTTGCCCCAGACGCGTCATAAATGGTCAGGACCACATCCCGGTGATCACACACATAGCGAACGATTTCCTCATCGGCATTCCCGGATTTCAGCGTCAGGTGATAATCGATGCCCTCTTTTTCAGACTTCGGGATCAAATGGTCTATATTTTCGAAAGCCTGCATTTTCAGCTGCTCGGCGATATCCTGCTGTCCGGCTTCGGCGAAGGTGGCAGCAACCATGGCGTCTTCGAATACACTTCGGACATTCAGGGCGCCCTGCTTTGCTTTTTTTAGATACTTTCTGCAACTGCGCGGACCGAGAATCTGAAGGACATCCAGGCCGGCGCGCATGCGCTTGCAAAGGGCCACCGTATAGTTGAATATTCTGCTGTCTGGCGCGATGCCATCAATGGCCAGAAGAATCTTTTCCATCGTTCTTACTCGCTCTTCGGTTGCGGGGTTCTTATTCAGGCTCTGAGCACGGGGCGCCGATCGACGTGCTTTCTGACTTTCATACCTGCCCGTTTGCGCCTATTGGTGGGTTTCTCTTTCAAAATTTTCAAAGCGGTCTCTTGATCCCCCGCTTCGGCGAAGGTGACCGCAACCATCATACGTTCAAAGGTGTCGACCAAATTATTCATATTTAGCATTGTTATCATCTCCTTCTCGCAATCTATGCCCTTGATATAGCAATTAGCGTACCATCTTTCTCATAAGGTCGTATTTATCTGATATTACATATATTTATCATTTCAATGCCAAAAACGAAAACATCGGCAACTATTGCAATATGCAACAGAAATCTTTAATAGTTAAAAATATTAAGAAATATTAGATAGTTAAGTACTGTTACCTAAATGCACTGGTTTGTTGCAAATTGTAACGGAATACCTGCAGGAGCATTACCGAGCGCGGTCTTTTCTAACTAGATTCCGAGCCAATCTGTTGGCAATCTCATCTTTGAACGAGTTGTATTTTGTGTTAAGTATATCGCAGGGTTCTTTTGTAAAAACCTGGGGGGGCTGAATCCCGACAGATTAATTAGAAACACCGACTGGAAAGGCCCGGATTTAATACCGTAGACGACAATAGCCGTTTGCCGGTATTAGAGCGCCGGCATTTCAGAAAAACGGGAGGAGTGGGAATGCGTATTTTTAAAAGAGGCGAAGAAGAAGAGGATTTTTCTTCGGAAATCGAAGCGCTCCGAGCAACGGTCCGTGAGGCGCTCATGCCGAAGTATGTCGAGAAGGTGGCCTTGAAGGAGATTGATAGAATCGCTAAAATGGGGCCGTCCACCGCGGAATACACCATCGGAATCAATTATATTGACTTACTGGTGAGCCTTCCCTGGAACCGGATGACTGAAGACCATTTGGACATCAAAACGGCGGAGGCCATTCTCGATGAGGAGCACTTCGGGCTTTTGGAAATAAAAGATCGCATCCTGGAACACCTGGCGGTCAGAATATTGAAGGCTTCGCGAAAGCATAAGATGCTCGTGGCCGATGACGAAAAGATGGCCCGTATGAATCTGGAACATGTCCTCACCAAAGAAGGTTATCAGGTCCGCACCGCTTCCAGCGGGGTCGAGGCGCTGGCGCTTCTGGAAAAAGAAAGCTTTGATGTGATCCTGACGGATTTGAAGATGGAAAAGGTGGATGGCATGGAGGTTCTCGAGAGGGCCAAACAGATAAATCCTTCCACAGAGGTGATCATCATCACGGGATATGCGACGGTTCCCACGGCGGTTGAGGCCATGCGCAAAGGTTCTTACCACTTTCTGGCTAAGCCGTTGAAGCTCAACGAAATCAGATCGGCAGTCAGGAAGGCGTTGCGTAACAAGAGTGACCAATTTGAGTCCAGAGGCCCGCTGTTGTGTTTCGTGGGGCCGCCGGGTACCGGCAAAACATCGCTGGGAATGTCCATCGCCCGCAGCCTGGAACGCAAATTTATTCGCATCTCCTTGGCCGGCATGAAGGACGAGGCCCAGATCAGAGGCCACCGTCGCAGCTATGTGGGGGCGCTGCCCGGCCGTATCATCCAGGAAATCAGGCGCTGTGAGGTTAGAAACCCGGTCTTCATGCTGGATGAAATAGACAAGATCGGCCAGGATTTCAAAGGAGATCCGGCCTCCGCCCTGCTGGAAGTCCTCGATCCGGAACAAAACACCCAATTTATGGATCATTATCTGGACGTCCCTTTTGACCTTTCAAAAGCCATGTTTATTGCCACCGCCAATACCGTCGATTCCATACCCGAACCGCTGCTGGATCGATTGGAAGTCTTGTGGCTTTCCGGGTACACGGAGCTGGAAAAAGAGCAGATCGCCTTCAGGTATCTGATTCCCCAAGAAATAAATGCCGCCGGTCTCAGCGATCAGGCTCTCCGGTTTACGCCGGAGGCCGTGCGTAGAATCATCAGGGAATATACGCGCGAGGCGGGTCTGCGCAGCCTTCAGCGCCAGATCGCATCCCTATGCCGAAAGATTGCCAGAGATAAATTAAGCCGTGAATCCGGCGAGGGAGCTACCCGCATCACACCGGAGCTTGTGGAGACGCTGCTGGGGCCCCAAAAGTTTTATCACGAGGTCACCCAGGCAAAAGACAGAATCGGCGTGGCCACCGGTCTGGCATGGACCGACACAGGGGGGGAGATCATATTCATTGAAGCCACCAAGATGAAAGGCAAAAGCCAGCTTATTCTGACGGGCTCTCTGGGTAATGTAATGAAGGAGTCCGCCCAGGCAGCCATGAGCTACATCCGCAGTCATACCGGCGACTATCAAATAAGGGAAGATTTTTTTGAAAATCACGATATCCACATCCATGTCCCCGCCGGAGCGATACCCAAAGACGGTCCTTCGGCCGGCTTGACAATCGCCGTCGCCCTGCTGTCACTGATCACCGACCGACCCTGCCGCCGGGATACGGCCCTGACCGGAGAGTTGACATTGACCGGCAGGATACTGCCGGTTGGCGGCGTCAAAGAGAAGCTGCTGGCGGCTCACCGGGCCGGGGTAAAGACGGTGGTATTCCCGAGCAAAAACGAGGCCAATCTCAGAGAAATTTCCGAAGAGATCCGAAATGACCTCGAGATAGTCACAATCGATGAATTAAACGATGTGGTTGATCAGGTCTTGAAGTAAAACACAATATACCGCGTGGGTCGGTCGCTTCAAAAAAAAAGCAGGCTGAAATCATTGAGGCTGTGCCCATGGATAGCTCTGCTATCAAATAAAAAGGGAGCGCCTTGCGGCAGCTCCCTTTTGGGTTAGGAATCAAGTGAGATCGTCAGCTACTTCTTGTCATCTCCGGTAGCAGCTCCGTGCAGTTTGATTTCAACTTTATCCGTCAGTCCTTCATAGTATTCGCGCAGAATGGCGACAACTTCATCGCGGCCGAAGTGATCGGGCAGTTCGCCGCCTTCCGAGAGCATTTTGCGCAGCATGGTTCCGCTGAGCAGCACGCGATCGTCTTTATCGTGGGGGCAGGTTCTCAAGGAAGCCATGCCGTCACATTTGAAGCAGTAGAAGGTCCAGTCGATCTTAAGCGGTGTGCACAGCAGGTTTTTACCGGACTCATCCGGCTGAGGGATTTTGTCAAAAATTGTCTGGGCTTCGAACATGCCGTAGAAGTCACCCACACCGGCGTGGTCGCGGCCGATGATCATGCGCGAACAGCCGTAGTTTTGACGGAAGGTGGCGTGCAGCAGGCCTTCTCTGGGGCCGGCATAGCGCATATCCAATGGATAACCGCCCTGGACGACCTTGTCTTCGACGAAATAGTTTTTCACAAGTGAATCGATACATTTCACCCGAACTTCGGCCGGAATATCTCCGGGTTTCAAATTACCCACCAGGGAATGTATGTAAACACCGTCGCAGACTTCTACGGCGATTTTGCAAAGATATTCGTGTGAGCGGTGCATGGGGTTTCTCAGCTGCAGCGCGGCAACTTCACTCCAGCCACGGTCCTCAAAAATCTTGCGTGACGCTTCCGGGCGCATATAAACGCCGGCATACTTTGTCGGGTACTCGCCTTCGCTCAGCACTTTAACCGGTCCGGCCAGGCTGATTTCTTTTTGCTCCATGACCATCTGAACACCCGGGTGATCGTCTTTGGCGATTTTCCAGAATTCATCGGCAGAGGGTGTGCCTTCGCCCATATAGACTTTTTCGCACTCAAACTTTTTGTCGGCCTCGGTCATTTCGAATTTTTCGGTGACTTTCATGGTGGCCATGATTTCATCGCCTTCAGGATCGTATAGGGCAATTTCATCGCCTTCGTTGATGCCGGCCGCATCATCTTTTGAAGCTGACAGCGTCACCGGGATGGGCCAAAAGGTCCCATCGGTCATCAGAAAATTGTCACAAACACCTTGCCAGTCCGCCTTGGTCATAAAACCGGTAAGAGGGCTGAATCCGCCAATACCCATCATAATCAGATCGCCCTTTTCACGCTGTGAAATGTTAATTTTGGTAAGGCCTGCAGCTTTCTTCTTTTCAGCGTCCAACTCAGCGCCTTCGAGCAGGCAGCAGGTCAGACCTTTTCCGCCATGAGGTGGAATCAATTTTGACATTTGGTATTTCTCCTTTCCCTGTAAGTTTTATCGTCTATTTTGCATTGTGCAATAAGTTCGTAAATTGGATCGAAAAGGAACAATTAGTAAGGAATGACAGATTTGTCAAGCGGAATTCGGGGCCATGATTCAGAATCATCAAATTTGATAAGTTTTCAATTTGAATAAAATAGACATCAATTCCTTCCTTCGATATTCTGCGGTTCATTGTTTCATTAACCCTGAACCTTTGAACCCTGAACGGTAGCGTTTAGCGTTGCGTGCTATTAAGCCCCACAAACGTCCCTCCATTTTTCTGACACAAAATCCGCATGAGCGTGGCAAATCGCTCCCCGGTGTTCCCCGGTCCGAACCTATCCTGCAGCATTACCGGGAATCCCACCGCATGAATCCGAACGCGTCTTTTACCGTCACTTGTGGCTTTATTAATTCTATCCACCTGATCGATAACAGACTGGATGGCGTTACCGCTGAATTCGTCTCCGAAAACATACAGGCTTATTTTTTTATCTTTGGCATAAAAGGTGTTGATCGCCGCTGTGATTCCTTCAACCGGGCTACTGTTGCTAAATGATCGCCAGACACCCAAATTGGAAATAATAGCCCGGCGACGGGCGGGGGTGTCGGGTATCCATTTTCCCCTGTATTGGGAAAACATATAGGTGCCCATGTCGTTCATAATCTGGATACCCTTTACCTGGGGATATACTTCAAGGGTTTCGGCCAATTTTTTCTGTACCAGGGCCCAGGCATTGCGCTGCATACTGCCGGAAGTGTCGATGATAAAAATTATATACTCGCTGTCCACCGGGATACCGCCAACGGAGGAGGTGGCGACTTTGCGGGGCATTTTTTTGAGCAGCCGTTTCATCTCTTCGGTCAATTCCTGAAGGGCCCTGGCAAGCTTGCCTTCAATAATATTTTGTACTTCGGCGTACTGGTTTGATGCGGCAAATTCACCTTTTAAGTCGGACAGATCCCCCTGGAGACGGGCGAGTCGCTTTTTTTCCTGCGAAAGCTGTTCCTTTTTGGCAACCAGGTCGCGATTGAGCACAGCGGTTTCGCCGCGGATTTCATGAAGCTCCTCTTCCAGCCGCTGCACTTCCAGTTGAAGATCTGCCCTAACTTCTTCAATGATAATGGGTTCGGCAAATTTGGATAGTACAAACAGCAGGATGATAGCGCCGAACGCACAGCAGATCACATCTAGAAAAGAAAGGCTGAAGATTTCTATGTCACGTCTGCGGTTTTTCATGTTGGTAAAAGTTTCCCCTTCCGAATTCCGTCTACGGCCAATCCTTTGAAGGGCAGAAAAATGATCCCCTGGCCTTTTTGGCCAGTTTCCAAAACGCGACAGCGGCCGCCGGATCACCTTCCATGGGATAGAGGATAATATTGACCGGTATCTTTGAGGGCAAAGCATCGACCGCATCATTAAAGTACCCGAGGCGTTTTTTACCGGAGACTCGTTTGCCCCAGGGTTTTTTTGTGCCCATGGTCGGCAGGCTGTCCGCCAGCAGGAAGATATTGTCCGGTGCCGGTTTCATGTCCTGGACTGCTTTAAAGGCGTTTATTAGACTGGTGCCCTTTTGTGGAACCAATTTGTGCATGTGTTCGACGATCTGATTCAGTTTGTCCACATCGCCGGCGTTCAGCCAGGTTCCCTGGGTGCCGGCAATTAAGGGCCCGGCCGTCTCATTAAATGTATACACCTGGAATTTACTTGTCGGAGGCAGCTGGGTGGTCAGCCAGTCAATCGTCGCCACGGCCTGTTTCCATTTGGGCGATTTTAATTTCTCTTTCTGGCGCAGGTTTCGTCTGCGGATAATACCAACGATGGTTTCGTCCAACATGCTGGCCGAGGAATCGACCAGGATGAATATTCGTTTACCACCCATCTTCAGATCAGTGAGATACTGACGATCTCCCTGCCCGGGGAATGGTCGTAATTTAGATCCCAGTTCTTCAGAGGCTTTGGCGCCGGCTCTCAGACGTTTAGCGTCCTCTTCCAGCGATTTCAGATCGGCTTTTAATTGATTGACGTGGGCTTTGGCAGCCAGGGTCTCTTTGTTTCGGTCGGAAATCTCAACATTATTTTTGTTAAGAATTTCGATGATCTGTCGCGAAAGCCCCTGCATTTTTACCAGGTCTGTTTCGGTTCTTTCCTTCGAATTGCGGGCCTCGATCAAATGCTTCTTACCACCCAACACCAACCTTTCCAGTCGGCTGACTTCGGCACGAAAATCAGACGTTACGGTATCCTGGTGGGCTGCACTTTTGGCGTTTATCAGAACAAATAACAGGATTACCGCACCAAGGCCACAGGTGATGATGTCCAGAAAAGAAAGGCTGAATACATTAAGCTTTTTTCGTTTCATCTAATTAATCCTCCCCGAGTAATTGTAGATTCGGGGATACAAAATGACCTTTGGAAATGAAGATCGCTGTTGGTTGGAAGTACAACGGATTAATCATTTTATGCTGCGCATATTTTTTGCCTTAGCGTCCCTTATCTCAAAGCCCGAATAGGTTATATTCAATTCTGGTACTGTTATTTATCAAGTTCTACACAGGCAATCACTTGCAATTGTTCACCGGGAGTTCCGACTCGAATGGTCTGGCCGAGTTTCAAGGCAATACTCCCATTTACTCGCTTTTCATCAACAAAGGTCCCCTGAGCGCTCATATCATGTAGTACGATTTCCCCGCCCAGAAGCTCTATTTTAAAATGTTTAGGGCAGACACCGGCAGTCTCTCCGGTTATTGCGACATCGTTTCGTTCACTATCCTGGGTGCAACCGATCGTCAGCGGTTTGTCGGTAATTTGATAGGCAATGTTGCGGTAAAGCAAGTGGGTCGGATAAGCATTTAAAGAATCATCAAAGGACCGGGCATGATCTTGTGCCGACCGGGCGTGCTGCAACGGGCGGCTGGTAAAAAAAGAAATTTCACCGCTGTCGGATTGATCAGAAAGTTGATGCCAGATTTCCAAAGCCCCGCGAGCACCGGCCCCTTCCTCAAGTTCGAAAATTTCGGCTTCCTTTATTCCGGCAAGGATTTCCTTGCATCCCGGAAGCCGGGCCAGGCGATGGGTGAGTTGAAGGACCACAGAGGACTCATTTTCTTCATGTTGAGTTCGTAATCCTTCAATTATTTGACGTAATTCCGTGTAAACGGACTCCCCCTTCCGGGCAATAAGTTCGTGGGTCAGCGTAATGCCATAGGTTCGTGATCCGCCTGTCATATCAAATGCAATCGATGGGCTATGGTGAAGGTTGTAAAGAACCCCGGGCAGGCGATGAAATAATTCCTGTTCCGAGGTTGCCTGGTGGAAGGGATCAAACCGGGTGCTGCTCACAAATTCCTGCCCGATGGCTTCCGCCCATTGCTTGTGCAGATAAATCAAACCTTTTTCAGTGCCCGTTACACTGTCTTCCAGTGTGAGTTGCTGTCCCTGTTTTAAATAGGTCACTTCCAGCCGGTGCAGGTGAATATCCAGGTGCAGCATCATTTTTCCGGGATGGCTGACGGCTGAGGCGGCCAGAGCCAGCGGTACGAAGCCTTTAACAGGAATGGACAATTCATTGGCAATGCCCAGAATAAGCCCCAGCTGTTGCCGGTCATAGAAACCCGGCACGGCGATAATGACTTCATTACCGTGCTTTTGAATGTGCTGCCAGATGCGGTCCAGGTGATTGTAGGCGATTTCGGCGGTGCTTTGCGGAACATGTTGTCCGGGTTGCTCCAGAGGGTCGGTGTTCAGATGGTTCCAGAAATGGTGTATAATTTGGCGCGGAAACAAATGGGCTTTACTTTCAGCCGCTTTGCCCACCAGCAGGCCGCCTTTTTCCGGCAGCGCAAAGCCGGGGCTTTCGGAGGCCTGCCCGTCAATTTGAAGCAACTTTTCAGTTGTGCTGCCGGCTGCCATAATGCCGGCATCGCTCAGCTCTATTCCGATAAGGCTCATATTCGGTATCCTTCCGTGTATTTTTCTCAAGCCAGGGCCCGTCGCCCAATTTATAGGTGTCAGGTGTCAGGTTTCAAGTGTCAGGAACGACGAAGATCAGTAGGGTCGGCCATTGTGCCGACCGGATTCAGTAACTTGGGATGATCTGAATTCGGCGGGCCCAGAGGCCCGCCCTACTTTTGCGAACCCTCCGATCTTCAGCCTGACACCTGACACCTGAAACCTCTCTAAGCCTTATTTTACCTTACGCCTTCAGCCTTGCACCGTGCGCCACCCTCTTATTGAGTATGCAGATGCCTCATCAACTTTTCCTCACAGTACGCCTCGGTATCCAGTACATAGTGTTCTTGAAGAGATTGCAGCTGATGCAGGAGAAACATCAGTACGATGCTGATCAAAAGGGCGATCAGGGTCGAATTAAAAGCCACTCCCAGGCTGGTGGTTACATCAAAAATGTCGCCTTCCATGGCTTTGTGAGCCTGTCCAAGGGCCTGTCCGATTCCGCGGACGGTGCCGATAAAACCCACCGAGGGGATGGCCCAGGCGATGTATCTGATCATTGACAGCTCAGATTCCAACCTTTCGGCTTCAGCGGTACAGTAGGCATTGGTGGCGCCGGCGGCGTCCTGGATATTCCTCGTGGTACTGAACCTGTGCAAAGCTGCCAGCAGAGCCCTGGGTAACAGGGCGTTGCGCTGCTGGGGCGGCAGAGCCTGGATCTGGCGCGACAAATCGCGGGTGTCTTCCGGCAGAACACGCATGCCTTCCGCTAACGGGATCAGGTCCTGATTGAGAAGCGCGCGATGCCGAATTGTCATAACGCCCTTATAGGTCATGATAGCCATGGCCCAGAACATGAGGATAAAACAGGTCTCCTGTTCATAGTCGCGTATCAAAACGAACACGGAACGTTCGGTGACCTGTGATTTATCCTCCTCTATCATGGCGGCCTGCCGGGCAAGAATCGCATCGGCATTGGGCCGGATAACAGCCACATAGGCGGCATGCACGATAATGACAATCACGATTAACGAAAAGATCTGATAGATAAACTCAATGGAAACAGGGAAGTTTTTTTTCATGATTTTTATCCGTCGTAAGTTTGAATTATCTGTTCATCGTTTACTGTTGCGAGTTGCGCGTTACGTTTTGAAACCCGGACCAATCCGAAATCCCAAATATTCAGTCATCTGTCTTCTGGCCTCTGG
The DNA here is from genome assembly GCA_049669725.1 of Desulfobacterales bacterium. Taxonomy (GTDB): domain Bacteria; phylum Desulfobacterota; class Desulfobacteria; order Desulfobacterales; family JAFDCJ01; genus JAFDCJ01. Next base: position 20,459 of record JBATKU010000166.1, read on the forward strand.
CGACCGGTCGGCACGGAGGCCAATTCTTCTCCTTTTCGGATGTTTTTTAACACCATACAGAAGCGGTCTCAAAAATAGTAGATTGCGTCCAAGGGCAAGGCGTTTCGCTAATTTAAAGCGGAGCGTACACGGTAGTACGTGAGCATTTAAATTTGCGAAACAACGCAGCCATTAGGCGGAATATGCATTTTTGAGACTGCTTCTATATGTCTACAGGGAAATCGACTGCCTGCTCCCCCGGAATTTTCTCCGACGGTACAAAGGGCTTCAGCGGTTTTGACGTTGCATTCGATGATTTGTTTTTATCGTCAGCCGCCGGCTCTGATCCCGGTTCCGACCCTTTGGTTTCGGAACCTGAGGATGTTTTTTCTTTGTCATCCGAAGTGTTGTCATCATTTTCAGCTAAAACGATCGAATTTTGCTTTAAAGGTTTCGAACCCTGAATATCTGCCTGCCCGGAGGATTCATCAAGGCCCATAGCTCTCATCCCTGAGGCCACCGGTGCACTCATGAGAAGTATCGATGCGGCTGTCACCGCTATAAGTTTGCTAATGGTAACGTTCATTGTTCATTAGGCATTTAGCATTTATTGCTTTTTTTTTTGCATTCCGGGGCTAAACTTTTCATCACGAAAACCACGAAAGTACGAACCTCACTTTAAATACCGGCAAACCCGGAACCCCAAATCCAACCGCTGGCCGTCGTTGTAATCCCGGTAAGACGACCTCAGGACACTGATGCTGGATTGCCGCCAGCTGGAACCCCGGATGATGTGATGCTTGCCCTCTTCAGGACCCATGGGGTCGTTATATACTTTTTGTGAGTCATAGGGATAAATCGAATAGTAGTCATGACACCATTCGGCCGCGTTTCCACCTAAATCATACAGTCCTATCGGATTTATTTTAAATTTTGCCGGTGGGGCCGTCACGGGGTAGCCATCATTGTATGCCACCAGATACGAAGACAGCAGGTCCTTGGCGGACTCATCTGCAAAATTGCCGGATTGCGGCTCCGGCGGAAATTGATGACCCCAGGGGTATTTCAAATTCATCTTGTTATTATTAAAACGGGTGCAATATTCCCATTCGGCTTCCGTGGGAAGGCGATACCCGGTTCCCACCGGATCAGCAGCCGCCAATTTGCCTCCTTTTAGGATATAGACCGGGGGTAAGGCCTCCTTGGCGCTTAACCAGTTGCAAAAAAGGGCAGCTTGTTCCCAGGTCACTCCCACCACCGGCAACTCCGGGTGATTCAAACTGTAGGTTTTGAATTTACCGGAATTGTGGCCGGCTGAAAATTGCCTGAATTCTTTATTGGTGACTTCTCTGATGCCAATATAAAATGGCCGCTGCAAATTAACTTGGCGCAGAGTTTCATTGGAGCGGCGTCCCTGCTCGCGACGAGACGACCCCATGGTAAACCCCTGGGGGCGAACCAATTTCAATTCATAGCTGTTTTTGGCCTTGATGATCGTTGCGGGGCTTTTGGAGGCAGATAACGGATTGGCCAGTGTGATTCTGATTTCCTGGGGAAATCCGGGCCGGGGCGTGATCCGGGTGCGATAGGATTGATACCCCATTTTTTTTATTTCCATTTGGTGCTCAACCGCAAGCAGTTGCATCTGTCGAGGGACGGTTCCCATTGATTTGCCGTCTACCAAAATTTCGGCATCGGGCGGGTCCACCGCAAAATTTATGACGCCCAGTTTTGGATTCAAAACGATGGTGAGCGTTTGGGATTCTTCACTGATTAGGTTTATCTTGCGGTTCGCTTCTTCATATCCGGCCTTGTATATATGGATTAAATGCTGTGTCTGCGCAGCCAGGTTTAATTCCAGCGGGGTTCGACCGGCGAAATTGCTGCCGACCATCACATTCGCACCCTCAGGATTGGTTCGCACCGTCAGGATACCGTCAGCAGGCTGCAATTGGACAGTTTCCAGTTTGCGGGGCTGGTTTGCTTTCACAGCAATTACCTCACGCCACGGTTTGAAACGTTCAGCTGTTAGCACAAGCTCGTGCTCACCTGCGGGCAATTCGATGGTAAGCGGTGTGGAACCTGCTGATTTCCCATTGACCATGATGCGAGCTCCCCGGGGGACGGAATCGATGGCAATGTCCGACCAACCCGGAACCAGAGCCAGATCCAGTGTCTGACGAGTGCCGCAGCCGTCCACTTCAAATTCTGTTTCCAGGTCCTGGTAATTATCAGCACGAAGCAGCACTGTCCGCCGTCCCGGGTTTATCTCAAGATCGGTGGCAGGGGTTTGTCCGACTTCTTGGCCGTCAATAGATATTCGGGCCCCTTCCAGACTAACCGCCGGCTTGTCCAAGCGGTGGGCTTTAAAGGATAAAAGCCCCGGCAGTTTTGTCATCGCAAACACAAAATCCTGGCTCTTTTCATCAGTCACCGTAAAATCTTGGTCGAGCATCTGGAAACACTGCCGTTCAGCCTGCAGCCGGTAGGCACCCGGACGCAGAAGGAAATGGTCTCCGAATTTTGGAGCGGCCATCCCGCCCCGAATGGAAATACGGCTCGGCTCCGGTTCGATTCGAATGACCACCTGCCGGGCCGTGAAAACAAACCACGCCGAGGCACAAAGTAAGATAAGCAACAGCGCCAGAGCAGCGCTGATTATCCCCCTTTTACGGGAGGTTGATTTAAGGCCCCGGTGACGACGTCCGGGACGAAAGGAAACCGGCTTAATTTCAACCGGTGTCCCGATGCGCTCCTTGTTTTTATCGGTGGTTTTCAAATTTTAACCCTGCATTTGACGGTAACGCGAAGGGGTTGCCGGCCGGGTTCTACCACAATTTTTTGGCGGACATCCTGATAGCCGTCCCGGGCGCCGACGACGGTGTAGGTTCCCGGTCGAAGTTCAAGTTCACGCACCTCAAAGCGGCCCAGTTTTCCGACCCTGTAAACGGCGACGTGGGTGAGATTATCCGATTGGATGGTGATTTTTATCGGTGTCCTGGCAATGCGGACCAGACTTTCAAGTTTTTTAATCCGTTCTGCCAGCTTCGGTCCCTGTGGCTTGACGTCCCCGGCTTCACTGAGTAAAACAATTGCATTATTAAGCTGGCTGTCGGACTCCAGGGTTTCGGGTTGGGCCAGAAAGAAATCAAAGCGCTTGGCGATCCGGATTTGCTCGGCGGCGCGGTTTTTACCCCGGCCGGCAAATTGAACGTTTTTGTCGATTTCAAGAACTGCCTGGTATGATGAAAGCGCACTCTGCCAGTCTTCGGTTTGTTCGGCTGCCAGCGCCTGTTTTGACAGCGTATCTATGCGCGCCAGGCGTATCGCCTGGTCAACCTGTGAAAGTGCATCCCGCACCTCAAGGGAATTCGGTTTTAATGCCTTGGCTTTTATCAGCCTGTTACGGGCAACCTGATAGTCATTGTTATGAAAAGCCGCCAGACCCCCGGATATCAGCTGCTGAAATTGGGCCTCTTTTATCCGCCCGTTGACGCTCTCAAGCGCAGTGCGAGCCTCCTGCGAATAGGCATCCAACTGCAGGGCCTTTTGATAATCGGCAGCGGCAAGGGACAGATCACCGCCGGCTTCATGTTGTCTGCCCGAGGCAATCAGCGCTGTTACCGCTTCAATCGTCTTGGCTCTTTCCAGGCCGCGCCGGGCGACCTGGTTGGCGGAATCAATCCTTAAGGCGGTGGCAAATTTACGTTGGGCAAGGGGGCCGTCGCCTGCGTCAAGGGCGGTCTGGCCCTCATCCAACAGCCGGATCAGCGCCTGACCGCTGCGGTCGGCCAAATCATTGGCTATTGATGTCGCCCGGCCATATTGTTCCGCGGCGGCTTTATATTCTTTATTCATGAAAGCAGAATCTGCTGCTTCGCCGAATTTAATCATCTCAATATACGACGGTTCGCCCCAATCCGCAACGCCCTTGCCGTCCAGGTTGTTTCTGGCCTCTAAAAAGTCCGCCAGTTTCTGTTCGGCCGTTTCTTTTTCTCTGGCGAGTTGCTCCGGGTCTACCTTCGGCATTGCTTGCTCCTTGGTTGATTCAGCAAGCTTTTTCTTCACCTCTACAGGAGCCGGCGACGGAATGTTGGATACTTTGCCTGTTTGAAGTGGATTTTTTGAAAGGTAATACAGCAACGATCCGCCACTGATGACGAGCAGCACGAGAGAACCTAAAAGTGCTAATATTTTTATCCGATGCTGCCGGTTGAGATTTTCGGTGTCGGCCCCTTTGCGTTTTATTGGGGGGGCAGTCAGCGGGGTGATGGTTTCGATAGTTGGTCGGGTGGATACATCTTTTTTAGACATTTAACCTCGATGACAAATAACGGGTAAACCTTATATTTCCCGGCGATGGGGAAATGCTAAGTTTACAGAATCGATAACCAAATTTCAGAGATATCGTACCCGTTATTTTTCGGACGGGTCGGATCCAACGGATTCCTGGGTAGGATCCGGGTCAAAACCGGTTTCCGCATAATATATTTTTCGCAATAATGAGCGCCATTGATTAAACTGCTCTTCCGCCGAACCGGTGAGTTCATATTGTTTGCCCTCAAATTCCATTACCACGGGCTTCATCTCACTGCTGAATGATTCGCCGAGTTCCTGTATGGCCGCTTCGTGTATTTCGGCTTCCTTGGAGACATTGAACCCATTGATAATTACCTGGGTGCCGGCCAGAATCATGCCGACCTGGACGGCGGCAACACCGCTTGAGTCACTCGAGCCGGCCGCAATGGCGCCCGCTATCAGCAAAGCCCCTATCAGCTGCTGGGTTAAAGCTCGGCGTTTAATTTCTCGCATGGCTTTGCGCTCGGTCATATTGAGCTGACGCCAATTTTCATATGACGGCCACATATCATTGTAAAACGCATCGTACTGTTCATTGAGCGTGTCAACATACATGTATTCACGCTCCCTTATTTTGAGCAGGCGGGCCATCATGGGGTCATCATCGGCCGGCTTTCGCTTTAGCTCGATTTTGTCATTTTTACCTTTGGCCAGATAGCCGGCGAACGCATCCGGTGCGAAATCTTCTGCAAACCTCAATTTCGCAGTCATCCGGATCTTTTTTATATCGTCGGCGGTCAGCTTCTTCTTAAAATCCGCCATGTCGTTGGCAATTAAATTATAGAGGTCCTGGTAGGCGTCTTTTTCCCCGGGCCGGTTGCCGGCGTAAGAATTCCGGGTCGCCTCCATTTTATATTTTTTGGTGAACCAATGCCTGCCGGTGGCATCAACGACTTCGACTTCCAAGGTTAAGTGCTCACCATTGGATTCTTTAATTTTGCCTTTTACGAACAAATCGATGCTGTCGGTTTCGGCCGGAATTACCCGCACGGCACCCCAGTGACTGCTCTGGTGTAAGGTGTTTTTAAGATGATAGGGAATAAAATTACCTTCTGCTTTTCTAATCTCATTGCTGGTGCCCTCTTCTTCGGCCTCTTTTGCGGATATCTCTTCACTTTCAAAAGTAAGAATGCCCACATCCATCAACTGATCCTCAGGAATTTCTTCCTGGGCACGCCGGATCTGGGTGGGGCCCACATTTGCCTGATAGGTCGCACAACCGGACAGGATAATCAATGTCAGCGAAATAATCACAAGATTATGGAATCTGATTTTCATATCAGCGTTTGCTTTGCTTGTATTCGTCATACTCTTTCCACAGCTTTTCTTTGAGCTCCGGGTCCGTTTCGTTTTCAGCGGCTTCCCGCAACTGACGTGCCACGATGTCATCGTCTTCGTAGCCGGCACGGCCCTTATCTTCTCTGCTTGAACCTTCGCCGCCCGGGCGAGATGCCTCGGTCGAGGCTGTTTTGGAGCCCTCGGTACCTTGCTCGGCTTGCGTTTCTGTTTCCCCGGAAGCTTCCGAAGATTCCGATCCGGAAGTGTTTACGTCCACGCCCTTTTCCCGCAGCCGTTTGGCGGCTTCTGCTGCTTCCTGTGCCAGATCACGCATTTTTCCTGCTGATTCATCCCGGATTTCATCCATTTCCTTCAGCAGCCTGGCATCAAATTCGCTCAGGGATGCGTTTAACTGCCGGTCCAGGGCCGCCACCTCGTCTGTGGTTTGCTCCTCTGGTATTTTGGGATCGAGCATATTGTCCAGTTTGCCGCCCGCGGTGGCTGCGGATGATTGTTCCTCGGAAGAATGCCTGGCTTTAGCGGCCTCCATTTGCTCCACAATTTTGCGGTTTTCAGCCACCATCTCCTGGACACTCTCATGGTAAATTTCATAATTTTTTATGGTATCAGGAGACGCCGTACCAGAATTTTTAAGTTGCTCAAGTTCGGAGGCGATCCGTTTCTCGGTGGCCTCGCTGATACGTAAATTTCGGCGGGCTTCCTCCAATTTTGAGTCGACTGTCTCCTGGGAAGCTTCCCGCCTGCGGCTTGCACTCTTTTCGGCAGGTTTCTGCTGGGTGCCGGCGTTTCCGGCAGACGTGGTCTGGGGAGATGGTGATTTATCCCGGGCCTCTTTGGTATTTGGCGCTTTTTCGGTCTTGGCGGCCGGCTGAGCGGAATCGGCTTTATCCGCAGCCTGTTTCTGAATGTCTTTGGCGGCTTCTCCAGAAGCTGCCTGGCTGGGTTGCGACTTTTCAGAAGCCTCCCGGCCTTGCTCTGTTTCCTTCTGCGAGGCGGAGGTCTGGCTTTCCTGGGTGGTTTGCTTGGCTTGTTCCTCCTGGGATTTGGTGGCCTCAGGAGCACTTGTGTGGGCACAGGCGGCAAACCACAAACCTGCCAAAATCACTGATAATAGTTTATGGAAGTTCATCATAGGTTGTAAAATAAGATTTTGCAATTTGGGTGTCAAGCGATAATCCGTCGGCGGTGAAATAGATCAACTGTTGCCCTATAGCGTTTGTCAAAAAAATGTGCATGTATTCAAATGTTTTTTTCTACAATCACTTATACCAACCTTGCGCATTTCGAGGCGTATTTTTTAAATGCGGTATATACCGCATTTCTGATCATCATTATGGAAAGCAGTATAATGGGAGGGAAGGGAACCGGGAAGGGCCTATAAAAAAAGCCACGTTGAATGAATCCAGCGTGGCTTTTTAAATTTATTGGCGGAGAGAATGGGATTCGAACCCATGATGGAGTATAACCCCCATACTCGCTTAGCAGGCGAGCGCCTTCAGCCAGCTCGGCCATCTCTCCAAAAATTTTTTCAAAAATTTTATATAAAATTGCACAGCAATTTTATTGGCGGAGGGAGTAGGATTCGAACCCACGGAGGTGTTACCCTCAACGGTTTTCAAGACCGCCGCTTTCGACCACTCAGCCATCCCTCCAGGTCCCAACCTATAATTTTTAGCATTTCATCTTTATTAGGTCAATGGTTTATTTCGTTTCTGATAACCGCCTATTACAATGTGAAGTTGGCGTTTATCGGCGTTTTCGGAACTATTGGCTAATACCCTAATCGAGTGATACTCAATTAGGGTACTATAGTCCAAACCTGCAAATATCATCAGGCGCTCTGTAAAGGTGATTTCTCATAATCAGGGGCTTTTAACTTTTGGCGTTGACAGGGCTGAATTTTTATGGTTTCAAAGCCTCAATAATGCTTAAAAACAAGGGAATCATTGCTATGAAACAAAAATATCTAATCATAAATGACAAGAACAATAAGCAGGTCAAAATTCAGGAGTATGCAGAGCTGAGCAAGGAAATGTTGTCGCTGCTCTGTGAAGAAGCTTACGATTACAAAACCATAAAGTCTGCAATTTCCTGCGGAACCGATGCCCTGATTTCCGCTTTGAGAACCAACAATTTGTATCCGCCCGGAATCTATGCCGTAAAAATTGCATCTGCTGTTGTCGAACTGCTTAAATCCAAAGATCAAGAATCGGCGGAGCTATTTTTTGACGATATCAACTTATTGTCGAAAAGTCGCGGTTCGGTCGTTGTCACGGAGCAGGTTGAAGATGACCCCGCAGATCTGGATGAAATGCTGGATGACAATTTCGATGAGCCATTCGAAGATAAAGATGATCTCCAAAAAATTGATTCCCCTCTTAAGGTCGACGTTGAAGATTTTGACGATGTCGATGAAGACAATTAGAACGTCCTTCCGGTTGGGGCGATGCCCTTAAATTGGGGTTGACTTATAATTCAACCTATCCTAATAAATAAAAGCCATTTAGTTTTTTTAAGGGGTTTATATTTTTCTGGGGAATTACCCCTTATCTATCCGCCTTAATTTTATAATTTTTTCAATAGCTTACTTGTCATTTTATGCTCCAGCAAAACGCTGCTGTGACAGAATGACTAGGTTTGGTTGTGTGTAAAATGCCGTTACAGCCCTACTAAAGAAGTTGAGGACTTTATTCTAAATTGCTCAAAGGAGGTGCAAATGGACCAAGAAAAAGCATTTTATGAGAGAATGGAGAGCAAAGGGGTCTCCCGCAGGGACTTCATGAAGTTCTGTACGTTCCTCACGGCGACCATGGGACTTTCGTCATCATTTGTCCCCAAAGTGGCGGAGGTGTTTGCCGCACCGGCCCAGCGTCCGCCGGTGATTTGGCTGCATTTTGCTGAGTGCACAGGTTGCTCTGAGGCTGTTTTGAGATCACAGTACCCGTTTGTCGATGAATTGGTTCTCGAGATTCTCTCAGTGGAATATCACGAAACCATCATGGCAGCCGCCGGTCAGCAGGCGGAAGACCAACTTCACATGGCCCTAAAAAAATACGAAGGCAAGTTTATCTGTGTCGTAGAGGGGGCCATCGCCACAAAATTTGACGGTGGTTATGGAAAAATCGCCGGCCGCACCTTTTTGGAAATCGGCAAAGAGGTTTGCACCAAAGCTGCCGGGGTGATCTGCATTGGGGCATGTTCTTCCTTTGGCGGTGTTCAGGCCGCGGCACCCAACCCGGGCGGTTACAAGGGTGTCGGCGAGGCGCTGGGCATCAAAACGGTCAATCTTCCAGGTTGCCCGCCGAATCCCGTCAATTTTCTGGGCACCGTCCTCAACTATCTCCTCCTTGGCAAACTTCCGGCTCTGGACAATCTTGGCCGTCCCCTGTTTGCTTATGGAAAAACCATCCATGACCAGTGTCCGCGACGGGCACATTTCGAAAATGATGAATTTGTGGAAAAATTCGGTTCCGAAGAATCAGCTGCAGGCTACTGCCTTTACAAAATGGGCTGCCGGGGCCCGGAAACCTTCAACAACTGCCCGATTGTCAAATTCAACCAAGGCACCAGCTGGCCGGTTCAAGCCGGCGCTCCTTGCATCGGGTGCAGTGAACCAGGGTTTTGGGATAAATTCACCCCGTTTTATGAGGAACTTTAGGATTTAACAGCAATGGAATAAAAATCCTTTTGCTTAAAATAAGGGAGGAGATCATATGGCTCAAAGAATTACGATAGATCCGATTACCAGAATTGAGGGACACCTCAGGATCGAAGTCGAGGTGTCAGGAGGCAAAGTAGTCAATGCCTGGAGCTCCGGTCAGATGTTCCGGGGAATTGAGATGATTTTACAGGGACGCGATCCCCGGGATGCCCATCACTTTGTTCAGCGTTCCTGCGGGGTCTGAACGTACACTCATGCTCTGTCCTCGGTGAGGGCAGTCGACAATGCGGTGGGCGTTAAAATACCTAAAAACGCGAGAATCATACGAAATCTTCTAATGGGAGCGCAGTTCCAGCATGATCACATTGTGCATTTTTATCATCTGCATGCTCTGGACTGGGTGGATATCGTCAGTGCGCTCAAAGCGGATCCCAAGAAAACCGCTGCCCTGGCAGACAATGTCAGCAATGCCCCCTATGGCGGCACTGTCTATTTTAAAAATGTCCAACAGCGCTTGCAAACCTTTGTAGACAGCGGTCAGCTCGGACCTTTTTCCAACGCTTACTGGGGCCATCCGGCCTACAAACTGCCGCCGGAAGCCAACCTGATGGCATCGGCCCACTATATTGAGGCGCTGCGTCTGCAAGCCAAGGCTGCCAGAATGCACGCTATTTTCGGCGGCAAGAATCCGCATCCCCAATCCCTGGTTGTCGGTGGCGTCACCTGTGTCAGGGACCTGACCCCGGGTCGCATTGCCGAATTTTTGTACATCACCAAACAAACCCAGGATTTTATTAAAAACGTTTACATCCCTGATTTGCTGGCGGTGGCTTCCTTTTACAAGGACTGGGGCGCTATCGGCGGAACCGGAAACTTCCTGGCCTGGGGAGAATTTCCGGAAACCGACCAAGAGCCCGAAAGCCTGTACATGCCCAGGGGCGTTGTCATGAAACGCAATCTGGGCGGGGTGAAAATGGCCCATCAGGACAAGGTAACCGAAGACGTCACCCGGGCCTGGTATGAGAAAGGCAAAGCCCTGCATCCCTATGAGGGTGAGACCAAACCGCTTCAGGAGAATCCGAAATATAAGCCCGGTGACGGCAAATATTCATGGTTTAAAGCACCGCGCTATGAAGGTCAGCCTTGTGAGGTCGGTCCCCTGGCGCGGGTGTTGGTGGCCTATGCCAAAGGTCACAAGGACATCAAACCGATCGTGGATAGTGTCCTGAAAACCCTGAATGTTCCGGCCGGAGCGCTGTTCTCAACCCTCGGTCGAACGGCTGCCAGGGGCATTGAAACGATGGCCGTCGGTGAACAAATGCAGGTTTGGGTCAACGAACTGGTTGCAAATATCAAAGGTGGCGATACCCAAACCTATCAACCTTACGAGATGCCGAACAGCGGCATGGGTGTCGGTCTCAATGATGTCCCCAGGGGCTCCCTGGGCCACTGGGTCCAGATTGAAAACAAGAAGATCAAAAACTACCAGTATGTAGTGCCCTCGACCTGGAACCTGGGACCGCGGGATGCCGCCGGCAACCTGGGACCGGTGGAAGAGGCCTTGATCGGCACGCCGGTTGCGGACCCCAAGAAACCGCTGGAGGTTTTGCGAACGGTTCATTCCTTTGATCCCTGTGTTGCCTGTGGTGTTCACATCATAGACCCGGACTCCAACCAGGTTTACAAAATCAAGGCTCTGTAATATCAGGTAAAATTCCACAGCCTCCCCGATTTGCGGGAGGCTGTGCTTTTTCAGGGTCTTGACTAATTGCTCCCATCTAGTGTAAATTCCCTGCCTGTATTTGTTTTCTGAGAAAACCATTCACTAGACCGGTATTAACTTATGAGTGAGACGGATAAAAATCCTTATGATGACGTGTATGCCGCCGACGTTATGGTTCTGGGCATCGGCTGTATCCTATACAGCGATGAGGGCTTCGGTGTGCGGGTGGTAGAAAAAATGGAAAAGCAGTACGAATTTCCGGAGAATGTGCTGCTGGTCGACGGCGGTGTTCTGGGAATCAACCTGCTGGGGGTGATCTCCAAACCCAAACATTTGATTGTGGTGGATTGCATCCGCAACAAAGGGAATCCCGGTGATTTATACCGGCTGGAAGGCGACGCCATCCCTGAGCGGATCCGGGCCAAGAATTCTTTGCATCAGGTTGATTTTCTAGAAGCGCTGACCCTGTGCCAGGCCATTGATCAGGTGCCTAAAACCGTGATCGTCGGGGTGGAACCCCTGGATATCGAAACCCAGAGCCTGGATTTAACCCCTCCCATCCAGGCCCAGGTCGATCCGGTAATTGAAATGGTGTTGGCCGAGCTCAAGCGTCTGGGGGTATCATACAAGAAAGGAAAATCGGATAATGTGTCTTGCAATCCCATCCAAAATAACCCACATTGAAAATAATATGGCGATCATTGACGTTGATGGCGTTCAACGGGAGGCCAGCCTTTTGCTGCTTGAAGACGCCGGGGTTGGTGATTATGTGATTGTTCATGCCGGATTCGCCATCCAGAAGATTGATGAGGCGGCAGCACTGGAAACGTTAAAATTCTTAAAGGAGGCGGCTGCCTTTGTCGAAGGAGGAGGAACGAACTAGACATTTCTGGGTTCCTATAATTCATTAAAATCTAAGGTATTATTTGAGGCCTGAGTTTTGGCCCCACGCATGGAATAGTGGAATGATGGAATAATGTTTTTTTTATAGGATATTTCCCATTTTAAATTTTATCATCACGACCAATTTTGGCATTGGCCCATCAATGCAAAATCCTTTCCGTGTCCGCCGCCGACCCTAAGGCTTGGTTGCCGAAGAGTAGCTCCATCCTCCGGAGTAATATTCCTTGCGGGACGGAGGCGATCCGGAGGTCAATACCCATCATTCCAATATTCCAGCATTCCAACATTCCAACGGGGGCCAAGCCCCTAACTTACGAGGAGGGGTCCTCCCTTTTATCATGACAGACTGTTGTATCGCCAAACGGTTGAAAGTTAACGGCATTGTTCAGGGCGTCGGCTTTCGACCTTTTGTTTTTCAGCTCGCCAAAAAATTCAGCCTGAAGGGGGCGGTGGCCAATACTTCTTCCGGCGTATCCATTCACATCGAAGGCTCCCCGGAGAATGTGGCCGGCTTTGAAAAGGATCTTGCCGAAAAAAGCCCACCCCTGGCTTACATTGTTGAAATATCAAGCAAAACAGAAGCCGTCAAAAACCACACGGGCTTTGCGATTGTCAAAAGCAAAGCCCAGGCTAAAATGTCTACCCTGATTTCGCCGGATGTTTCGGTTTGTGAAGATTGCCTGGGGGAGATGCTGACCCCCGATGACCGCCGCTATCACTATCCGTTTATCAATTGCACCAACTGCGGGCCCCGCTACACCATTATTGATGACATTCCCTATGATCGGCCCAAAACTTCCATGCGGAATTTTAAAATGTGTCCGCAGTGCCAGGCCGAATACGATGATCCAACCGACCGGCGGTTTCACGCCCAGCCAAACGCCTGTGCGGATTGCGGACCGCATGTCGATCTTTTTGACAACCGCCGGCAATTGATAGGCGCATGCGGGGATGCGGTTAAAAAGGCCGCTGAACTGTTGAAACAGGGTCAAATCCTGGCGGTTAAAGGTCTGGGCGGTTACCATCTGGCGGTCGATGCGGCCAACACTCAGGCAGTAAAACGATTACGGCGGCGCAAGCTGCGCGAGGAAAAGCCGTTTGCCATCATGTCATATGACCTCGAGACCATCGGCCAATATGCCCGGGTGGGGCCCGAGGAAGAAAAATTGTTGAACGCCATTCAACGCCCGATCGTCCTGCTGAAAAAAAAGAAGACCAACGGCATTTCAAAGGAGGTTGCGCCCGGTAATAAATATTTCGGTGTGATGCTGCCATACACGCCGTTGCATTATCTGCTGTTGGCGCGTGGGTTTGATGCCCTGGTGATGACCAGCGGCAATTTGAGTGAAGAACCCATTGCAATCGACAATGATGATGCCTTCAACCGGCTGGGGGATATTGCCGATTATTTTTTGATCCATAACCGTGATATCTATCTGCGCAGCGACGACTCCATTGTCCGGTATGCGGCCGGGGCCAGGCGCTTTTTAAGGCGTTCTCGCGGTTTTGTGCCTATCCCGGTTTTTTTAAAAAATGAAATTCCACCGATTCTGGCCTGCGGTGGCGAGCTTAAAAATACGATCTGCGTGACCCGACAGGATAAAGCGTTTGTAAGTCAGCACATCGGGGATCTCGAAAATTTAGCGACCTATGAATTTTTTAAGCTGACCATTGCGCATTTAAACCGCATTCTTGATATCGACCCTGAAATTATCGCCTATGACCTGCATCCGGATTACTTAAGTACCCGGTACGCGCTGGAGCTGCCGGCGGATCATAAAATCCAGGTGCAGCACCACCATGCTCATATCGTCAGCTGCATGGCCGAGCACAAACTGGAAGATGCGGTGATCGGGTTGTCGTTTGACGGTACGGGGTATGGTGCCGACGGGGCCGTCTGGGGTGGAGAAATTATGGTTGCCCGGGAGCATGAGTTTGAACGCGCCGGTCACCTGGCCTATGTTCCCATGCCGGGGAGCGCTGCGGCCATCAAAGAGCCTTGGCGTATGGCGGTGAGCTATTTGCAGAACGCTTACGGCAGCAATTTTTGCAACCTTGATCTTCCGTTGGTGAAAGAAATTGATAGCGGGAAGCTGACCGTTATCGCTGAGATGATATCCAAAAGAATTAATTCCCCACTGACTTCGAGTCTGGGCCGTTTGTTTGACGGTGTGGCGGCTATCTGCGGGATACGCGACCGGGTTAATTTTGAGGGACAAGCCGCCATGGAGCTGGAAATGGCGGCACTGGAAGGTTCTGACGGGGTCTACGAATATGGATGGGAAACTGACGGGGCCTACCGGATTTTTACCGCACCCATTATTCAAGGGGTGGTTGACGATGTCGCCAACGCCAGGCCGATTGGTGAAATCAGTTCCCGGTTTCACCGGACCGTAATTTGTTTATTTACAGAGTTGTGTGTCATTATCGGAAAGGAACGGGAATTGAACCGGGTGGTTTTAAGCGGCGGTGTTTTTCAGAACTCGATTCTGCTGATCGGCCTGACCAGGGCTCTGGAAGAAAAAAATTTCAAGGTTTTCAGCCATCAGCAGGTTCCTACCAATGACGGGGGGATCTCTTTAGGTCAGGCGGCGGTGGCGGCAGCCACGATAAAAAGATGAACATAGAACACGAAAAGGACGAACATCGAACATCGAACGTCCAACATCGAACTTTGAATGGGAAAGAGGAACAAACAGAGTAGTAAACCGAGCAGTCGGGGAGTCTTCCCGTCATTCCCGCCTTCGCGGGAATGACAAGGGTTGAATGTATGAATTTCCCTCCTCCCAATTAAATAAAGTAATCGTTACGAGTATCAGTACGGCTGATAAGAAACGGAAATAGTCAATTAATAAATGGTGGAGCGCAGCGATATCATTATTCGATGTTCAACGTTTATCTATACTAAGGATTAGGGTTATGGCCTTAAAACATATTGAAGAATACCGGGACGTAAGACTCTCTAAAGCCCTGGTGGAAAAAATCAAGCGAACTAGCTCCCGTGACATCCGCTTGATGGAAGTCTGCGGGACCCACACCGTTTCGATATTTCGCAGCGGTATCCGTTCGATTTTGCCGCCAACCATCTCATTGCTGTCGGGACCGGGCTGTCCCGTTTGCGTAACCGATCAAAAAGAAATCGATGCCTTTATCGAATTGTCCCGGGTTGAAGGGGTTATCATTACAACTTTCGGCGATTTGATGCGGGTCCCCGGTACAACATCTTCCCTGCAAAAGCAAAGGGCCGAGGGCAAAGATATCCGGGTGGTTTATTCGACCTTTGATGCCATTGAAATTGCCAAAAAGAATCCGGACAAGAAAGTGGTGTTTCTCGGGGTCGGCTTTGAAACCACTGCTCCCACCATAGCAGCCGCGATCCTTACCGCCGACCAGACGAAGGTGGCTAACTTCTCCGTCATATCCGCACATAAGCTGGTGCCGCCGGCACTGGAGGCACTGATGGCCGCTGAAAATGTAATGATCGACGGCTTTATTTTGCCCGGGCACGTTTCGGTGATTATCGGTGAAAAGGCCTATTTACCGTTTTGCAGCCATCATCCGATCCCATGTGTTATCGCCGGATTTGAACCGACCGATATCCTGCAGGCCATCAGCATGCTGGTCGAGCAGATCGAAAACCGGGCACCGGCATTGGAAAATGCTTATTCGCGCGCGGTAACATTTGAAGGCAATACCAAAGCCCAACAAATGCTGGACGATGTTTTCGAACCGGCAGATGCCTGCTGGCGTGCCATTGGTGTGATTCCCCAAAGCGGTCTGAAAATCCGTCAAAAATATGAACGCCATGATGCGGGCAAAATATTTGATATTGAGGTTGGCGAATCCATGGATCCTAAAGGCTGTGCCTGCGGTGAAATTTTAACCGGTACCAAAACCCCGCCGGAATGCCCTCTTTACAAGACAGTTTGCACCCCGATTGACCCTGTGGGGCCCTGCATGGTGTCGACCGAGGGGACCTGTGCGGCGTATTATAAATACCATACCATCCAAACGGACAAACGACATGAAAAATGACAAAATATTGCTTGACCACGGCAGCGGGGGGAAAATTTCCCATCTTTTGACAACGGATATGCTGCTGCCTGTTTTTGACAATCCAATTTTGGCCCAGTTAAATGACGGTGCCATATTTGAACTTGAAGGCAAACGGATGGCTTTTTCAACCGACTCCTATACGGTGGATCCTATATTTTTTCCCGGGGGCAATATCGGGGACCTGGCCATCAACGGAACCGTTAACGATGTTGCGATGTGCGGTGGGCATCCGGTCTACTTGAGTGTCGGCCTGATTATCGAGGAAGGCTTTCCCCTTAAGGACCTTGAAACGATTGTCAGCGAAATGGGCAGGGCTGCTGAGACAGCAGGGGTTACCGTGGTGACCGGGGATACCAAGGTGGTGCCCAAAGGCGCAGTCGACAAAATTTTCATCAATACCTCCGGGCTCGGGTTGATACCCCGGGATGTAGACATTGCCAGCCATAAGGCCCGGCCCGGTGATCAGATTATTTTAAGCGGCACCATTGCCGACCACGGCATTGCCATATTAACCCAGCGCGAGGGTCTTTCGTTTGAAACCAGCATTACCAGTGATACGGCACCGCTAAACCATATGGTAAAACAGATGTTCGCAGTCGGCAAAGCCATTCATGTTTTGCGGGATCCCACCCGGGGCGGAGTGGGCACGGCTTTAAATGAAATTGCCGAAAAATCAAAAATGGGAATAAGGATTTATGAAGAGCAGATTCCACTGAAAAATGAAGTGGCTGCAGCCTGTGAGCTTTTAGGGTTTGATCCACTCTATCTGGCCAATGAGGGCAAGTTGCTGGCTTTTGTTGCGGGACATGACACCGAAGCGGTTCTGGCCGCCATACGGGAGAATCCCTTTGGCCAAGATGCCGCCGTAATTGGAGAAGTGGTCGAAGACCACGCCGGCAGGGTTATCATGCAAACCCGCATCGGCGGAAGTCGGATTGTGGATATGCTGGCAGGCGAGCAACTCCCGCGCATCTGTTAAAACCGGGCTTTAAAAGCCCATCTAATGTCCGATGGCTGCGTTGCAAAACGCTTCAAAATGCTCACGTACTTCGTGTACGCTCCGCTTTTGAACCGCTTTGCGCCTTGCCCTCGAACATGATCTGGGCCTTTAAAGCCCGGTTTTACAAATGGATAGCGAAGGTCTGTGTTGTGTCGCAGAATTAACTTTCATTTGGTGGCTTTCCAGGCGCGATGTTTATACTTGCCAAATCGTGCTGAACACACAGGACAGAGTATGTTTAAATTCTATTTTGCCTTAACCATTATTTTTGGCTTTATTTTCGCTGCTGCCGATGGCGAAGCGAAACAGGAGCATGTGATTCGCGGTCGCACGATGGGGACGACCTATAGTGTCAAGGTGGTTACCGCAGATGATGAGGGTATTTCAGGGGTAAAGGGAAAGATTGATAAACGACTGAAGGAAATCAACCGGAGCATGTCCACCTATCAAAAAGACAGCGAGATCAGCCGTTTTAACCGCTTTAAAGAGGTCGGACAGAAATTTAAAATTTCCAATGATTTTTTTCGGGTGATGAGGGCGGGCCAAAAGATCCACCGGCTTTCCAATGGGGCCTGGGACGGAACCGTAACCCCTCTGGTGGACCTCTGGGGTTTCGGGCGCAGCGGCCGTCAGGATAAGGTTCCACCAAATAGTGAAATTGCAGCCCTGTTGCCGGATATTGGCTTTGCCAATATCGATGTTCTGAATCCTGGATTTCTGGCGAAAAAACGGGCGGCCGTTACCATTGATCTGTCTTCCATAGCCAAAGGATATGGTGTCGATGAGGTGGCGGCCCTGCTTCGGAACCTGGGATATATGGACTACCTGGTTGAAATAGGCGGGGAAATTTTTGCCGCCGGGCACCGCAAAGACAACACCCGATGGCGCATTGGAATCAACCGGCCCCGGGCAGATGCCGCCTTTGACGCAGTATATAAGGTTGTCGCACTACGCGACCAGGGGTTTGCGACCAGTGGTGATTATCGCAATTTTTTTGAGGTTGACGGGACTCGTTATTCCCATGTTATCGACCCCCGCAGCGGGTATCCGGTTTCCAACGGCGTGGTAGGGGTATCCATTGTGGCCGACACCTGTACTTTTGCCGATGGGCTTGCAACGGCGGTGATGGTGATGGGCGTCGAGAAAGGCCTGGAACTGATTGACCGGCTTGATGGTGTTGAAGGTCTTATTGTGGTTGAGCAAACCGACGGCACGCTGGTGGATTATGATTCAAAAGGTTTTGAAGTAATTAATTGACATCACATTGTATTCAATTTAAAAATTAAGCTTATACCGCTTTTTCAAAATAAGTACCGGATTGAATTTTTCATCGCTCAAAGGTCATGACGGTTTAGTTAAAAAGCGAGGCTTCCATGCGATTCTCATTCAGTAAAATGTTAGTGTGGATACTCAGTCGGCCGGTAGCCATCATTTTTATGATAGCAGCGGTAACTCTTTTCTTCGCATGGCCGCTGCCGAATCTCTCATTTAAAACATCTATTTATGACCTCCAGGTAGAAGACCTTCCCGAAACCGCCCAATATAATTCCTTCAGAAAAACATTTGGTTCCGACGAAATTATCAGAGTTGTCATCAAATGCGACAATGTGTTCGATTCCATCACATTTCGCAAGGTTGAGCAACTTGCTGATACTGCCGCAGCTATCGAGGGTGTCAGACGTGTTATCAGCCTTCCCGGAGTTAAAAAGGCGGTTGATGTTTCCGGCGAATGGAGTATGGAAAAGTTTTCCACCCTTATATCACCGGTGGATTTATTCCAAAAAAATCTTATTTCAACCGACCGCAAAACCACGGCCCTGACGCTTATCCTGAAGAATGACGCCGACCCTGATAAAGTAATCCGCAGGGTACGGCAAATGCTCGCCGATGGCCCCCCGGATCTAAGGCTTTATCAGATCGGTATGCCCCTGGTCTCGGAGGCCCTGGTCAGTTTTACCCAAAAAGATTTTTTCCGTTTACCCCCCCTTACTTTTCTGCTCATTGCCATTATTCTTCTTTTCCTTTTCCGCAGGGCACAATACATCCTGCTTCCGCTCGCATCGGTAGGGCTGGCGCTGGTTTGGACCTTCGGTTTCATGACGTATCTCCGTATACCGCTGTCGATGCTGACGATGATTGTCCCTGTTTTTCTGGTTGCAGTGGGAACAGCCTACTGTTTACATATTGTTTCTGAATATCTGACGTGCCAAAGGGAAGCAACGTCATCAACCGAAGCGGTCACCAAGGCCTATGCCAACATTGCCCTGCCAACTTGTCTGGCCGTATTGACGACCGCCGTCGGCTTAGGATCGCTTTTGGTGAATCGGATTTCTGCGATTCAGGAATTTGCTATTTTTTCATGTTTCGGTATTCTCAGCACCCTGATTATTGTTATGACCTTTCTTCCAGCGGCCCTGAGTTTTATCCCCCTGCCTATCAAAGGGCAGAAAAAGCAGATTGACACCACCCCTTTCTTTAATCGCTTTATCGAAAAAATTGCAGACCTCAACCTGAATCATCAGAAAATCGTTTTGCCGGTTATTGGGGTGGTGGTTCTGATATGTCTGATCGGGATCTTTCGTATTCGGGTTGAGACAAATCCGGTTGGGTATTTAAGAGATGGCACACCGGTAAAAAACAACTTTAACGATATCTACCAAGAATTATCCGGAAGCTTTCCCATCAATGTCGTCATGGGACAACCGGAGGCCGACTATTTCGAGAATTCTCAACACTTGGCTGACATTGCCCGCATGCAGGAGTTTCTGGTTACATTGCCAGGTGTCGACAAAACCTTGTCCTTTGCCGATTACCTTAAGCTGGTCAACTACGTTCTCAACCATTTCGAGCCGAAATACTACACTTTGCCCGTAGAGGATTTTGAAGTGCGGATGCTGATGAACAATTATACCACCATACTCGGCGAAGACATGCTCACGCGCTTTATAAACCCTGATTTTTCAAAAGCTAACATTCTTCTGCTGACCCATATTTCCAGTTCACGGGATTTTCTTCAAATTCGCGAAAGGACGGTTGCTTTCGCCAAGCAGCACTTTTCAAAAGATTTGAACTGGGAGGTAACCGGGCTTGGCATGGTAATCGCGGCCAGCAGTCATCAACTGACTATCGGGCAAATCAAAAGCCTATCCATTACTATGATCCTGGTATTCGGGATCATGTTCCTCCTGTTTTTGTCAGTCAAAGTGGGACTCATCGCCATCATTCCCAATCTTTTTCCTATTATCATTAATTTTGGCATCATGGGATGGCTCGGAATTGAACTTTCCATGGTAACCAGCCTAATAGCCAGTATCGCAATCGGACTGGCGGTGGACGACACCATTCATTATCTGGCACGATACAACCAGGAATTCAAAAAGGATCTGGACGACAAGCGGGCGATCCGGGATACCCTGCATCATGTAGGGCGACCGATTACCTTTACAACGATTACTATCTGTGTCGGGTTTTCTGTCTTGTTTTTTTCAAGCTTTAAGCCGACAGCCATATTCGGCGCTATGATGGTGATCACATCGCTGTCGGCGCTGGTTGGGGACCTGATTCTGCTGCCTTCGTTAATGCGGCACGTCGAGCTGGTGACCTTGTGGGATCTGGTGCGATTAAAGCTCGGCAAAGAGCCGCGGATGGGAATTCCGCTATTTAAAGGATTATCGCGTACCCAGGTTCATTACATTCTTATGGCTGGCTCACTGACACAAATTGACGCCGATGAAGTTTTGTTCCATAAGGGGGATTCCAGCAATTCAATGTATACCATCATTTCCGGCACTGTGGACGTTTTTGATCCGATTAGAGATGATGAACTCGAACTCCAACCTGAAAGTCGCATATTGATTAACCAGTTGAAAACCGGTGATGTATTGGGTGAGATGGGATTTTTGCGTTCGGCGCCACGCTCGGCAACGGTAATAGCCACCTCTCCGGTTGAGCTTTTGAAAATTAATTGGAAGATGGTAAAACGATTGCAGTGGCTCTACCCTCCCACAGCCCACAAATTTTTTTTGAACCTCATGGAAATTATATGCGACCGGCTCGAATCCTTAACTGAATGTTTTGCTGAGATAAAAATGCAGGATGACGCCAAGGATTTGTGCAGTAAAGGCAATTTTCTAAGAATTTTAGACATGGAAATCAAGCGTTCGCGAAGCCAGGGCGCTAACCTGTCGCTTTGTTTTATTAAGCTAAACTTTGAAAACACCGGTTCAAGCAATCCGGCCATAGAGCGGGTTATAAGCTTCCTGGGAAAGTCTTTTGCACGGGAAATCCGGAGCTGGGATACCCTTAGTCGATATGGTAGAAAGACGTTTGCGCTTCTTTTGCCTCAACTTTCGATTGAGGAGGCCAAACGTCTCTGTAACCGATTACAACGCATTTCAGGGGATCATCAGATTGAACCCGGAGATATTCGTGTAAAATTAGCCTTTGGTCTGGCTGAACTGGTTCCCGATAAGGAAGAAAATAGTTCGGATCTGATTGAAAGGGCGATAGCCTCTTTGCAAAATTAAACTCTCCATAGAATGTTGTTGTTCCATTCCGACCCTTTGGTCGCATTGACATTTCAGGACACCTTCCTTATTTTTTCATGAGTATAAATTCTTTGACCGGTACTAAAATATTCAGGCCACAGGTGTGGTCCGGAATATTATAGCAGTTGTCAAAAAAACGTTCCGATATTCGGAACTTATTTTTGAAAATCGATATGAAAACAGAATCATGAAACTTTATTTGGAAAGCCTGGGTTGCGCCAGGAATCAGGTTGACAGCGAAATTATGACCGGACGGCTGAAAAAAGCCGGCTGGACAATTACCGCAGATCCTGAAGAGGCCGAGACTATTGTGGTAAACACCTGCAGTTTCATTGAGGATGCTGCGCAGGAGTCTATTGATGTCATTTTGGAACTGGCCGAATATAAAAAGGAGGGCAATTGCAAGCGTCTGGTGGTCACCGGCTGTCTTCCCGAGCGTTATCGTGAAGAAATTTTAAAATCATTGCCGGAAGTGGATGTCCTTTTAGGAACCGGTGCCTTTGATCAGATTGCAAAGGCCGTCCGGGAGCCGCAGTACTCCCATCTGTGTGTGTTGCCGGACCCGGAACTCGCGGAATTTCAGCCCCGGGATGCCCCCCGGGATTTAGCAGTGCCCCACGTGGCCTATCTAAAGATTGCCGAAGGCTGCAGTAAAGCATGCACTTATTGCATCATTCCAAAGCTGCGCGGAAAACAAAAAAGTCGTCCACCGGAAGAAATTATTTCCGAGGCGACTAAGCTTATTGACAATGGTGTAAACGAGCTAGTGCTGGTTGCCCAGGATACCACCGCCTATGGCAATGATTTGCCGAATCGGACGAATCTCAGTCGGCTGATGGAAAGCCTCGCCAATATCCAAATTGATGATGCCGGCAGGACGACCCCGCCATGGTTCAGGGTGCTGTACGGACATCCGGAAAGTATTGAAAACTCTTTCATTGAAGCCCTGGCCTCGCACAGTCGCCTGTGCTCATATTTTGATATTCCCATCCAGCATGTCAGTGCCGGAATTCTAAAACATATGGGTCGCCGGTATACAAAGGACGATCTTTACCGTTTATTTGACCGTATCCGCGACCGGGTTCCGGATGCCGTGCTAAGGACAACCATTATTGTCGGATTTCCTGGAGAAACGAATAATGATTTTGCAGCGCTTTTGCAATTTGTCGAGAATGTGCGTTTTGATCATTTAGGCGTATTTATTTATTCGGACTCTGATGATCTGGCCTCTCACCATTTGTCCAATCACATCCCAAAGGATGTGGCCACTGACCGCTACCACCAGCTTATGTCTGTCCAGTCAGGTATTGCCTCCGAGAATAACCGCAAATACATCGGCAAAGCAGTAAAAGTCCTGGTGGAAGAGTTCCTGGACAACCATCTTTTTGCCGGCCGTACAAACTTTCAAGCACCGGAAGTGGATGGGTTAACTTACATCAATACTGCAAAAATGACTTTTGAATTGAAAATCGGAAGTTTTGCTGATATGCGAGTGACGGATACGATGGAGTATGATCTGATGGGAGAGGCGATATGAGCGATCTTAAGCAGAAGATCCTTTCTGCAGTTGAATCTGACCTGGATGATATTGAAAAAGCCCTTTCCGATAATTTAAATCCCTACCTGGATCTGGTTTCCGATGTAGCCGGTCACATTCTGTTCAGCGGCGGCAAGCGATTGCGTCCTTTATTAATGGTTCTGTCAGCCAGGATATGCGGTTATACCGGCGACTATGAGAAAACGTTCTCAACGGCCTTGGAATATCTGCATACAGCCACCCTGCTGCATGATGATCTTGTGGACGAAGCCGCTATTCGCAGGGGCAAAACAGTGGCTCATGCGACCTGGGGCAATTCAATTGCCGTTCTGGTCGGCGATTACCTGCTGGCCAGAGCGCTGTCCCTTTCGGCTGGTACCGGCAGGCTCAGGGTCGTTCAACTCCTGGCCGAACTTACCGAGAATATGTCCCAGGGTGAAGTTCATCAGCTGATGCGCAAAGGTGATATCAAGCTGACTGAAGATGAGTATATGGTGGTTATCCGCCGTAAGACTGCCGTTTTGTTCGAAGCCGCTTGCCAGGTGAGCGCCATCATTTCTGACGCGCCGGAGGAAAAAGAAAAGGCATTGGCCCATTATGGATCTAATCTGGGGATTGCGTTTCAGATGGCCGATGATCTCTTTGATTATACCCTGCAGACGTCTGATTTCGGCAAGGAGGTGGGGGCCGATCTTAGAGAGGGAAAATTGACGCTGCCGGTGATTTATGCCTTGAAGCAAGCGCGATCCGCCGACCGGGACCTGATGATCAAAATTATCCAGGACCGTGATTTTGCAACCGAAGATTTTAGAACCCTGATAGATTTGCTGGTTAAATACGGCGGTATTGAATACACCCAAAAAATGGCTGCTGGATATATCGACACGGCCAAAGCAGCCCTGGCTGTTTTTGAACCCTCGCCAACCAAAGAAACCATGCTTGATATTGCGGACTATGCGCTCATGCGACGCGTTTAGTGGCATTGATAGTTGCGGATTCAGATTTGACTTCATACAGGAGTAGTGCAATATGCATAAAATATTTATCAGATTTAGCGGGTTGATGTTTTGGTCTTTCAGCCTGGCCCTGGTGCTGATGACATCCAACGCTTTGCAGGCTCAGGAGTCTGCCACAACGAAAACGTTTGTTGTCGTGGGGACGGCTAGGCTTCATGGCGATAATGTTGCTGCCGCCCGGGAAAAGGCCATTGCCGACAGTCTGGTTACAGCTGTGGCGTTAATGACCCAAGAACTGCTGAAGGTAGAATCTTTGGTGGATAATTTTTCGCAGCTAAATGAGCTGTTATTTGATCAGACGAGCACCTTCATCCAGGGCTATAAGGTGCTGACAGAAGCCGGCCAGGATAAATCTTACCGGGTTATTGTTCAAGCCACTGTGTCCGGCAAAAAAATATCAAAAGAATTGACCGATGCGGGAATTTTGCGGGCTTCAAAAACACTGCCCAGTGTGTTATTCCTCATAGCCGAACAGAAATTAGAGCAGGAATCTCCCATGTTTTGGTGGAGCCCGGTGGGAGCCAGTTTTATTTCAATTTCTGAAACAGCTATGGCTGAACGCCTGCAGGAAGCCGGTTTCACTATTATTAACCACCGGGGTGCTCGCAACCGCGCTCTGGTAAACTGGGACGATATAAATAAGCCGGATTTAACCGACCTGGAGGCGGCGGAACTCGGCGCGGCACTCAAAGCAGATGTAATCGTACTGGGGACATCGCTGGCAACTCCATCGACCAACATCATGGGTTCGGCCATGCGATCGTTTAATGGGAAGGTTACGCTACGGGCATTGCGTTCGGATGCCGCTCCGATGTTAAACTTAACCCGCACGGCGGTGGCCGTCAGCGAAGATGACACTGTCGGCGGCAGAGAAGCATTGGTGGATGCTGGTGCCATGGCTGGACCCGCACTTGCTGAGGAACTGATTATCGCCTGGCAGAAACAAGCCGGCCGGCCATCGCTGGTTGAAGTGGTCATTCTCGGCACAAACCAACTCGCCAATTATGTCAAATTTCGCAAGACGCTGAACACCATCTCCGGCGTGGAAGGCATTCGTGTCAAAGAGATCAAGCCAAATGAAGCGATCCTGCTGGTTGAATACGCAGGCAAAACCCAGGACCTTGCTTCCGCCCTGATGCAGCAGAATTTTAAATCATTCGGTATAAATATTTTCGAAGTTACGCCGGAGAATTTGAAGGTCGAGCTTATTCCCGGTTAGAAACAAAATATAAATGCCTAAAATGCACTAAAATGCCTAAAGTGCCTAAAATTTTTAAATTCTATCTGAAATGCTAATTTAGCGGTTCTCAGGTGATCGAAAAGGCCTTGACACACAATCCAACCGGTGCTACTCAAGCATAAAATTTATATAGGCACGTAGCTCAGGGGGAGAGCGCTACCCTGACACGGTAGAAGTCGGGAGTTCAAATCTCCCCGTGCCTACCATGAAAAATAAAGGGCCGCTATAACTGTTTCCCATGGCGTGCCTCCTCAAAACCAAAGAGGCCCCATGCATCCCCGGGACACAGGTCCCCCCATGAGGTCAACTCAGAAATAACCATATTGCTGGCGGGGAACCTATCCGAGGTATCGAGCAGGGCCGTCTATACCTTACTTACTCCCCGCCAGCATTTTAAACCATAATGGAGGTCTCTTGTTACGACCGTTGACCCCACTCTTTTTGAGAGCTGGGGTTTTATATTTTTATATTGCACGCAATAGGACGTATGCAAAATGACGCTTTAAAATGACAATTGACGATCATTCGTCACGTTTTTTTGACAACCGCTATAAAGGCCCTATATTCTCAATCTGTATGAACGCACCTGAATACAACGAACCGATCGAAAACTTCCTTGATGTCCCGGACGGCAAAATTCATTACCTGGATTGGGGCGGGAACGGGTTTCAGACTCATCTGCTGCATGCCAATGGATTTTGTGCGGGAACCTATTCCCCTTTTGTCAAACACCTGACCGGTGACCTGCATGTAAAAGCCAGTGATATTCGCGGGCATGGCGGTTCGCAACTTCCCAGCAGCCAGCGGATTCGCCATTGGAATATATTTGTCGAGGATTTGAAGGCCCTGATTGAAAAAACTATGTCACCACCCATCATCGGCATGGGTCATTCCCTGGGAGCGGTGACCACCTATATGGCAGCCGCCCGATATCCGGATCTTTTCGCATATCTGATATTGATCGATCCGACTATCTTGCCCCGGCGGATACTCTGGTCCATGGCGGTCGTGAGAATGTTTGGTCTGGCAGGGATCATCCCGTTGGCAAAGATTGCACGGCGCAGAAAAAAAACGTTTCAGAGTAAAAAAGAGGCCTTGAAACGTTTTGCTTCCGGTCGGGGTATTTTCAAATACTGGTCAAAGGATTTTGTGGAGGCTTATCTTGAGTGCGGGCTGCTCGAAAAAGACCCCGAAACGGCCGTCCTTAACTGCGACCCGGAGCATGAAGCCCAGATTTTTGAATCCGTCCCCCTCGATGTATGGACGTATGCCCAAAAGATTTCCTGCCCGGTGCTGGCCATTCGAGGGGAGCACTCGGGCGCCTTTACGGTGGATGCGGCGGAGCGCCTGGGACGACTAATTCCCGATTTTGAACTGGCCACCATCCCCGGGGCCGGTCATTTTGTCCCCATGGGCAAACCGGTTGAATGCGCCCGGGTGATTAAAGATTTTATTCACCGCCAGCATATTTAATCCGCCGGCGGACAAGCTCTCCTGAGGCGAATAAAGGTTTAATCCCCCGCCCCTTGGGGTGATTATAAATATTCCGATGATACCCCGTTGCTTGCGGCAGGGTAGTTTATTCAACAAGGATCTTTAAGTCATCAGTACATTTTTTAACAATTGCCCCAGAAATTATGTTTGTTTCTGAAACATATCCGGTCAAGAGTGCTCGATCACAAATGATATTGATCAATCGAGGGTAGCCTTTGGAAAATGAAAATATTTCATGAACAGCTTCAGAGCTGAAAATTCCTGTCTCGGATCCCGCAATCCTGAGACGATATAGGATGTACTCCCGGGTTTCAGGCTCCGTCAAGGGTTCAATAGTATAATGTACGGTAAGCCTTTGACGTAATGCCTTGTTTTTTTCATCCTTTATCATATCAATGACTTCATTCTGGCCTACAAAAAAGATATTGATTAACTTAACATCCTTTCTCTCTATATTGGATAAAAGACGTATTTGTTCCAGAAGTTGCTGGTTCAGTCTTTGGGCCTCGTCTATTATCAGTAGTGCCCTTTTTTCCTCTGAATATGTATTGTACAAAAAGTGTTCGAATTGGATTAGAAAATCTCCCTTGCTGTCAAAATCCATGTCAATATTAAATTCTTTTGAAAGCAATTTGAAAAAGTCTGGAATTCTAAGGTCAGGGTCCGGAAGAGTTGCTACAATGGCATCCTGGTCATTGTCGCGCAAAAGATAATTAATCAGTGAAGTTTTTCCAGTCCCTATATCGCCATTAAGCAGAAGGAATGCCTTGTTCTCCTGAATACCATATTGTAAGCAGGCAAGCGCCTCCTTGTGTTTTTCACTGAGCCAAAAGAACCTTGGATCCGGGCTTTCCTCAAAAGGCTTTAGGGTAAGATTATAATGGTCAAGGTACATTTGAAGGATAGACTCCATAAGCTCGTTTAATACACGAGTCTATATCTATTCGGATTTTTCCAATAAACCAAGATAATATCAGTTTGCGACTCATTTAGACGATCTAAGCTTCAGGAAACGTACATGTTTCGAATAGATAACACAATAGTTTTCAGAAGATGATCTCGTAAGGTCCCTCATAGGTGTCCTGACCGATCTTATTTGATGATTCTAAAGCTTTTGCTACGTTTTCTAAACAATTCGATCCCACACCCCACCCTGTTACGCCATATAATTTGCCCCTTGCACTTTATGTTCTTGCCACTTAAATGTGGCAAGGCGATGGTAATAATTTCTCCCACACACAAGGAAGCCGTTGTCTTTATGAATAGGCCATAACGACTGAAATTATTAAGTCGGCCTTCATAAAATCCGTTCTTTGAGGTGAAGAAAATGTTTTCTGAAGAAGGCTTTCTTGGTTTGATTCTTTTATCAAAGCTGTTTACTTGATTTACGTTTTTCACGAACTATTTCCTTGCCTGGAATTAATACGCTGTTAGTAAATGTTTCTCGACCCATTAGTATTTTTTGTTCGACACTGAGTAAAATGATAGGTAAGCAAAAAGCATGCAAATGACGACCGAAACATAAATTTTAAAAATACACGTAATAATGGATAGTTAGCTTGATGCTATCAGAGGTGCAGCCAATCATTATGGGAAAAAGCACCTAAAAAATAGGAAATTTATTTCACAATGTGATCAGTTTTATCAATTGCAGAAATCAAGCAATGGGTGATTGAAGTAAGGGATTTTGTTAAAAACTGCACTGATTATGGCACAGCAATATTAGGGATTTAAATCAAGCTATTAAAAATATTTATAAACATTTTTAATACGTTATAATTTTGCTTACAATTTGCAAAACAATAAGATTAATAACCATTTGAAATTAAATACTTTATTGATAAGCTTGCTCCTTGGCTTATTTTTTGCATATTTGTAGCAACATAAAGTGGAGCTAAAAATAATTGCCTTTTCCCGCAAAATGCTCATTTGGAACTCAGGGGATGGAAAAAATTGGATATGATGAATGTTAATCTGATCGCTAATCGGAAAGGCTTTACCCTGATTGAATTGATGGCTGTTTTGGTCATTATGAGCGTTATGTTCTCAGTAACTATAAAGAAATTTGACCTTCTATCTGACTCCGCCAGTATAACCGCAATAAAAGAAGGGGTTCGAGAACTCAATACACAGGAGACCCTGGTCTGGACACAGATGAAATTATCCGAAACCGATTGGACATCAGATGCTGATGTATATAATGCCATCGAGAAAAACCTTGGTCAAGGCTATCGATGGAGTCCCGGTCCGGCAATTACCGGTGGAACATTGCACCATAAATCGCAGTCTGTTGTGCTTGTCAGAAATGAATCCAAAAGAAATAGGGTAGGTTCCTGGAATTAGCTGAATTTCGATTTTAGATTATCGGAATGGTAGTCTTGAGATAGATGGGTGACCCTTATTCTGCAAAATTATGGTGCTCGGCTAATTTTCCTCTTTTTCAAGCATCCTGCGCATTGCCGAAAATTTTGTGCGTTGGCTACCCCCAACGGTTGGATACTTCAACTTAAGCTTTCCAAGGCTTTTTACGATGATTTCCGCTACACTGAGGCGCATAAAGGGCTTGTTATCAGCGGGGATGGCATACCATGGTGCCCATGGTCTTGAGGTCGCATTAACGGCATCTTCGTAAGCTCTCATATACTTCTTCCAGAATCTGCGTTCATGGACATCTCCGGCGGAGAATTTCCAGTTTTTTCTGGGCTCGTCGATACGCGAGAGAAAACGCTGTTTTTGCTCCTTCCTCGAGACGTTAAGCCAAAATTTTATAATAACTGTCCCGTTGCGGGCTAGATGTTTTTCGTGATCACGTATTGATTCGTAGCGCTGCTGCCATATATTTTTGAGGTCGATGGAATCGGGAAGTTTCTGCCCCTTGAGAAATTCAGGGTGCACGCGAACTGCAAGCACTTCTTCGTAATAGCTGCGGTTAAAGATTCCAATACGGCCTCGTTCGGGAAGGCATTTGGCGGTCCGCCACAGAAAGTCGTGATCCAATTCCTCCGGGGCAGGCTGTTTGAATGAAAATACCTGACACCCGGCCGGGTTAATCCCGCTCATAACCGCTCGGATGGTGCTGTCCTTTCCCGCTGCGTCCATGGCCTGGAAAATCAGGAGGATGGCGTACTTATCATGCGCATAAAGCATCCGCTGAAAATCGGCAATTTCATCGATACGCTTGGCAAGTCGTTGTTTACATGACCGCTTACCCGGAGAACCCCCAGGCGGTGCGGTAGCTGTGCGGTCGACGCGAAATGCGCCGTCATAGTTTACGAGATATGAACTTGCAACGGCTTCAAACATGGTTTCCTCTCTGATGATTATCAACAGCATTAGGTCAGGCTAATCACTTGATGTTATGTTATAAGCATCATCAAAACAAGTCAATTTCAGTGTTAGCCGATTCATTTTAGGTTCGAGGGGACGGTCATTAAGTCGAGGGTATTTCCGAGTGTCCGTTCTCTTCTAATTTAAGCTGGTATACAGCTTCAGGGGTAACTATTTCTTCTCCTCTTTCTGTATGGTTTGATTTTTTGATTTAAAGTTATGTGGATACCAAGAGCAAGACAAGAATGGTATTAACAAGTTTCTTAACCCTACCCACCCACAAAATCACTCTATCTTTTCCAGTCAGAACCAAAATTTTCAAAAAATAAAAAAAACTATTGACATGTGAAACGTTAGCGTCTACATACTACATAGTATGTCCTATGTAATAGTTTTTAACTATCATTCATGGATTTGGGCTAACCCAAACATACCCTATGCGAACCTAAGGCCCAATTTCTTTATAAAGGAAAAGGGGTGATATCTGAGGTAAACTCACGGCGGTTTATTGTCACGGAAATCAAGGCAAAGGTGTTGTAATGATTCAAACGTTATACCAACAGGAGGTAAGAAATGGCTTCACAGAAAACATGGGCGCTAAAGGGAGTCTTCTATGAGTGCTGCCGCATGGAAGGACACTGCCCCCTATGGTTTGGGCGAGACCTCTGGGAAAAACCCTGTGTAAACTTAGCAACGCACGAGATTAAAGAAGGCCAGATCGATGGCATAGATATGAAAGGCATCATCGTAATATATTTCCAAGACGGTATCGGCCCGAAGGCCTCTGATGTGTATAGCGGTAACGGGATAAAAGAAGGGGCTGTGTATATTAGCGACAACGCCTCCGCCGAGCAAAGAAGCGTGCTAGAACCTTTTGTCAAGATGCATCTATATGCCGAAGTAAAATGGCGAAAAACGAAAGTTCTCGGCGTCAAATACGTCAAGATAGAGATAAGCAAGGATGACAGCACCTACCACGTAGTGATGCCTTTCGGCGAACAGCAATTGACCCTAACTGTCGGCGGGGATATGAAAACGCCTATTCGCATGGAAAATCCCAAGGACAAAACTCGTAGCAATATTCTTTTCTGTAATGCCGATTTATGGAAGTATAACGATTACTACAGGAATCTGGAGTTTCATAACACTTGCGGTGCGATATGTGATTTTGCTACCCAAGGCAACCTGTGAAGTTGGGCTAATTCAAACATAGCCTACGCAAACCTAATGCCCAAATTTTTTTTAAAGGAAAGGGGGTGATATCTGAACTAAATGCACGGAGGTTTATTGCCACTGAAATCAAGGCATAAGCGTTGAAACGATTCAAACGTCATACCAACAGAGGGGGTAAGAAAATGAAAAAGTTTCTGCTAATTTTAATAGTTATGATCTTTTCAATTTCAGTATCAATTAGCGTTGAGGCGAAGAGCTATAAACTGCGCTATGGTCACATGAACTCTCCAAAATCCGTTACCGGTGTACAAGCGAACATGCTGGCAGATCTGGTGGCCAAAAAAACAAACGGGGCTGTGACGATCCAGGTGTTTCCTTCTGCCCAATTGGGAAAATTGCAAGAGCTGGCGGAACAGGTTCAATCCGGTGTGATAGCGATTTCTCATAACACCATGGCCGGCATCGGATCGCTTTTTGAGCCACTGAGTGCTTTGGACACTCCTTATCTTTACAGGGACGTTGATCATCTCATGAAGGTGGTCGATACACAGTCGTCACCGGTCATGAAAAAGCTTAGCGAACGCATGATTAAAGCACGCGGAGTTCGAATTCTTTATAATTTCTATTTTGGCACCCGGCAACTCACCTGCGATCGGGCCATCAAAAAACCTGCCGATCTTAATGGGATAAAGATTCGTGCCATTCCATTTCCCATTTATATGACGGCAGTTGAAGGGCTCGGCGCGGTAGCAACCCCAGTAAACTGGTCAGAAGTTCCGACCGCATTGGCTACGGGGATTGTTAACGGACAAGAAAACCCGGTGGATGTGATATTCAACCATAAATTGTTTGACCTCCAATCACATATGATGCTTACGGGACATGTTATGGCTGCTGAATGTGTGGTCATTAATGAAAAAGTTTGGCAAGAATTTTCACCGACCATTCAGAAGCAAATCATGGAGGCCGCTCGAGAAGTCAGTAAGAAAGCAACTCAGATGACCTTAGACCGGGAAGCGGACAACCTCGCAAAGATTAAAAAAGCAGGAATGACGGTTATCGGCCCGGGTGAAGGCCTGCAGGTAGAGCTATTTCGCAAACGCACCCAAGCCCTGGTTGCCGAACGTTTTAACAGTAAATACGGTGACCTGTACTACGAAATAAAAGAGATAAAGTAGGACTGTACATTCGGAGGGATGGAGAACCCATCCCTCTAAAAACTTTAGCTCACTCAAGGCACTTGCATAAAAAAGCACTCCCTTTCAGGGAGAATCCAGTGCCTGGCCCTTTCTGCGGGCCGGAAGCTATACCCGGGTATCTACTTTGCCGAACCGAAGAGGATTTTTCAATCTTAACTTTAAGGGTGTAAGAATGGATGTGAAAAGAGAAAAGCCTCAGGTAAGAATCTTAACCGCCTTCATTCAAATTCTCGAAATAGCCGCCGTATTCTCATTATTTGGAATTTCGGCGATCATTTTTGCCCAAATTTTGCTGCGGAATCTTTTGTCGATAGGTTTTCCCTGGGCTGACGAGTTATCTAGATTTTTGCACATCACCCTTATCTTTTTAACGGTTCCAATCCTGTACCGCGAGCGCATTATTTTCAAAATTGATATTTTTGTCGAGCGCCTGCCGGCCAGAATGCAACCCGTTGTCGGCGCTTTTACCTCGCTTGTCTGTGTTGCCTTCAGTCTGATTTTTCTCTTCAGCTTCGTCGAATTCATGAGGTCCTCATGGGATGTCCCGTCGCCGGCATTGCAAATGCCCAATCTGCTTTTTTTCTTCGGTTCTTTTTTAGGAATATTAATGTTTTTGTTAACTTCACTGGAAAAATTAATTTACGACCTCGGCAAGAAAGCAGGAGAAAGCATAAAATGAATGGAATTGAGGTTGTCGGGCTATTGTTGCTGCTGCTTGCTTTAAGTGTGCCCCTTTCAGTCAGCATGGGCATTGCGGGGATCGCCTATATCGTTATTTCAGGCATCCCGATTTCCGTGATAGCCCAGCGGATGGGAAATGGCGTCAACTCGTTTCCGCTTTTGGCGGTACCCGTGTTTATTTTTGCCGGGTCCCTCATGAATACCTCCGGCATAACCACGCGCATTTTTGATTTCGCTAAACTCCTTATTGGTCCGATTCGCGGCGGACTGGCGCAGGTTAATGTGGTTGCAAGTTTGATATTTTCCGGAATTTCCGGGGCGGCGCTCGCCGATATCGGCGGGTTGGGACAAATTGAAATCAAGGCCATGGAGGAGCAGGGTTATAAATTAGAATCGGCGGCTGCTATTACCGCTGCATCGGCAACCATCGGCCCGATATTCCCGCCCAGCATCCCTCTTATTATTTATGGAACCGTCGCGGAAGTATCCGGTGTGAAACTTCTAATCGCAGGCGTCGTTCCGGGCCTTCTGATTACCTTTTTTTTAATGCTGCAAATCGGGTATTTTGCCCGAAAGTACAGTTTCCCGGCAGAGTCACATGCCTATAATGTCAAAGAGGTTTTTAATGCCTTTCGCAAAGCCTTGCCGGCGCTTCTTGCTCCGGTCATTTTGATAGGAGGCCTGTTGTCAGGGTATTTCAGCCCGACAGAAGTTGCTGCGGTAACCGTTTTTTACGGGTTGATACTGGGGAAGTTCATTTACAAAGAGCTAACCTGGCAGAACCTGGCAGAAGTGGGGCAACAGTCGATTCGACAAACAGCAAACATTATGTTCATCATTTCATCGGCCGCGATTTTTGCTTTTGCATTAACTGTGGAGCAGGTTCATGTGCAGATGGCGGACATGCTGTTAGGCATCTCAAAAAATCCGTATGTTTTGCTGCTGATCGTCAATCTCCTGCTCCTGGTGGTGGGGATGATAATGGAGACCATTGCAGCGATTCTGGTGCTGACGCCTTTGCTGGTACCGGCGCTTTCCCTGGCCGGGGTAGACCCGATTCATCTCGGAGTCGTTATGGTGTTAAATTTAATGATCGGCCTGCTGACGCCTCCGGTGGGGATGAGTCTTTATATGGTCAGCATTGTCTCCGGCGCGCCGGTCGAAAAGGTGATTCGGGCGATCCTGCCATACTTTTTACCCCTTATAATATCGTTGATCATCGTCACCCTGTTCCCGATGATATCCACCTGGTTGCCGGGACTGCTTTTTTGAGAATTCAAATTAATTTTGTTCAGCCTAAATGGTTTTTGTTCGGCCTTCATCATTTCAGGATTAGTGGAATTGTAAATAAAAGGAGAAAAGAATAAATGGAAAAGAAAACCGCTCCCAAAATTGGCTTTGTGCACACGGGTGTACCCATAGGAATGATGCTTAAAAAAATGATGTCGGAAAGCATGCCGGATATTCCAAATTTTCATATTGTCGATGACAGCCTTATCCAGGACCTGCTGCAAGCCGAAAAGTTTACGCCTTCCATTTTAAAACGACTGAGTGCTCAAATTTCGATGGCCAAGGAAGCGGGTGCTGATATTATTATGGTCACGTGTTCGAGCATTGCCCCCGGGGTGGATTTTGCGAAAAAACTGGTGGACATCCCCGTGATGAAAATCGATGAACCGATGGCTGAGCTAGCAGTAGAGTCGGCCAATACGATCGGCGTTTTGGCTACCGCCAAAACCACTCTTGTCCCGAGCGTTGATTTGATCAATCAGGTCGCGAAAAAAAAAGGCAAACCCGTAAAAGTTAAATCAAAACTAATTTCGGAGGCGTTTGACTTTTTCCTTCAGGGCGATATGGAAAACCATGACCGCCTGGTCAGAAAAGCCGGCCTGGAGTTGGCCCAGCAGTCAGATGTGCTGGTTCTAGCCCAGGCTTCGATGAGTCATTTGGCGGCCGAAATTGAAAAGGCCTCGGGCACAAAGACGCTTACCAGCCCTCAGATTGCTATGGATGCTCTCAAAAAAATGGTGAGCGAATATTAACCAAAAAAGATAGGAGGTGTCTTTCCCCATGCCTGCGAACAAGTTTTCAGATTCGTTAAAATCTATCAAACGCAAACCCATTTCAGCAGAAATTCTGCATATGATAACCGACAATATTCTTGCCGGTAACCTGAAGCCCGGTGACAAACTCCCAACCGAGTTCGAGCTCGCCGAAAGTTTGGGGGTGGGACGAAATTCCGTGCGCGAAGCGATCAAAATACTGCATTCCATGGGTGTTATTGAAGTAAAAATGGGGGCAGGAACATTTATTACCCGGTCCATGAACGGATCTATTCTGGAACCTTTGATTTTGAGCCTGGCTTTCGAGCAGGGCACATCC
>JBATKU010000167.1:0-7299 GCA_049669725.1 Desulfobacterales bacterium
TCCCGGGTCATTGTCGGGAAAGAGCAGGCGATCGAACTGCTTCTGGTGGGTCTGCTGGCCGAGGGTCATGTCCTGCTGGAAGATGTGCCCGGTGTCGCCAAAACCTTGCTTGCCAAATGCCTGGCCAGAAGCATCGGGGGTTCTTTTGACAGGGTTCAATTTACGCCGGATCTTTTGCCGGCCGATATTACCGGCTTTAATGTCTATGATCAAAAAACAGGACGTTTTGCATTTCATCCGGGACCGGTTATCACCCATGTCCTGCTGGCAGACGAGATTAACCGCACCATACCCCGCACCCAGTCCAGCCTGCTCGAATGCATGGAGGAACGCCAGGTGACCGTCGACGGTAAAACCCATCCGCTGCCGGCGCCTTTTTTGGTCATGGCAACCCAGAATCCCATTGAGCTGGAAGGCACCTTTCCGCTGCCCGAAGCACAGCTGGACAGGTTTCTGTTAAAAACCCAGCTGGGCTATCCAGACAAAAAGGAAGAGATCCGGATACTGGAGCGGTTTCAGGAGACCGATCCCTTCCCGCTGCTGGAACCCGTGGCAACGCCCGAGGATATTGCCGGACTGCAAATAATCCGCCGCAGCATCCGCGTTTCGCAGCCGATTCGAGAATACATTGCAGATATCGTCCACGCCACGCGTGATGACGAAGCCATCCAATACGGCGGCAGCCCCCGCGCCTCACTGGGGCTGATGCGGGCCGGGCAGGCCCTGGCAGCTCTTAGAGGGCGCAACTACGTTCTTCCCGATGATATTAAATATCTGGCGCACCCGGTCCTAACCCATCGACTGATCCTTACGGAGAATGAGCGTTTAAAGCGCAAAAGCACAAACCATTTTATTGAAAGACTGATCAAGCGCGTACCGGTTCCGGTGGCGGCAGGATAACCTAATGAACGCCGAACAACAGGAAAGTCGCGAGCCAACCATTTTCAATTCTTTGTTAATGCTCCTCTTTGTGGGCCTTTTTCTTTTCATCGCCCTATTATACCGTCAAAACGATTTATCCCTGCTGGCGATTCTCATCCTTATTGTGGTGGGCGGGGCCAAGGCCTGGAGCAGTATAAGCCCTGCCCGCATCCGGTGTGACAGTGCCATCGACACCAGGCGGGTTTTCCCCGGAGAAACTGTTGGCCTGGCAACGACGGTTGAAAATGGCAAATGGCTGCCGGTCTGGCTCAGAATCATGTGGTCCTTTGACGACGCGCTGAAACCTGTGGCAGATAAGGGAAACATCATCCGACAGGAGGCCGCTGCCTTGTGGCACCAAACTGTCAAATTTTCCCAGGATTTTGTTGCCTTGCGCAGAGGCTTATATCAGGTGGGATCGCCCCGTATCCGGACCAGCGATTTTCTCGGCTTCTTTGAAAAAGAAAAAAGCGCCGGGGATGATGTCACCCATATTATTGTCTACCCGCGGCTGGTCTCTTTAAGGCCGATTGCCATCCAAAGGCGGGATCTCTTTGGTGTGCCCGGCGCCAACAGCCCCGTAAAAGACCCGGTCTATATTCTCGGAACCCGTGACTATCAGCCCTCCAGCCCCTCCCGCCATATTCACTGGAAAGCAAGCGCGCGTCATCTCCGGCTCCAGGAAAAAATTTTTGAACCATCAGAACAGGAAAAGGTCCTGCTCACCCTTGATGTGGAATCTTTTGGGAAAAGCCTTCAAAAAGAGTGCTTTGAGCACACCCTGGAGGTCGTGGCGTCCCTGGCCGTAAGATTAGACGGCAGGGGATATGCGGTGGGGTTTGCTGCCAACGGAACCCTGAAGGGCGGTAATTCATCAGCGATTCCCATAGCCCGCGGCCCCCGGCAGGTTCCCGCCATTCTGGAAACCCTGGCCCGAATGCAGACGATGCCAAACCAAACCATGGCACAGGTCATCAATCAATGCCTGGGGGGGTCACAGCGAGGGGTCAGCTGTGTCCATTTTTACTATGAAGACGACCCGTCTGTATCAGATATGGAAAAAATCTTTCGAAAGCGACGGACTCCGGTGACTTTTCTGGTATGCCGCCGCAATCCAAACTCGCTGCCCTCGAGCGGAAAAAATGGGATTAATCGGTATGCCATCGATGAAATCCGTATAGACAGGAGCCGTCAGACATGAAACCCGGCAGACAAAAACCCCTTCTGGTTCTGTCCTGCGGCGGAATGGAAATCACCTGGCGCTATGCCTGGACTTTCTTTTTAGCCCTCTTAATCCTTGACCATCCCTTTCCCCTGCCGGAAACCCTGGCCGTGTTTGCAATGGCATCCTTGATCACCGTTTTAACCGGACATAAATCCTGGCGGATGTATCAAACCCTGGCACTTCATATCGCCGGTTTTACCATTGCAGCCCTTTTAACCACCTACCGGCTTTATTACCAGCATATGCCTTTTTTCAGCATTTCCTGGATGGCGGATTGGTTCAAGCAACTGCAGGAACCACGGCAATGGTTCATTCAACTGCTGGTACTTGCCTGCCTGCTGCTTTTCTGGCTGGGGGCGCGTGCCATGGTGAAAAGGCCACCAAACTATTTTGCTGTGTGCCTTCAATTTGATAGAGGACTTGCCGCACTTTTCCTGCTGCTTCTGATAAAATTTATGGTTCAGAAAAAAGGCGGGATCCTCCTGGAAGACCCGGTGACCCACTATCTGTTATTCGCCTTTTTCACCTTCAGTTTGATTGCGATCAGCCTGTCCCGGAGCCAAAGTGACGTCCGGAAAACATTTCGTCCCGGCTATCACAGTATCGGTATCGTTCTGGGCTTTGTCTCCATTGTATTAATCAGCAGTGCCGTTTTAGCGGTACTGTTATTGCCCTATTTAACCCTTATGGCTGATTCCGCGCAGAGCGTTCTCAAAGAAACAGCCGCGCCCATGGGTCCTGTGGTTGAAAATTGGATCCGTTTTATATTTTCAATTGGAAGACACAGAAGAGACAGCAGGCTCTATGGCACCAGCGATTCAATTGGAGATCAACTATATCCCGACTCCGAAATAGGGTGGTCCCAGGGCCTCGGCTGGATCCTGCTGGGCCTAATCGGGTTGCTGGCCCTAGGCGTCTGCGGCTATTTGATTTATTTACTGGTGCGCCGGCTTCTGAAAAGAAACACCATCGATAAATCCAAACAACCGTCGATGATTCTGATATCTAGGTTGCTTTCGATGATAGGGGCTATCTGTGTGGGTATTTGGAATGGATTGCTGTTCCTGTTAAAAAGGATCGACAACTCGGCAGCAGTATATGCCGGCATGCTCCGCTGGGGGCGCCGAAGCGGATTGCCTGCGGTTTTGAGCGAAACGCCCGTTGAATACGGTGAAAGACTTAAACAATGGTTCCCCCAACTCACAACAGAGATCGAAATGATTATCGAGGCCTTCAACCGGGAGATCTACGGACAGATTCCGCCCGATATGAAAACCCTGACCGGCATCCTATCCGCCCAGCGCCGGATGCGAAACCCCCGGCACTGGCCATTACGGTTACGGGCGTGGTTTGCAGCGCCATCCATGGAAGTTCAGACTTCAAAGTAATCGTGGTTTGTTAGCTAAAGAAATTCACCTTAGCATTGGTGCGCAAAAAACAGACGAAAAGAGAGTTATTAATCATGTAAAAGTCAGCAAATAAGCAGGGGCTGTCAATAATTATACTAAGATAAATGAAAGTGCTGTTTTATAATTGCAGATAATATTAACATACATTAAAATTTGCA
Organism: Desulfobacterales bacterium; assembly: GCA_049669725.1. GTDB lineage: Bacteria > Desulfobacterota > Desulfobacteria > Desulfobacterales > JAFDCJ01 > JAFDCJ01. Next base: position 3,714 of record JBATKU010000167.1, read on the forward strand.
AAAATTCATATTCTGGCAAGCAGCCACAGATTTTGAAAGGCATGGTTTTTAGCATATAGTCTCAATAAATCACCCGCTATGCAAAGAAAAGATAGACACAAGATTTTGTGGTCGACTTTTCCTGTTATGAATGAGGATTCACAGCTGAGGTCCTCTATTGGGTGTCTATTTCTCTATAAAACCAGCTGTTACTCTTTTTCTTGTGTTCATCAGTAAAAATGGAGGGGAGAATGTGTTTAACTGTCAAAAGGCTTTGCTGTATATCATTTCCCATTTTGGTAATTTTTTTAGTACTCGATTTTTATTTGCCAACCCGGGCGCAAGGCATAGAATCTAATCCGGAAAAAGTCGAAACAGCAACGTCTACAGAAAATAAATCAAATACCCAATCACCATCTGACCGCCCAGAGATACCTAAACAGCCTACAACGGTTGATCTGGCCGGTGAAAAAGTTGGACAGCAAATCGATAATTTCACTCAACAAGCATCTTCACGCCTTGGGGACTGGATAAATGCGAAGGTATTTGCAGGCATCACGTGGATCAAACTTATCCTAAGTCTTTTACTGCTTTTTGTTGTGTTGTTAATTGAACGAATTGTGCGTCTGACCATTGATCGCAAAAGGAAAAAAGCAGAGGAAGAAAAAGAAGTAAAAAAAATAAAATATCTTATTTTGGAGGCAATAGCCAAACCCTTGTCAATGTTTATATGGGTCTATGGAATATACCTTGTTCTGACCCCGTTGTTTGAGCATTTTCGAAAACCTGACGGAACAAATTTGGTTTATACCGCTACACAGAAAGCTGCTGATTTAGGTGCTGCCGTCGCGATAGTTTGGTTCATTTTCAAGCTGGTATCTATAGTGGATTTTCACCTTAAAAAGTGGGCTGCCTCGACCGATAGTACCATTGATGATGTTGTCGCCCCACTGGTCGGTAAGACACTGCGGGTCTTCATCGTTATAATCGGCGGCATTTTAATCTTACAGAATCTTACCGGTGTTAAAATTGGCCCGTTACTCGCCTCTCTGGGCATCGGCGGAATAGCTGTCGCATTAGCGGCCAAGGATTCAATTGCTAATTTTTTTGGTACCCTGACCATTTTTTTTGACAAGCCCTTCCAGGTCGGTGAACGTGTCGTGATTGATAATTACGACGGTGTTGTTGAGGGTGTGGGCTTTCGTAGCACGCGTATCCGTACGTTGACTGGACACTTAGTAACGATCCCCAATGAAAAAATTGTTAACTCGGGCTTAGAAAATATTGGTAAACGCCCTCATATCAGGTGGCTGACTAATATCACAATAACCTATGACACACCACCAGACAGAGTTGAAAAGGCCGTGTCAATCATAAGTAAAATACTGGCTAATCACGAAGGCATGCATCCAGATTTTCCGCCACGGGTTTACTTTAATGGATTCAATGATTGGAGTCTGAATATCATGGTGATTACATGGTATCATCCAGCCAATTACTGGGATATGCAAGAATGGCTGCAACGAACCTGTCTGGAGATATTAAAAAGATTTAATGATGCGGGTATCGACTTTGCTTTTCCAAGCCGTACAATATATTTAGCCAACGACGATAAACGCCAGCTCAAGCTGAAAATGCTGGATGGAGAAACCGTGACCTATATCCCTGAAGGAGAGAGCCACCGCTGATTTCAGACGTTATGCGGCAGATGAATCTTATAATACCTTAATGGTGAAAAGATGGAAAATATATTTGATGGTAAAAAGACAGAAAAATTTGGCACTGAAAAGAATCCCGCTATTGTAAATGTACAAACAGAAGAAAGAGTGAAAGAATTAGAATCAGTATTTGAAGAGAACGGTTGGAAATATACAATTGAATTGGAACCAGATAAACCTGAAATATACGAAATATACACGCAAAATAGCCAAAATGCAGGTATTATCAAGAAAGCACAACGTAGCGAATTATCGGTTTTGATTGACAAATCCCGTCTGGTTGAGTACATATGCTTTTACCATATTCCAGATTTCCCTATTCCAACTGACCTGAAGCGATCTTGCATTTCCAGAATCGATTCCGATTCCCAGTCTGATTTTTGAGTTTTTCCGAATATGCCACTTACTAAGTTCATCTGTTCCAAACCCTAATAAGGGGTTGCTATTAGACACCCGTTTAAAAGAAAGGAGGAAATAATGAACATCGATAATTTGATATCGAATTTCGATTTTGACAAAATCAAAAGCGATTGCCCCATACATGCCTTCCTGACGACATATGATAAAAAAAAATCGAGCCTATCTTCATGCGACGATAATGAAGCCAACATGTTAAGAGTGCAATTAGAAGACTATTCAGACATTTTGGAGCGATTATTAAAAAACACTGCGTGTTTTCCTTCAGGATGTGAAAATTGTGCGGGCATGCAAAAATGCGCTGGTTGCATTAACCAAGATATTTTGGCAGATGCATTCATAAAATTACAAAAGTATTTATAAAACAAAGGGTAATGATCCAGTGTAACCATACAGAAGTTTTTTGAGTGGTTAACCGGATGTACAAAAATAGCTTAATTTCTGATCATTCCCAAAACCCTTTCATCAATCTGATCATATCATTCAACCGACCCGGTTCATACCAATGAATCTCCTGGTCAGCACCGAACCAGGTAAACTGGCGTTTGGCATAGCGTCGGGTATCCCGTTTTAAAGTTCGCACACCCTCATCCCAGGCCAATCGCCCCTCAATGACATCGACTATATGACGATATCCGATGGACTGCATTGATTTTAGATCAGCAGAATAGCCCATGTCCAAAAGCTTCTGGACCTCATCAACAAATCCGGCCTTGATCATAAGGTCGACGCGTTGATCTATTCGGTCATAAAGCTTTTGGCGCTCAATCTGCAGACAGATTTTGAGCGCATGAAACGGCTCATCCGCAAATCCATGATCCTGATGATGATCGGAAATCGACCGTCCGGTGGATTCGATGGTTTCCAGGGCCCTTACGATCCGATAGGCATCGTTGGGATGTAATCGCTCAGCGGTATCCGGATCGACCTGTTTGAGGCGATCATGAAGACGGCTGCTGCCGTTTTCAGCCGCCTCTTTCATTAAGCGCTCTCTGATTTTCGGGTCAGCGGGATTGGATTGGAAAAGACCCTGCAGAAGGGCTTTGATATACAGACCCGTGCCGCCCACGACCAAGGGCATGGCACCCCTTTGATGCAATTGTATCACCTTCTGCCGCGCCATTTTTGCAAACCGCACGGCATCAAAGTCCTCATCAGGGTCAACAATATCAATCATGTGGTGAACGATACGGTTCTGCTCAGCGTCGGTCGGCTTGGCGGTGCCGATATCCATGTAACGATAGATCTGCATTGAATCAGCGCTGATGATCTCACCGCCCAATTTTTCGGCCAGCCGGATGCCGACCGAAGTTTTACCGATCCCGGTTGGGCCGCAGATGACGATAACTTGCGGTTTTTTTATTGCAGAAACCATATTCGGATATTAAGCGTTGCCACCCGCCTCTTATAATTGTTTCGTATCAGTCCGTCCGTATAGTTTAGATATGCTCAGGTCCATGTTTTTAAGACGT
>JBATKU010000168.1:0-1525 GCA_049669725.1 Desulfobacterales bacterium
CATAACACGGCACAAAACGGTTACGGGATAGGCCTTCTGTTGCTGCCGGATAAAGCCGTATCTTATTTCGGCTCGTTGGCAAAGAAGGCCGCTGCCTTTTTTAAGATTTCTCGCTCCATTCGCAGCTGCTTGTTCTCTTTACGCAGCCGGTATAATTCCTCTTTGTCAGAGGTCATATGCCCTTTGCCTGGAAAAGATTGCTTGCCGTCGGATTCAAGCTGCTTTTTCCAGCGTCTCAGCGAGCTATGGTGGATCCCAAGGTTTCGCGAGGCTTCTGATACATTGTATCCTTGTTCGGTTACCAGTTTAACCGCATCGATTTTGAATTGTTTTGAATAGTACTTTCGGTTTTGGGTCATTGGACACCTCCTTGAAGCTGGTTCTTATAACATGCTTTTCGGAATGTCCACTTTAACTATACCACTTCAGAGGACATCTTTTGTGACCAACGGGAGGTGGTTTCACTTTCCACGAGGGCACGGGTGATCTTGATGTCCATTGCGGCGACGCCGGCAATTGACCCATCCGGGCGCCTAAATGGCATTGCAAGGGTCAAAGTGAGCTGACGAGTGGTGGCATCCACCATCGGGACCCAGGTAGGGGCTTTTGCCTTTTTTGCCATTTTATACCAGAGGCGCTTGCGGGGATCATATCCTGTCGGGTAGCCGCCGTGCCCCGGGTAAGAAATATATACCCCGTTTTCCAGGCTGACATATGCCCAAATTAGTCCCTCCCCGAAACCTTGGTTGAGGCCTTTAAGAATTGGGCTCAAACGGGTGAACTCGGAAATATCCCTGGCTACGTCTTCCTTAATTGTACCCGGGGCCAAAAGGAAATTGGGGTGGTTGCGGCTGATAGGTTTATAGGTTTCAACGCCGCCTTCGGAGCGGATCGGATGATTCGTCGATGGCGCCATATCTTCGGGAGCGGTGGCAGGGCCAAGGCGAGCTCTGCTTTGGCAGCTAGCACCCTAAGTCCGAGCTCGGTGGTCACCCCCCCTAAATGACTGAACGCGGCGTAGCTACGGGTTGCACGCACCATCTCCTGCCTGACTGTATCCGTAAGGGTATTTTGGGCTCTCTCTGAAATGGTTTTTCCCAAGCGCCGGGACGCCTTCTGGGTGATCCAGGTGACTGCCAACAGTGGAACCAGACTGGCCGCTACAAGAACCAGGAAATATTTCCAGCGTAGCTTCATGACCCCTCCCATCTTCTTTCTCGACGACTTTAGTTCGGCGGGTATCTATACATCGCCGTCGAGTATGTCGATCTAAAACAAAGGAAATCCTGAAATTGCATGTAAACTTGAATATTCAAAAGGATGTGTTTTGGTCAACTAAAATTGAAGATTTAGGCAACTACCGATATATTGAGACTATATGCAAAATTGCTAAACGACAGATACGTTTACAGTATCTGTACTTTTTTAAGAATCAGATACTTTGCATTTACGTTGGAGAAGTAATCGATTTTATATATAATTTTTATTTACGATTAATAGTAACTATTTGCAGCTTAGTTAAAGG
>JBATKU010000169.1:0-1995 GCA_049669725.1 Desulfobacterales bacterium
ATTTCTGAGCAGATTGGCGAATCGCCGCGGTTCTTTCCTCCCGCGAGGTGAAACCCAGGGCAATGGGTTCCGACATGGTGAAATGATATTGATGTTTCCCCGTCTGAAAGGCAAAAAAAATAAACAACGGGGCGCCGGACAATAAGGCAAATAAATGCGGGGCCTCCGGCAGCAATATTTCACGCCCGAGGAATTTTACAGGGACGGTTCGCTGATCCTTATGCCACACAAAATCCCCGGTTAACGAAACCACTCCGCCCGATTCGATAAATCTAATCCCCTCCAAAATATCCATAGGGGATCCACCGTCCTGTTCCACGGCAATGATTTGGATGCCGTTTTGAGCAAGGCTTTCCTTTTGAATCTGTTCGATTTGTTCCTTTTGCTTGGCACCCATATAAAGCAGCAGCCGGATACGATTGACCTTGCGCTTTAAAAGGTGGGCGGCAACATCCCAGTTGCCCATATGCGACATCAGTAAGATGCCGCCTTTGCCGTCATCAATAGATTGTTCTAAATGTTCACTTCCTTCGGACGTGAAAGTGATGTCGTCGGATTCCTGGAGTAGATACCGGTCCAGAAAAACATGGGTGAAATTATGAAACTGCTGCCAGGTGCACCAGAGATGAAAAAGCCGATTGCGATTGGGGTAAAGAGCCTGATAAATTTGGGTGCTGTTGCCCACCCGGATGGGGAAAAAAAGAAAATAGCCCGTCGCTACAAACCAGGCAAATACTAGAAAAATCCACCGGCCCCATTTTTGAGATAGAAAGGTGATGAACTCATAAAATAATTTTCTCATATTACCTAACAACTACCTAATCGTAACGCAGTTCTAAGGTTTGCGTGTGAACGGATGAATCAGCAGCCGGCGCGTAATCAACTGGTAAAATGTACGGGTGTTTCTCATAAAATCGACCAGGGGGCGAAAGTGGGATATCCGCTGTGCCCCTTTGGCATACCTAACACTGACGGGCACTTCGATTACCGGAATATTCGCCCAGGCCGCTCTTACCAGGATTTCCACCTCAAACTGGAACCGCCTGGCTTTTACGTCAAGGTACATGGACTCCGGCAACGGATAAATCCTGAATCCGCTCTGGGAATCGGTCATCGCCGGACCTCCGGAAATCATTATCCAGAAATTGGAAAATTTGCGCCCAAACCGGCTGGTCCAGGGGGCTTTTTTATCCACCATACCCTGGCGCATCCCAACCACCAGCGGTCGTTCATTTTCCGGAATTGCCTCGATCATATCCAGGGCATCCTGCGGATCATGCTGTCCATCCGCGTCAATGGTAATAGCCCAGTCGGCATTTTTTTCAGCTGCGGTAAACCCGGTGATAAGGGCCGCTCCCTTGCCCCGGTTTTCTGCATGCCGCAGAAGGTTAATGCCCGGGTAATCCCTTATTTTTTCGAAGCTGGAATCAGTTGAACCGTCATCCACCACAAATACCGGCAAGTTGAGCCTCAGTGATTTTTTGACAACCCCGACAATTCCGTTTTCATGGTTATAAACCGGAATGATGACGGCAAATTTGCCCTTTTTGCCGCCGTGGGGAGCCTTTGTATTTTGGTCAGGTGGCATTTCCAGTTCTAAACGCGTTCCGGTAAAAACGCCACAGCCCAGGTCCCCGGGCCCATGTGCACGCCGGAAGTCAGGGAAAGCGGTTGCAGGATTATGTCAGCAGACGGGTAGTGCGCTTGGACTTCTTTTTTGACCGTATGGTTGACCCAGTTGCGATTGTCGGAATACTCGAGCATGATGAACGGAGAGGATTCTTTATCGAAAGCTGCCGCGAGGCTGTCAAGCGCGTATTTAAGCTGTGCGTTGCGATTTTTTACCGCCCCAACCTTCTTGGCGCCGCCGGCGGTGGGACTGATGATCGGTTTGACGCGGAACACATCGCCGAAAAAGGCGCTGGATTTCGCCAGCCTTCCGCCGGCCGCCAGGTACTTGAGCTTATCCAGGAAGACGTACTCTTCACACTTTTC
>JBATKU010000170.1:0-2043 GCA_049669725.1 Desulfobacterales bacterium
TTCGTTGATCCTAATACAAACGAATTACGGGTTGGTCAAACCGTCAGGGTGAGAGGGTGGTTAACCCCCAAAGGTGCACTGCGCTCTTCCTTGATTGTTATTGGTGATGTTCTGACAATCTCTGGAACGGCCGATGGCGAAGTTGGCGAAGCCGACGATAAGTTCCCACTTTTAATTGACCCCGGACAAGAATTAATCGGCGACAGTGTGGATGTGCTGGTTAGCGACGAAACCCTTATACTGGCGGGTTGTGACACGATAGTCGGCAGGGATGCCATTCAACAACATGTGCGAACAGAAGTAATCGGGAAGTACGATCTAGGCCAAGAGGTTTTGCGTTCGGTGGCGGTGCTGTTGAAATCATTCCGGGAGGTCAGGGGATTTTTAGGAAATGTTGAAGATGTAACGGGTGGCTACGAGCTGACACTTTATGACAGTGATGATACGCAAACTGATACAACACCCGCATTCACCATTTTCCTTCCTGAAGGTAATTCTGTGGAGCTTTTAGGAGATGGAGATGTGCCGATTGAACTATTACAAGAGCTGGTGAAATGTAAACGGCGCGAGGTAATCGTGCACTTTGATGAGGATGAATCACAAAATCTTGTTGCGCAGAAAGTTGTCGTGATCAACGAGACGGTCCGTGGGACGGTTGTATGGAAATCGAATCTTGATGAACGAAAATTAATAATCGAAGTTGAAGGTGATTCCCAAATAACTGTGAAGGTCCGAGAAGGAGCTTTCTATTACAAACAGGGTGAACCTGGTGGTTACGGCGATTTCGGCGTAGGCTTTGGTGATATTAAGGTGGGTGACAATTTAAATATCAGCGGCTTATCCGCATGCGATGCTCCTCCCCCCAATCCCTATGATGATGTTGACTTCATAGGTTTTGCGGTTGTCATCTTATCACCAGATATCATACTGTAGCCTTTGAAGATTAGGTATCAAATTTAAAGGGTGGGGCTAATTTAGCCCTGCCCTTTTTTTCCTCATATTCAAAATTTTTGTCGATACAAAAACATCCACAGAGACTACAAAAATGCGATGCTATTCTTTTCTAAAGTATTAGATTATTGATCCGATATATTCGATAGAAATAATTAGCCTAAGTTTTTATTGAATTTCCTTTATCAAAGTGAATTATGAAAGAAAGAGAACTAACCAATAGGGATAAAACAGTAATTGTTGACCGTGACTCTCTTCTGCAAGCAGACCAGCGTCATCCCTATTTGGTAATATATATCGGCAATGATGGCGGACGCCGCCATAAACTGCATCGAGGCACCATGACGATCGGCAGATCATCACAGGCCGATATAACCATAGAAGACGATCGTATTTCTCGCATTCACTGCATTCTAGAATGGATGGGGGATACGATTAGAATTGACGATCGAGGCTCAACTAACGGTATCTACGTTGACTCCCAAGCAGTGAGCCATGCTCTACTATCGAATGGTGTCCCCATTCAACTGGGCCACTCAATAATGAAAATTGAATATAAAAATGAAGCTGAAATCCAAGCTGAAGAAAATATTCTGTATAAAGCGTCCTTTGATTCGTTAACAGGCATATTTAACCGCCACCATTTTATAAAACTTGCCGGGATGGAGATAGCTTATGCCAGCAGGCATAAGCTGCCCGTCGGAATTATTATGATGGATATTGATAATTTTAAACAGGTTAATGATCAATATGGTCACCTGGCAGGCGATTCGGTATTGTCACAGTTTTCCAATATTGTTGTTGAAAATAAGCGAACTGAAGATCTTTTTGCACGGTATGGCGGTGAAGAATTTATTTGTATGCCCCGTGGTGAGGTGGATAAAGAACTGATGTATATTCAGTGTGAACGCATTCGAAAGGCTATTGCGACTTCTGATTTCCGTTTTGATGAAAAATGTATCCGGATAACTGCTTCATTAGGTTTTCATATAAAAAAGGTTGAGAGCCCTGACATTGAGTCAGTGCTTGATGGCATGATTCTGAAAGCTGATGAGGCCCTCTATCTTGCCAAAAAACAAGGCAAGAATCGAA
>JBATKU010000171.1:0-27112 GCA_049669725.1 Desulfobacterales bacterium
CTTTCTTCCGGGCGCACCATTGACTATAATGAAAAAATTTACCTGACGGCACCATAACAATTAACACCCCTTTATCCAGGGCCGGCGATTATATAGAGCTTCAGGCTCAAATGGACTTGATCATCGGGGTGACGGCCTGCTCGGCCGGCCAGTGCAACAATTTCAAATGCAGCGCTGTGGATATTGAAGTTTTCGCATCCGGGGAGAAGAATTGATGTCAGGCAAAATCCAGCCAGATTCAAACCAAATATTTGACCGCATACGCACCAGCTGCCGCAAAGTTGCCAAGCGGGCAAGCCGGGTAAAGATAAATTACAGCCGGATTCCCGCCTATGCTGCATCGCTGCCGGTGGAGATAGTCGCCAGGCCGCAACTTGATCCCGACTGCCATTATCTTGGTAAGAAGGCGGATACCGTCAACTTCCTCCTAACTCTTAATACCATCAATTTCGGATCCGGCTATTTTCCCCATCTGCGCAAGCGAACCGGTATGTCAGGTTATTTTACGATGGCCTCTTCCTTAAATGATGCGTACAAAATAAAGGGCCCTTTATCAGCAGGAAAACTGGCCGAAATTACTGCTGAGGAATGTACCGTAATTTTCGATCAGGATCCGGGCAATAAAATTGCCATGGAGTTAATGCAGCACTTTTCGACGGCCCTAAACGACCTTGGCCGGTTTGTCAGAGACCGGTTCAACGGCAGCTTCACCGATCTGGTTGAATCCACTGAATCATCGGCCTGGCGTCTGGTGCAGTTGCTCAAAATGATGCCCTGTTTTAATGATGTCGCATCTTATGATGAACTCGAAGTCCTTTTCTACAAACGCGCCCAGATCATTGCGGCTGATCTATCACTGGCATTTCAGGGACGCGGATGGGGACATTTCGAGGATCTGGATCAAATGACCATCTTTGCCGACAATCTTGTGCCTCACGTGTTGCGAATCGATGGGATTTTGATATATGAAGCATCTTTGCTAGATAGAATCAATAGCGGCGACCTCATCCCGGCCGGCTCACCGGAAGAAGTGGAAATCCGGGCCTGTGCCGTCCATGCGGTGGAACTCATTAAAAATGAAATTGCCCAAGAGGGGGAAGTGATCACGTCACCGGCTATTGATAACTATCTCTGGAATCGAGGTCAACAGCCAGAATATAAGGCTGAACCGCGGCATCGCACCAGGTGCTTATTTTACTGATTTGGGATTTATTTGAAGTTTGGTGCCTGAGTTTTGGGATTTAACAGAAATCCATATTGAAATGGAGGAAAGAAAAATTTAATTATGAGTTTTTCAAAAACAATTTTGGACTCGGTACTATAAGGGACTGATCAATGATTTCTTCTTGGGAATTTCCTTACCCTTCTCAAAGGATGCCGGTTCTGGCCCGCAATGTTGTGGCCACCTCCCAGCCTCTGGCAGCCCAGGCCGGATTACGCATGCTGCTGCGGGGCGGTAATGCTGTTGATGCCGCCATCGCCACCGCCATTACCCTGACGGTGGTCGAGCCGACCAGCAACGGCATCGGCGGTGATGCCTTTGCCCAGGTCTGGAGCAACAATAAACTATATGGGTTAAACGGGTCCGGACGATCACCCCAGGCCTGGTCTTTTGAACACTATGCCGGTTTGGACCAGATGCCGGATTTGGGCTGGGGGGCGGTCACCGTTCCAGGTGCTGTGGATGCGTGGGTTAAACTGTCCCAAAGGTTCGGCAAACTGTCCTTTGCTGAGCTTTTCGAGCCTGCGATTGAATATGCACAAAAGGGGTTTATCGTTTCGCCGATAACAGCCGATCGCTGGGCAGTCGCCGCCGAACGCTACCGGGATTTCCCGGATTTCGGTCAAACATTTTTATCCGGCGGACGAGCCCCTGTAGCCGGAGACCTTTTTGTCTGCAAAGACCAGGCACGAACCCTCAAAATGATTGCCCACAGCAAGGGAGAGGCCTTTTACCACGGGGATCTGGCCCGGCAAATCGTTGATTGCTCACAATCCAACGGCGGCCATATGAGCCTTGAAGATCTCGCGGGACACAGCTCGGAATGGGTGACGCCCATTTCAGTCAAATACCGTGATGTCTATCTGCATGAAATACCGCCTAATGGACAGGGATTGGCAGCCCTCATAGCTCTGGGAATCCTGAACCTGCTTGATCTATCGCGATATCCGCCCGAATCTGCCGATAGCGTGCACCTTCAAATCGAGGCTATGAAAATAGCATTTGCCGAAGCCTGCCGGCACATTGCGGATATTGGTTCCATGGCGGTTAATCCGGAAGAATTTTTAAGCGCTGCCTTTTTGGCACGCAGGGCTGAAGACATATCCATGACAAAAGCTTCCCATCCTGCGTCCAGGATGCCCATCGATCACGGAACCGTTTACCTAACAGCCGCAGATGAGAGTGGAATGATGATCTCTTTTATTCAGTCCAACTATCTGGGTTTCGGATCAGGAATTGTAATTCCGGGCACCGGTATTGCCATGCAAAACCGGGGCTATGGCTTTGTAGTGGATAAAAATCACCCCAACTGTGTGGCCGGCGGCAAACGCCCTTTTCAGACCATTATTCCGGGATTCGTCACCCGTGACAACCGGGCCTTGATGAGTTTCGGCGTCATGGGCGGCAGCATGCAGCCCCAGGGCCATGTGCAGATGATGATCAGAATGTTTGATTACGGCCAGAATGCCCAGTCAGCCTGCGATGCGCCTCGCTGGAGGGTGGATGACGATTTTAGTGTCGCCATTGAACCGGGATTTTCAGAGGCGGTCATCGGCGATCTAAAAAGCCGGGGGCACAATCTGATCGAAGATGCGGAAATTTTTCCATATGGCGGCGCGCAGGTGATTCATCGCCTGAATGATGGTTACTGCGCGGCATCGGATCATAGAAAAGACGGGCAGGCTGTGGGATTCTGAATGTCGAATGTCGAATGCGGAATGTCGAATTAAGGAATTATGTCGATTATATAGATAATAAAGAGGAGCGGAGCGACTGCCACAAATCGTCACTAGTCCTTCGTCATTTGTCATTCCAAACCGTCATTCGTCATTTCAAATGTCATTCCAAAAGGAGAACAAAAATGAAAAAGTCGATCGGTGCGAAAACCCTTGTTTACCCCACCCCCGCTTTCGTGATCGGGACCTATGATAAAGAGGGTAAACCCAATGTGATGACGGCCGCCTGGGCCGGCATTTGCTGTTCAAAACCACCCTGCGTAAGCGTTTCTTTGAGAAAGGCGAGGTATTCCTATGACAACATTGTTGCGCGCAAGGCATTTACAGTCAATGTTCCGTCTGAACAGTATGTGAAAGAAACCGATTATTTTGGAATCGTATCCGGGCGAAAAAAAGACAAGTTTGCTGCTGCCGGCCTTACGCCTGTGAAAAGTGATCTGGTGGATGCGCCCTTTATCAAGGAATTTCCTTTTGCCCTGGAGTGCAGTTTGCTGCATACGATTGAAATCGGAGTGCATGTGCAGTTTATCGGTGAAATCCATGATATCAAGGCTGAGGAAAACGTGCTCAATGACAAAGGCGTTCCCGATATTGATAACGTCAAACCGATATTATTTGCTCCCGAAATGCAGGCTTATTACGGCGTCGGGAAATTTCTCGGAAAGGCGTTTTCGATTGGAAAGGATATATGACATCAACATCACCTATCAGTCCAAATCAAATCGCTTTCTATGATCCTGATAGAAAGGGCATCCTGATACATAGAGATCAGCTGGCGGACACACCTTTTGGAATAGGCGACCGGTTCTCGGTGCGCCCAGGAAAACGTGAATTGTTTGCGATGACCATTATCAAAGACGACAATGGGGATATTTTTTTCGACAAACGCGGGATATTCATCGAACGCACCCGCAGAGTTGATATTTTGCTGGGCGGCATATTTGATGAATATGTTTTCTACATCGAACCCAAGATACCCTGGACCATCAAGATTAAGGCGCTGGAGATAGTCCAAGACAGCCAACAGAAATGGTTCTAAAACCTATTTCAAAAATGCATCTAACGCTCAATATCGGCGTTATCCCGCGGATTGCAATACTCACGTACTACAAGTACGCTCCGTTTCCAATCCGCGGGATGCCTTGATCTTGAGCGTTAGCTACTATTTTTGAAACAGGTTTTACCATGATGATAAACATTTGGATCCGGCATTTGGCAGAATTTAATTTTTTTCACAATTGAAGGTAAATATATAATATAATCGTCTCAAGGTTACACTTAATGACAGAATGGAGAACAAAGTGGAATCAGATTTTCGGAAAAGACTGTTAAGAGGTGATGTGCTGGTGGGAACCCTTATTACAATTCCTTCGGCCGAAGTTGCCGAGATTCTGGCCGCGGTGGGATTTGACTGGCTGTTTATCGACACCGAACACAGCCCCTTCAATGCGCAAGGCGCGCAAACGATTCTGCAGGCCGCCGGCCAAAGCTGTGCCTGTGTCGTTCGCGTTCCGGCCAATGATGAAGTCTGGATCAAAAAAGCGCTGGATATCGGTGCGGACGGGATTATTGCACCCCAGGTAAATTCAGCCGCCGACGCCGAAGCGATCGTTCGCATGTGCAAATACCCGCCCGGCGGGACCCGTGGTGTCGGCATCGGCAGGGCTCATAAATACGGATTGGGGTTTAATGAGTACATGGAGCGGGCCAACAGTGAAATTGCAGTTATTTTGCAGGCTGAAACCACTGAGGCCTTGAAAAATATTTCCGAGATTGTGAAGGTTCCAGGGATTGACGCTATTTTTATCGGTCCCTACGATTTATCTGCCAGTCTGGGTAAAATGGGACAGCTGACCGATCCTGAGGTTAAACAGGCAATGGAAACCATAGCGAAAGCCTGCAAAAATGCTGGAGTTCGCCTGGGAATATTTGCTGCAACAGCTGAAACGGTTGCGCCCTTCATTCAGCAGAATTTTACCCTGCTGGCCATCGGCACGGATGGACTGCATATGGCTCAGAGCGCCGGAGAGATACTCAAAACCCTGAAGCGCTAAATCGATCTCCAAAAGGATGCCGGCAAAGCGATGAGCTAAAACTGATTGCATAGAAGTGGTTTCAAAACCTCAGATTAGGTTCAAGGGCAAGGCGCAGGCCGATGAAAAAACGCAGCATACACGGTAGTATGTGAGCATTTTGAAGAGGCCTGCAACGCAGTCATTGGGCCTTAGATGAGGTTTTGAAACTACTTCTAACCATCCGCCGACGATCCCTGAAAAAATTGACTGGATAATAAAAACCCCATGCAAGACAAATCATTGACAGGTCAACCGACCGATCTGCCCGATTCCCCCAAAAAGCAGTCCGGAAAAGACATTTTGAATTTTACCCTCAAGACGTCTCTGGCAGGCATTACGGTACTCCTGGTCTTTTTGATCTATTCCAATACCCTGGAGGGGCCTTTTCTGCTGGATGACGGAAGCAATATAAAAAACAACCCCGCCATCCGCCTGACCCAGCTTTCCTGGACCGGCATAGAAAACGCCGCATCTAATAGCCCGCTATCCAATCGCCCGCTGGCATATATCAGTTTTGCCCTCAATTATTATTTCCACAGTTATCGTACCGTTGGTTTCCGGCTGGTGAACATTCTGATTCACATGTCTGCGGGAGTGTTCCTTTTTTTATTTATTAAAACAACTTTAGGGTTGCCGGCCTTGGAGTCCCGGTTCGGAAACAGCAGATGGCTGCCCTACATCGCGGTGCTTATCTGGCTGGTTCATCCCCTGCATGTTCAGTCCGTAACCTATATTGTTCAGAGAATGAACAGTATGGCGTCGATGTTTTATATTCTCTCCATGTTGTGTTATGCGAGGGCCCGCCTCACACAAAGCCCCACGATCAAATGGCTCCTGGCTGCAGCCTGTTTGATGTCCGGCATCCTGGCGCTTGGCACAAAGGAAACCGCCGCCACCTTACCATGTTTCATTTTGCTCTATGAATGGTTCTTCCTCCAGGACCTCAGCCGTGAATGGCTGAGGCGGCAACTGCCGGTTTTAATCGGAGTATTCATCCTGCTCATCGGTGTGTCACTTATATATTTAGACGGCCATCCTTTTGCAAGAATCCTGTCTCGATATGAACTGCGAAATTTTACCCTGACCCAGCGCGTTTTCACCGAATTTCGAGTGGTCATCTTATACCTGAGCCTTCTGATTTACCCTCACCCGAATCGTCTGAATCTGGATTATGATTTTCCCCTTTCCCACTCTTTGATTGATCCGTTAACGACTCTTTTGGCGCTGGTTGCGATCATCGGATTGCTTGCATGGTCTTTCTGGCTGGCCAGAAAAGATCGGCTTATATCCTTCTGTCTCCTGTGGTATTTCGGAAATCTAGTCATAGAATCATCGATCATCGGACTTGAAATCGTATTTGAGCATCGCACCTATCTGCCCTCCATGATGATCATCTTAATGGCCGCCATCCTGACAGATCGCTATTTAAGATTTAACGTCTTAAAAATCGTAACGATATGCGCGGTAACCCTGGTATTTTCAGCATGGACCTATGAAAGAAACACCATCTGGAGCAATGCAGTTAGCCTGTGGAGCGATGTGGTAAAAAAATCGCCCCATAAGGCCCGACCGCACAACAATCTCGGCAATGCCCTGAAACGTCAAGGCAAAATTGAGGAGGCCATTGCTCACTTTAACAAGGCATTGCAAATAAATCCCGGCTATGCCAAAGCGCACAACAATTTGGGAACGGCCCTGGCATCCCAGGGTAAAACTGAAGAGGCCCTTAAACATTTCGGGATCGCCCTGTATATCAATCCCGGCTATGCAGCAGCCCATAGTAACATCGGCGTAGCCCTGGCAGGTCAGGACGAGTTTGAAAAGGCCATCGTACATTTCAGGGCAGCGTTGCGCCGGAAACCGGACTACGCCAAGGTGCACAGCAACCTGGGAGCCGCTCTTGTCCGCCAGGGGCAACTCCAGGAGGCTCTCGAACATTTCCACACCGCGCTGCGGCTCAAACCGGATGATGTCCAAACCTACAACAATCTACAAATCTGTCTCAAGCTCATCCAACAAAATAAAAATTGAAAGAATTGCTTTTTTAGTGATTATTAAAAAATTCGATATTTTATCTATCACAGGTGAACCAAAAGCAAAATGTATAGAATTCTTGGGTTGACACAGACCTCCGTATGTGTTCCTAAATAGTCTTGCCCCAACTATCCATCTCCAACCCAAGTCTACCTGAAACGGGCAAATTGAACTTTTAATCGAAAGCGCAGAGGTATAAGCGAGCGGAAGGAATCGGGGGATTCAGATGCCGGAAAAAATTCTGGAGAAGATGAAAAGAGGAGTGTATTATCCCGGAAATCATCTGGGGAAAAAGCGGAAATTATCGGATATGGTTGAAAAAGGATATCTTAAAAGGATGGATGGCTCATTTCTATGCGGGCCGGACAGTGAACCCAACTACTGTTTGACCGATAAAGGACTGAGCTATAAAGATCAGAGGTTGAAATGACTCTGGCGGATGTTTTTTCTGGCCCCAATAGCGGGCGGTATTATTTTGAAGAATACAGCCATTGCGTGAGACTGCCAACGGCGGCAATGGTTCCAGGTCGATGAAACTGGTAGAAGATCCTGCTGAACAAACAACAGCGCTAACAGACATCATCCTGGCCCTGGTCGCCTTCGGTGGTGTTCTGCTTTTGCAGTGGTTTCCGGTGAATACCAACGAGCTGTGGCGTATAAATATCTGGTCGACAGCCATCGGCTTAATTGGACTGGCCGCAGCTCTGGGAGCAGTCGCCCACGGACTGCTTTTAAAAACAACTCTTCAAAACCGAATATGGCTGGTGCTGAACATGGCGCTGGCTCTAGCAGTCTCCCTTTTTGTCGTCGGGGTCATAAATGACCTGTGGAGCTACCAGGCTTCAAGAAAAGCTTTGCCGTTTATGCTTTTTGTCGGTCTGGGGTTTTATCTGACAACCCTGATCTATCCCGAAATTTTCTTTTTATTCATTGTGTATGAAGGACTGGCACTCTCCTTTGCATTAGGTGCGTATTTGTTTCTGATGGGTACCGGTGAGCCGGGCGCGGGTTTCATGGCGAGCGGTGTACTGCTCAGCATGGTCGCCGCCGGGCTGCAGGCCAGAAAATCCATTGTTTTAAAGCTGATCTGGAAATTCGACCACAACGGCATCTATCACATTGTCCAGACGATTGGATTGCTTTTCCTGATTGCAGGACTGTTGGGAGTGACTATTTTCGAATGATGAATGTCGAATGAATGAATCCGGAACGATTAGCGCCTATGGATCGAACGTTCGACAATAAAATTCTAAAATGACACAATTCCTTAAATATTCATTCGTCATTCGTCAATAGACATTCCTTATGATGGATCATGAAACCATAATAGATGATTTGCTGGATGATCTGAAACCTTTGCGGTTTGGCGCTCCGGTTACCCATGTTTACAACCCTCTGGAGTATGCGCGCAAGCCTTATTCACAGTATTGTCAACGCTATGGCACACCGGCCAAAGAAATCGTTCTGGTCGGCATGAACCCCGGCCCCTGGGGTATGGCCCAAACCGGAATACCGTTTGGGGAAATCATGGCAGTAAAAGAGTGGTTGGATATCGAAGCGCCTGTTGGGCAACCCGCCAATATGCATCCCAAGCGGCCCGTGTTGGGATTTAGTTGTACGCGAAACGAAGTCAGTGGCAAACGGTTATGGGGATGGGCGCAAACAACTTTTAAAACACCCGATACGTTTTTTTCACGCTTTTTCGTGGCCAATTACTGTCCGTTACAATTCATCGAATCCAGCGGACGCAACCGAACGCCCAATCAGCTGCGCAAGGAAGAAAAGACCGTGTTACTCGCCGCCTGTGATAGGGCCCTGCGCCGCACCGTAGAATACCTAAATCCCCACTATGTTATCGGCGTGGGCAAATTCGCTTTTGAACGCGCCCAGGCAGCTTTATCAGATCCGGCAATAACCGTCGGGAGTATAACCCATCCCAGTCCGGCCAATCCCAAAGCCAATCGCGGATGGGAGTACCTTATAGAAAAAGAACTCGCGCTGATAGGAGTCAAATTGTAATGCAACACGGATTTTACAATTTAATATTTTCCAGGCCGTTTGCTAAATCCAAGATACAGTTGATCACGGTTGGGTCGCTGGTAGTGTTTTTGCTCGCGGGCTGTTCAGCTACCCCTCATGCAAACAATAAGCCTTCTGATATTGCGGTTTCTGCCAATAGTCCGGGTGCAAAGAGGTACCATCAAAAAGTTAAAGCATTGCAGACCGACCTGACCGATCTCAACCGGCAGGCGGATATGCTGGAGGCCAGGCAGGTCGCCGAAACAGCTATCACCTACTCCGGAGATTTGGCCGAGGATTATGAACTGGTACGACCGGCTATCTTGCACAATGTATTTGTTAGAATGGGCCTCAAGGATCGCGGACTTTGCTACCACTGGACAAAGGATTTAATCAAGCGTCTCCAGTCACTGGATTTGAAAACCTATCAACTGCACTGGGGTGTGGCCTACCGCGGCAGTGAACTGCGAGAACACAACAGCGTCGTTATCACGGCCACAGGCGAAGCTTTCGAAAAGGGGATGGTGCTGGACCCCTGGAGAAATTCAGGCGATCTATACTGGGCCCTGATTACAATGGACACCTATCCGTGGAAGAAGTTACCTCCAAACGAATGGTAGTAGAGGGAAATTTGGTTTTTTGAATTTATTTGTAATTTGGTGCTTGTGATTTGGGATTTTATTCTCTGTTTATAATTGTATCAGATGATAAATGATAAAGGATGTTCATGGATTTATTTGATCTCGTCCTAGAAGCCCAAAAGAGATTAGCGGGTCATGTCCACGTTACTCCCGTCATGACCTCTCAAACCTTGAATGATCTTACGGGAGCGCAGACCTTTTTAAAATGCGAGAACTTTCAACGCATGGGGGCCTTTAAGTTTCGCGGCGCGTACAATGCCATGTCTCAGCTTACGGAAGAACAAAAAAAACATGGCGTCATCACTTATTCGTCGGGCAACCATGCACAGGCAGTGGCTCTGGTGGGACGTCTGCTGGGAATTCGGACGGTCGTGGTCATGCCCAACAATGCGCCGGTTATCAAACGCGAAGCCACCGAAGCTTACGGCGCCAGCGTGGTTGGGTATGATCCTGAAGAAACCACCCGTGAAGACATATGCCGTGACCTTGAAGCCAGGCACGGGCATACCCTGGTGCCGCCCTATGATCATATCAACATTGTTGCCGGGCAAGGGACCGCCGCCAAGGAATTGTTCGATGAGGTTGAAACCCTGGACATGCTGCTGGTGCCGTGCGGTGGTGGAGGACTGCTAAGCGGGTGCGCAGTGGCAGCCAAAGGCATGAATCCGAACTGCCAGGTGATCGGTATTGAACCTGAATTGGCCGATGATGCCACCAAATCCTTTCACACCGGCAAACTGCATACCGTAAAAAATCCACCTACCATCGCCGACGGGACCCGAACCCCATCACTGGGCAAGGTTACGTTCCCCCTGGTGCTGGAATATGTTGACGACATGCAAACGGTGTCTGAGAGCGCAATTATGGACGCCGTCAAATTTCTGTTTTACCGCATGAAACTGGTCGTGGAACCATCGGGCGTTCTCGGCCTCGCCGCTTTGCTGGGCCGTTCCGTTATACCCGAGGGTCGGGTAGGTATCATTCTCAGCGGCGGTAACATCGACGGGGCCACGATGAAGAAAATACTGGACTCATAAAAGCAAATTGATGCCTCAACCGGATAGATTATTGACCGCAAACGCGATATCAGATATGCATAAGTAATCATGAAAATATATACGGGCACCGGTGATAAAGGAAAAACCAGTCTATTCAGCGGCGAAAGAGTCTCGAAGGCCAACGAACGAATTGAGGCCTATGGTGATTTAGACGAACTTAATTCAGTCCTCGGCGCGTTGATCACACACTTGCCGTCTGATCGGTCGGATCTTGTTGGTGAATTACAACAGATTCAAGCTGACATATTTGTGATTAGCGCCCGGCTGGCTACCACTGCCAATTCGCCCGCGGTGGATTCCCTTGCACCGATCGAGGAAAAGCAGATTGTTTTTCTGGAAAATGCCATTGATCGACTCGACGATATACTGCCGGACCTAAAAAATTTTATATTGCCCGGTGGCCATATATCAGCGGCATGGGCCCACGTGGCCAGAAGCATATGCCGGCGATCTGAACGGCATGCAGTCCTGGTGCTGGAGGAGTCTGACGACCACGAGACCGCCAAAGAGCTAACCAAGGCCTTGATATATTTGAATCGGCTTTCTGACTATCTGTTTGTTTTGGCCAGAGAGTGCAACCGCCTCCACGGCCTTTCAGATATCCCCTGGAAGAAATCGTGACGACCGGTGAAAAAGATTACGCCACCGAAATTATTGAACTGCGGTGGATTTCAAAAAAAACTTTCGAAATTAGGCTGAGCCGCCCGGAGACTTTCATTTTCAGGCCCGGACAGCGAATCAGCCTGAAACTTAATAATTTCGAAAGAGACTATTCCCTGGCTTCCTCACCGGATGAATCCCACCTTACCCTGTGTATCCGCCATGTAGAGGGAGGACAGCTATCCCGGGTGTTGGGGGATGCGGAAAAGGGGACTCGATTTTCTTTTTACGGCCCGCACGGCTATTTCACCTTTAAGCCTTCTCAGCGCCCGGTAGTCCTGGTTGCCTCCGGCACAGGTATTGCGCCCTTTCGCTCCATGGTTCGTTCCGGAATAACCCCGGAATTCCTCCTGCATGGGGTCGAAACCTCCGCAGAACTCTACTATGCGGAGGAACTGCAAGCAGCCTCAGGCACCTATATCCCCTGTCTGTCACAATCCGGTAAATCGCAAACCCATTTTGCAGGCCGGGTGACCGATTACCTGCGCAGGCATTTACCACCGGCAAACTACGACTTTTACCTGTGCGGGCGGCGGGAAATGATTCGTGATGTTACCCTGCTGGTCGATGAGCTGTTTGAGGGGTCTTTTATTTATACCGAAACTTTTTATTAGAAGCTAATCAACTAATTTACGGGAGGCTGAATGAAGTTCGAAGCGATTGCGAGAGAAGCGGTTCTTTTAGATCCGAACGACAACCTGGCACGCAAAAATATTCCAAACGAAATCCGCAAGGATCCGCTCACCGGCAGGACCTCACGCATCTGCCATTTCAGAAAGCTTAAATGGGAAAAACCGGATCTGAACAAGCTGGTTGCCGGAACCGAATTGTGGTGCCCGTTCTGCCCGGACAAAGTCCTCAAGGTAACCCCCTGCTTTCCGGAGGAAATTATTCCCGCCGGACGCATGACGCTGGGTAACAAGGTTCTATTTCCAAACATCGCGCCCTATGACCGGCTGAGTGCGGTGGCCACACTGGGAAATCGTCATTATATCCCTATGACCGATATTGAGCCCCAACGAATCGCGGATGGTTTTCGTCTGTCCTTAAAATACTTCCGGCACCTTGAAGAGATAAAACATCCGGAATCGGTTTATCACCTGATCAGCTGGAATTACATGCCGGCTTCGGGAAGCTCGATTATACATCCCCATTTACAGGTTTTCGCAAGTTCGTTTGCCCCCAATTCTCTGCGAGAAAAATTAGATGCCGCCAGAAACTATATGGATAAAAACGGTTCGAATTATTGGGATGACCTGGTTGCAGCCGAGGAAGCAAATGCTGATCGGTTTCTCGGTCAGATTGGCCGTACGAAGTGGCTATCTGTTTTTGCACCCCTGGGAGCTGTTGGTGATGTGACCGCAGTAGTGGAGGGCCTTCAATCGACCCTTGAACTCACCGAACACGATCTGAACGATCTGGCGGTGGGCCTCACAAAGTTGATGGCGGCCTATGACCGGATGGGGATCTACAATTTTAATATGAGTTTTTTCTCGGGTTCCTCCGAGGATGCCCATTCACGCTTTCACCTGGTCTTCTCACCACGGATCTATTTTAATCCGGCCATCGGCACCCCCGATGTGGCCGCCCTGGGCCGCCTGTTTGGCGAAAGCGTTTGCATGGGGTTTCCGGAGGAGATTGCCGGTCTTCTGAGAGTGGAGTTTGATTAGCTCATAAGTTCGTAAGAATTGCTCATGAGCTCGTGAGTTGTTAAGTTCATAAGTAAAAAGCGGGGAATCGAATTGGGATTAGAACTATGTAAAAAATTGCCTCTGAGATGGAAATATACTTGAAATCGATAGGTGGATATAACTATCTCTTGGTGGGCATAACAAAAAATTAAGATTTATCGTCCATCCGAATTTTCACCCGCTTATTATTTTGCAGAGTAATCACCAAAAGACCATCGATCGAATAGCAAGTACGATGACAAGTCAAATTTTGATAATTCCTACAGCATTTGGTATAATAACCATAACAATCCCCTCTCGATACAAAGTGCAATCCGATGGAAAGGGTTATGTTTGATGTATGACATTGCCATTATCGGCGCCGGCCCCGGTGGATCCACTCTGGCAAGGCTCGTGGCTGACCGCTACCGGGTATTGCTTATCGATAAACGTATGTTGGATGGCAATGCATCAAACCCGTGGCATCAGAAATGCTGTGGCGGATTGCTGGCGCCCGATGCCCAGAAAATGATCTCACAATTCGGCCTGGGGCTACCCAAACAGGTTCTGGTAGATCCCCAGATTTTTGTTGTGCGGGCCATCGATCAGACTCACGGATTAGAGCGATATTACCAGCGATTTTATATCAACCTGGATCGCTATCGCTTTGATTGCTGGCAGCTATCGCTTGTGCCCGCCTCCGTCGAGATCCGTCTCGGCACCCGATTTATTTCATTCGACCCAGTAAATGGTGGGTACAATATACAGCTGCAGGAGAAGGAAAAAACAGCTACCGAGAAGGCAAAGATAATTGTGGGTGCCGATGGTGCGGCCTCCAGGGTGAGGCGGATGATCGCGGGGGGCAAGACCTCGCCCCAAAAGTATATCGCAGTTCAAGAGTGGATCGAGTCCAGGGGCGTCGTTCCCTACTTTTCGACCTTTTTTGACCCGACTATTACAGATTTTTACGGCTGGACCATACCGAAGGGGGATATGCTTCTGGTGGGCGCGGCCTTGGCCCCGCGGAAAGATGTTGCGAAAAAATTTGAAGCATTGAAACAAGGATTGACCCGCCACGGGCTGCAGATAGGAAAGACAATAGCAAGGGAAGGCGCTGTTATCAGCCGCCCGGTAAGTATAAACCAGGTTTATACCGGCGCCGATGGAGTGGCACTGCTGGGTGAAGCCGCCGGCTGGATCAGCCCCAGTTCAGCTGAAGGGATCAGCTATGCATTCAAAAGCACTCATTGCATGAGTGAAGCTCTGCAAGACGGTCTCACAGGCTTTAATGCTCGCTACGCCCGCAATACCCGCAAAATGCGCCTGAATATTGTCTTGAAAAATTTAAAATCGCCCTTTATGTACAACCCTCTGATCCGCAAAGCGATCCTGCGAAGCGGCATCAAGAGTGTAAAAGTAGTTGGCCCAAACCTTCATCAACGTATATACAAGAACGTTATCTTCACGAACTCAACACCGAAACAAAACAGGTAAGGTTAATCGATAAAATAAGTTCACATATTCTGATTCTTCGCATATTTCAAACGGTTTTTTACCACTCAAAATAGGGCGTACCCTTGACTCGGGGGAGATCACGATATATACTGGTATATACTAGACGTGAACAAGGGATAATAACTCATGGAAACCACTGCGAAATTATTTAAAAATGGTCGATCCCAGGCAGTTCGACTCCCAAAGGAGTTCCGTTTTAAAGGCACTGAAGTCAAGATTCGAAAGGAAGGCAGTAAAATTATACTGGAGCCATTGGCAACAACGGATTGGCCGACTGGGTTCTGGGACATCTTTTCACCGGATCCGGAGTTCGAAATTCCAGAAGCGTTATCAACAAAACACTTTGATTTAGACGAGCCTTCAAATTGATGTATTTACTGGATACCAACATTGTCAGCTATTGGATGCGTGGGGATAAAAATATTATCAACGAGATAAAAAACCATAAACCGTCTGAATTATCCATTTGTACGATTACCTTAGCTGAGATTTATTACGGAATTGAAAAATCGCCGGTTAAAAAAAAAGAACGACGCAATAAAGTTGAACGCATTTATTCGCAACTGGAAATTTATCCTTTTGATGAACTTTCTGCTCGTAAGTACTCAATTATCAGAACGCAGCTTGAAAAAGACGGTCTGGTGATAAGCGAAAGAGATCTTCAAATCTCTTCGATTGCTATGGCAAATAGATTAATCGTCGTCACCCATAACGTAAAAGAATTCAAACGAATAGAAAAATTAGATTTAGAGGATTGGGCAAAGACTGGATAACTTGCAGTGACAATCTGAAGGTCATTCAACGTTTTAACCCAGCTATTTGGACATCAGGATATTTTACGACTTCTCCGGCTTTTTTACCAGACCCAGAGTTGTCATGGAGACAGCCGCCCAGGCTGCGTTGGAACCGAGGGTTTTCTGGATTTCCCGGCTGCAGTCGTAGATGCGGGCAGTGTAACCATTTTCTATCGGCCGAATTTCATCAACGATTCGGGCGAGCTGTTGTTGAATTTGCCGATAATCATCGATTTTGCTCAAGTCTAGCTGCAATTTCCTCAACCGCGAAGCCAACTCATCCTTTTGGTGAACAAATAGTTCATCATTCAAGAGATTTCCAGTCTGCCGAATGTAATTCATGGCTCTGCCGATCAGGACATAGGCCTCTTTAGGCTCTGCGGCCCTAAGTTCCGAACCTTTTAATACCTTTTTAGGATACAGGGCGTTGATGGCCCCGCCCTCTTCCAGAGAGCCGTATGCTTTTTCTTTAAAGGTCTCCCGGCCCAGACAGGAGATGGCACTCGTCCATTTTTCCAATTCGTCCTGCAGGATCGTCATCTCCTGATAGGCCGGCTCAGCCTCGATATTTTCCTTGTAATGTTTCAATAATTCATAGGCCAGAAAACCAATACCGACCACTGCACCTGCCCGGCCAATAAATTTTCCACCGATGCCGAGCCTTCTAATTGTTTTTTTGCCCAGGCCTCTGGCGATATTTTCTCCGGCTATTTTCCAATATGAAACACTCATCGAACTTTATCCCTGCCTTTATTTTGGAGCTCTGCCCCCTGCGCCACACGCCATGCAATCCTACCTATCCATAAAACCGGTTTTCCCAATCGAATTCTCGGGAGCTTGCCTTGTCTTCGGCTCTTCGAATTCGCTTTTCCAGATGTTCCCATTTGCGCCTTAACCGTTCTGCGGTGTCACGCCTGGTGCGGTTGTAACGGCAGTGAAAATTGTGTTTGGATCTTTGCCTGCCGGGTACGCCCGGCTCCGGTTTCATCAAAAGGGCGGCCAGTATATATATTCCGATAATCGGCCAAAAGCCGGTAAAAATAAACGCAACAACTATAATGGCTCTAACCCAGAAGGCCGCAAGATTAAAATAGTCGGCAACTCCCCGGCACACGCCCAATATGATACCATCACGAGAACGGTAAAGGCCTTTTCCGGGCATATTGTTATATCGGCTCATGGTTTCATCTCCTCCACAGTTGACTATCCAAATTCTTTAAAGTCTATATTGAGCATATACCGTGCCAATCACTTATATCGGTCTTAATTATTGATTTTATATATAATTTGCTTTAATTAGCTTAAATGCTATATGGTAAAAATCGCCATAGAATAGCAATAAAAGCCAACAACCTGTATTTATTACCGGTTGCAATATAGGCGAAAATCCCATAGGAAATTTATAAACATAATCTGTTTAAATAGGAATTAGCCTAAAAATGCTGAATAAGGTGAATCAGATGAAAATGTCCGAAGGCCTAAATAGAAGAGTAAAAAAAATCCAAAAATTTTTCTATTTTTACACCAGCGGACTCAACCACAAGGAAATCGAGCATCTGCTAAAAAAGGATACGGTGGATGCTTTCTCTTATTTTAAGGCTAAAACCAAAATTGCCGATCATTCCCCGAAACGGTTATCGGCCGGCACTTTTTTCTATATGTCCAAAGAAATATTCATTAGTTTCATGATGCAGCTGACACCGGCCCGGCGCTTTTTTTACGGCCTTGGATTTGCCGGTTTTCTGATTGGATTGATCAAAGTCGACTCCTTGCTATTGCTCGGATCTTTCATTGTCCTTAACCTGCTGCTGGCCTTGGAACTCGTCGATAAATTGACCACCCGCGACGAACTGGAAATCGCCCGGGAAATTCAGTTAAACCTGCAACCGATCCAAATTCCCGAGTCGCCGCTGCTTTCGATCGCCTCCTTTTACAGGCCGGCCAGGGTTGTCGGCGGAGACTTCTTTGACATCGTCCAACCCACCAACGACCGGATGATATCTATCGTCGGTGATGTTTCAGACAAAGGAATTTCGGCCGCTTTATACGCGGCCTACACCCAGAGCATGTTTCAGGCTTTTTCGCAAACCCTCCGATCGCCATCGGATATCTTTAATAACCTCAATGGTCTAATCAGCCAACGGCTGCGCGAAGGCGATTTTATTACGGCGGTGATCGCCTTTTTTAATTTAACCGAAAACTCAGTAACGATCGCACGCGCAGGGCACAATTGGCCGCTATATTATTGCGCCCAAACCCGGACCATAGCAGAGTTGAAACCCAGGGGAATAAGTATCGGACTGGTGGAAAATGAACAGTTCTCCGACTGCCTTGAAGAAGAAACGATCTATCTGAACCAGGGCGATTTTTTACTTCTCTACTCTGACGGTGTTACCGAAGCCACCAATTCCCAAAATGTTATGTTTGAAACTTCGGGTTTGAAATCAGTGATTGCCGAGAGTGCGCATGAATCCAGCGACATAATTATCGGACAAATCAATTCTAGATTGAAAAAATTTGTAAAGTCCGACGAGTTACAGGATGATGCCACGATGGTCGGAATTAAAGTAAAATAAAAGGGGTTGCGGAAGCTACCGCAACCCCTTTTGATTTAGAGAGAGATGGTTGTGTGAAGGATAAGTTAATTATGTAGAAAAAGCCGGGTAAGCTTTTGCCAGCTGGTCTTAGGCAGATTGCCAAAGATGTCATCTCCGAGATAACCACCATCTGCAGCAAGCGGTCCGGCTTCCTCCTCGATCACCTCGTATAGACGATCGATCTCCCCATCAAGATACTCGCTGGCCTGCTCGCCGATCATCAGATTTTTGAGATCTTGACGAAGACTGTTGGCGTGCAGCCGCATCACCCACCCCCGGGTGTAAGGATCTTGATTGGCCAGGTTGCCCTTTTCCCTCAATTCAGGATTGATGTCAGTGACCACGCCGCTGATAGGCGACTGTACCCGGGCGGTGTTCGAACTCCGGCTCAGCAGGATATCATCGCGATCCTGCTTTACCTCTTTACCCATCAGGGGTGCATCAACTTGATCAAGGGGGCCCAGCAGACGCAAGGCAAAATCATCGAGTCCGATCCGGACGGTTGAATCTTCTTCGATTTTCACCCAGGTATGCCCCCGGTGCAGGTAGTATCCGTGGGGTAATTTAAAACCTTTGACGTCCAGGACATCAACCGGCCGTACCACGGCGTGCACCGTGTACTGATCACTAAAATACTGATCGAATTCACAGTTGCCGCATTGATAATCATGGGTGCAGGCACGAAAGTCGATGCGCCCCTTCATATGATGCAGGCAGGGCTGCTTCCAGGCCGGCAAATCTCGCAATCGATCTTTCCAATAAACGATCCTGCCGCTTTTGCCTTCGAGAATTTCACCATTTTGCCGTAACTGGCTGTTTTCTCTGGCGGTGCGCCGCAGGGCCCGATCAAATCGGCAGGCCTCGCAGTGAAAATCGATTTCGCAAAATTTGCGGCGGACCACCCCGGCCTGCATCCAGATGCAAGGGACGCCGGCTTTGCTGTGTTTATTTTTTAATCGAGTTGTTTCCATTTTTTTACCGGTTCCAATCTTCGAGTAACCCGTTATTGATTATAAATTATTGGAAAGAACGACACGGTGAAGAAAACAGCCATCAACGAATAACCATCGGATCAGCTCTTAAGGAATTTTTTAGTTAAATTGTTCCAGCCAAGATCCGGCAGATTACCGAAAATATCGTCTGCCAGGTAACCGCCGTCGGCTGCCAGCGGGCCGGCCACCTCTTCAATCATGCCTTCCAGATTGGAGACTTCGCTGTTCATCCAGCTCAGACTGCTTTGATCGATCATTAGTTTTCCCATGGTCGCTTTGACATCAGGCGTGCGCACCATAAACAGCCAACCATCCCCGTAGGGCTCCCGGTTGGCGATATCGGGCGTGTCCCGCAGCTGCGAATTTACCTCAACAATAACCCCATCGATGGGCGAAAGAACATCCGCCTGATTATCCTTGCGCTTCAGGCCCCAGCCGGCCTTTCCCTGATCCAGTTCCTTACCCATTAAAGGAAGATCCAGGGCATCGGCTTTTCCGAGTACTTTCAGCGCAAAATCATCGAGTCCGATGCGAATGCAACCACCGCTTTCGATACGCGCCCAGGCATGGCCGTCATGAAAATAAAAACCCATCGGAACGTCAAAGCCTTTAACCTGCTGGACCTCAGAAGGCATGTTTTTGCTTTTGGTAGTCCAGACATCTTCGAAGAACTGATCGAAATCACAGGTGCCGCATCGGTAGTCATAGGCACAAGCCCGCCGGTCAATACGATTGGTCAGGCTGTGGCGGCAGACACGGTCCATGTCCGGCAAGCGTCTCATGGCATCCTGCCAGCTCAACTGTTTGCCCTTGGTTGCTTTGAAAGCCATGGCATGATCGTATTTGCAGGTAGTACAATCATAATAATTATCACAGTTTTTAAATTTCACCACGCCGGCCTGCATCCACAGACAGGGGGTGCTCGCCTTGGCCTGCTTGTCCGGTTTAACCAGCCAGATCTGGCCGCCAACCACCGATCCGATTTCCTGATTCGAGCCCAGGTCCTGTCCCCGCCCTTTTCGATACGTCGATCCGAACCCAACGCTGCTTCTGCGGTCTTTTTTGCTTTTGTCAGCCATTTCTCTCTCCTTTGAAGAATTAAAGTTTACTGTTTGGTGGCTATATAGAGCAAATGATGTGCCAAGTTTGTCAATTCCTGCTGATATCAATTTTAATTGTCTGTAATCATTAAATAATCAGTATTTATAACAGATCGCTACCCTATCGCTGCTTTGACTTCCCGGTGTTGGAGTTTTCAACAACCCCTAAAAGCAATGCCTCACAATTAATTCGAATATACCATTTATTTAAATATTTTTAGATAGTTATAACTTTGTCGGTTTTTACTACACTTGAGTTGGATTTTCCTACACCGGATTTCGGATATTAAGCGCAGTGATTATGTCGTGGATTTGAAATTTCAAAAAGGCATGGCGTACAATGAAATAGCTGTTAAAGGTGATTCATAATTTATTTTATATGGGTCACCTTTTTTGCTGCTTTTCTAATAAGCGCTTCAATATGGTCATGGTGTTTTCTTATCGCGGCTTCAGCCTCCTCGCACTCGATAATTTTTGCTATATTTTCAGCAACAGCGTTTATTAGATTTTTGGCTTCCTTAAGAAACGGTCCCTCATCAAGTTCTGGTTTTTCTTCCAGATAACACACTTCCAGAGTGCCAATCAATTTATTGTTAACCGTGATTTCGCGCGATAACTTCCATCTCGTGTCTTTAAAATTTTTGGTTGAAACCTCACAACCACCAAAAATAAGTCGAGCACAAGTAATTTCAGGGTATTGAATTGCAGGGGGAATGAAATCAACGACTGCTTGAAGGACGGCGTCCAGTGAAAAATCACTAGCATCCCCAAAACTTGAGATATCATAGAGACAGTTTAACTCTTTGATTCGCTCGCTAAGTCTATGAGAAACCAGCCCCGGTTCTTCCGTATCAGATCGTTTGAGTTCTTTAATCTCTCTGTTTAATTCCTCATTTATATGCATCAGGCTTATCGTTCGCCTTATATGACTGTATTCGGTCACTTTCCGTTCCATGTTAAGTTTTTTTGCCTTTCGAAGGTACTCCAAAACTTCTTTTTCAAGTTGCTTGATTTTTTTTTCCAATTCGTTGTAAGTCGGTTTTCCTGCCATGAGAATATCGCCTTTTCAAATTAATTTTAGATGATTTGTGCAACTGCCTCATCTTATTGGCGCAAGAATTTGTAAAATGCTTTCCACTCGTATCAAGGCTTATTAGAGCTTTTTAAACAACTCTATAGTTTCTGACAAGCCTCATTCTCGTCTATATCAATTGAGCTGGTCTCATTGATAAATGGAGTCACAAATTTCCTTAAAATCATTAAGCTACTGCATGCATACAGTTAATCAATTGTCTGACCTCAACAACTGCTATACCGGAATTGATATCGGACATGGCGTAGGGAATGACCAACTCGTTGTTATGAATTAGCGCACCGCAGGAATAAACAACATTGGGGACATATCCCTCGCGCTCTTTCTCAGACGGGGCGAGCAACGGCTCATCCAGGCGGGCGATGATTTTTGTCGGATTTTCAAGATCAAGCAGTATGGCGCCGATGCAATACTTGCGCATAGGCCCGACGCCATGGGTGAGCACAATCCAGCCTTCATTGGTTTCGAGGGGGGAACCGCAGTTGCCGATCTGCATGAATTCCCAGGGATATTCAGGCTCCTGGATGATTTGGGATTTCTGCCAGAAATAGATATTGTCTGAGAACATGATATGATTGTTTTCACCGTCCTGGCGCGAGAGCATGGCATAGCGGCCGCCAATTTTCCGCGGGAAAAGCGCCATGCCTTTGTTTTTTACTGCTTTACCGTTGAGCGTTAAAATGTTGAACTTGATGAAATCCTTTGTTTCAATCAACTGCGGTAAAATCGTAACGCCGTTATAGGCGGTATAGGTCGCGAAATAGACGACCTCACCGGTGTCATTGAAAAATTGGACGAACCGCGCATCTTCAATGCCTCTGCTTTCGTTTTTCGAAACGGGAAAGATCACCCGTTCGGATATGTGGTGATCGGCGTGAAAACTCACCTCATAATTTGAATCCGCAAGCCTGCGCATGATCTCGAAGGTTCTGTTTTGGATCGTTTCAGAAAATTGCGGTTTAGCGCGAAGTATTCCAATTTTTTCTATTAATTCTTTATAAGTAAAATCTTCCGGCAGCTGGTTAAGAACATAAACGGTTATCTCATTGCTGGCCCTCATCTCGTTCAGCTTATGCTGGAAAATATTGCGTTTGTAAACCGGGTCCGGGTCTAATTGGAGCTCCGGCGTTTCCACAAAATCACTGATCGGGTCGAAAAGTAACGTATTGTGCCCGTCAAGGACGCCGCTGCGAAAGACAATTGACGAAACATGGCCGTCGCCCGTTGCCCTTAGACTCATGACAAAGCGCAAGCTGCCTTGGTCCAGATGGCTTTGATCAGGATGGGGGACGATGGAGGGGTTGAAAAGGGCGGCTGATTCAATGGCGTACTCTTTGGTAAAGTAGGCTCCGATGAGAGCCCTTTTAGCATCGCTAAGCATTGCATCCCGGGGAAGATAACCTTTCACCTCATTTAGATGCCGCTCAAAAATATGTCCATTGTCTTGGTGTCGTCCTGCAAAGTCAATCATTATTTGAGTAAATAAATTTTTGGCCGCTGTTTCAGACAGGCTCATTATCCGCTGAATTATTTTAGGGATGCGAGACCTGTCATCGGGAAGATGAAGAAGGGTGATTACCCGGGATGTATCCCCTATGATCTTATTTGTTTTTCTTTTAACTTTGAGCTTTTGACGCTTTTTTGCTTGCATATGATTGTGTCCTTAGTGTCGATTGAAATTTTATGCTCTGCATCGCAAGTCTGATCATCATGATAGCTCTTGAATTCCAGCCTATCCTCGAAGTTGATTTTCCGGTCTGTAATCATCCGGCCATGTTCATCTACAGCGGCGGACGGGAAACCGAGAGGCAGAGCGCTACCAATTCATCAATGACGGCCGTGCCGGCGCACATGACCGTATCCGCGCCGCCCCAGTATATTTTTACCGTACCATCGTCTTCCGGAACAGCGCCGCAGGTAAAGACAACATTGGGCACATAGCCATTCACCTCCCAGGGATCCTCGGGCTGTAATATCCACTGATCGGAAACGCCGATGATGTTGGCCGGATCCTCAAGGTCATGCAGGGCCGCACCGAGTCGATACACGGTTCCGGACATGGTCTTAAAAACGCCATGGTAAATATGAAGCCAGCCTTTGTCGGTTTTAAACGGCGGTGCGCCGGGCCCGATTTTCATCTCATCCCAGTGATAGGCCGCCGGTTTCATAATCACCCGGGAATCGCCCCAGTGCACGAGATCGGGAGAATAGGAAATCCAGATCGACCAGGACGAAATTTCGGAATGCGGGCGGTCCAAACGCACATAGCGATCGCCGAACTTTTCAGGGAAAATGACCACGTTGCGCAAATCGGCCTGGGTGATCAGCGCAATACGTTCCACGTTTTCAAAATCCCTGGTGCGCGCCAGGGCAATCCGCACCCCGTGACGGGAATAGGCGCTATAGGTCAGCAGGTAATCGTTTTCTACCCGGGAAATCCTCATGTCTTCGACACCGAACGCTTCATATTCGGCAAACACATTCCCGGTTGAAGGTATCAGAAAGGGTTTGGGATGAACCGTAAATGAAAAACCATCCTCGCTGTCGGCCCGGCCAATGATGGAGCGCCCGTTTAGCAGATGCGACCTGAAAAGCATGATGTAACGATCGTTGTGTTTGACGATGCCTGCGTTGTGAACGGTAGCTACTGGATAGGGCACATCCTTTCTTGTTAGGATGGGATTTTTCCCAAAACGGGTTATTATTGGATTATGCGTTTTCATATTGGTCTGTCCTATAAAATCATTTCATAGACTTGGATGTATTCACTGATCATGCGTTCGACTGTGAAATGCCGTTCGACATGGCGACGACAGTATGCGCGGTTAATCTCTTTAATATGTGCAACAGTCTCAATGGCCTCATCCACGTTGTTGACCAAAAAACCATTTTTGCCGTTTTCGATAAGTTCAGGCATGCTGCCCCGATCAAAGGCGATCACGGGCGTACCGCAGGCCATGGATTCGATAACGGACAAACCGAAAGGCTCATCAAACTGTATCGGGTGCAATAACGCGCAGGCTTTGCCGAGCAGCCCGTTGCGCTCAGCTGGTCCGACGCTGCCGACATAAATCACCATGTCGTTATCTAGGTGAGGAGCGACATATTGGTCATAGTAAGCATGGTCCTGGATAATACCCGCCAATATCAGCTTTTTTTTGCAGGCCCTGGCGATTTCAATAGCTTGTCGGGCGCCCTTGTCATTGTGAATTCGCCCGAAAAAAACCAGGGTATCGTCCGGGGCAGGCTGAAAATCAAACTGCTGGATATCAATGCCGTGATGAATGGTTTTGATATAATCAAGATCCGGCGATCGGTCGGCATCGCTGATGGAAACATAGGATACTTTGCTGTTGTATTTTTTGTAAACGGGTAGAATCCCGGGCGATGAAAACCCGTGAATGGTGGTCACCACCGGTGTGGTGGTAAGGCCGGTATAGGTCAGTGGCAGATAGTCAAAGTGGTTATGGATTATGTCATACCCATCGGCATGCTCAAAGAGTTCTGAAATGTGCAGGCACTCCCATACTTTTGGTATGAGTGAGCGGTCTTCTTCATAGCCGCGCGGGCAAACAGCATGCAGCGTGCCGCTGGTTTGCGAATCCGCGGTTGCAAACAAGGTGACATCATGGCCGCACGCTACCAGCCCCTCGGTTAAAAGGGAGGCCACACTTTCCCAGGGGCCATAATGGCTTGGCGGTGTGCGCCAGGCAATGGGCGAGAGCATCGCAATATGCACGGCTGAACCTTTACCTAAGCGGCTTTCGGGGACGATGACTGTTTAAGGACCTCGTCGGCATAGAGCTTTTGCAATGTCATCAGCGAAAGCAGCCAGGCAAGGGACGATTCGGCGCCTTGATTCTGGTTGATGCCGTCCGCCATCAACCCATCTCGACAGCCGCCGGTCTTGGGATCATAGAGCGGCATATTCAAGTCATTGTGTCCGAGATACCAGTTAAAGCACATGACTGAATTGTCGAACCATACTTTATCCCTGGTGACATTAAAGGCTTCCACACAAGCTTCGACCATGGCATTGGCTTCAATGGGCTGCTGGTCGAAACGGGCTCTGGGGCCGCCTTTTTCATACCACCCGTTGCTGCCGATGGGCACAAAGTGGCCTTTTTCGGTCTGGATGGTGAGCAGCCACTTGAGGGATCTGAGTCCCATATCGATCATATCGCTACGTTGTATCCATTGGCCGGATAGCAGCAGGGCATGGGGCAGCTTGCCGTTGGCATAGTTTAGAGCGTTCTCAAGCCAGGGCCAATCGTCTGTTGCATTGTTTTTAAACTGATTGAAAAGCCTGTCGGCAAGAACTTCCCGGATCCTGCGCACATCACTGTCGCCGGAGAATTTATGCAGGTAAGCATGCATGCCCACCAGGGAAAAAGCGATGGCGCGGGGCGAATAAAAATGCTCTACCGCTCGCAGTGCCTTTTTGAAAAGGGTGGTGCTCATTGCAAGATGCCCGGGATTTTGAAGAAAAGCCACCGATTTTCCAAGGCACCAGAGCGATCTGCCATGCGCATCCTCGGACCCGGTCTCCTCCATCCACTGCCTCGCATAAGTCATGAAATTGCGAAAGCGCCCAGTTTTTTCATTATAGGCATACAGGAGAAATCCGAGATAATGACCACTGAGAAAATCAAGTTCTAAG
This sequence comes from Desulfobacterales bacterium, assembly GCA_049669725.1. Classification (GTDB taxonomy): domain Bacteria; phylum Desulfobacterota; class Desulfobacteria; order Desulfobacterales; family JAFDCJ01; genus JAFDCJ01. Next base: position 25,867 of record JBATKU010000171.1, read on the forward strand.
CCGCTTGTTGGCATGTTTTTTTGACCCATGGCGGCAACCAGTAGCGCTCTGGCATTATCATCGGTGCAGTAGCCATGGGTGCGGTCGGGAATGGTATAGTTGGCATGTTGCAAGATGCCGGTATCATCGGTAAAGGCTTTGAGGTGATCGAGTTTGATCTCCGGCAGCTCGAAATTCGTGATGGCCTTGATGTTTTCAACATAGGAGTGTCGGGGACGGGGTTTCCGGGTGCGGTTTTGCCGCACTTCACTGAAAACCTGGAGGTATTTTCGGGAGACCTCTTTCCAGACTGCATCGCGGCTGAACATATAGGCTTTCTTACGCATGGCGTGCCGGTCGACATCGTTGTCCAGCAGGTTGATGATTTGTTCTGCCATGGCATCCGGATTGTGGAATGGCACAATCCGGCCCCGGTCTTCGGCAAGCATCTCGGTGGCATACCAGTACGGGGTTGAAATGACGGCTTTGCCTGTGCCCATGGCATAGGCAAGGGTCCCGGAGGTAATCTGGGCTTCTTCAAGATAAGGGGTTACGTAGATATCGGCGATGCCGAGAAACTCACATAACTCTTTGAGTCCAACAAAACGGTTTTGAAAAATGACATGCGCGCCGATATCGAGTTTGCGCACAAGCTGCTGCAGCATGATACGGTAGGCATCCCCATGCGATTTCAAGATATGCGGATGGGTTGCACCCAGGATAATATAAGCCACATCAGGGTGTTTTTTGATGACCGCCGGAAGCGCCTGCAATACATTTTCAATGCCCTTATTGGGGGAAAGCAAGCCGAAGGTGAGCAGCACCTTTTTGCCTTCCACGCCGAACTTGTCTTTGTTGAAGCTGGGATCAATAAACGGCGTATCCGGAATGCCGTGATGGATGAAGATAATCTTATCTTCGGGCACGCCATAGATATCTTTGAGGAAGTCAGATGCCTTACGACTCATCACGATCAGTTTGTCGGACAGATCGGATAGCTTACTCATGACAGCACGATATTCCGGCGCGGGGTCCTTCAAAACCGTGTGTAACGTGGTCACCACCGGCATGCGCAGACCACCCAATAGTTTCAGCAGGTGGCTGCCGGCTGGACCGCCGAAAAGACCGTATTCATGCTGCAAGCAGACAATATCCGTCTGACTGATATTGAAAAATTGAGATGCAACACTATAATCGGTCAACTTGTTCTGGTTGATCTCAAAGCGCACTTTTTCTGAATAAGGATATCCCTCAGGTTTGTCATTCA